>NZ_FOTH01000022.1:0-108510 GCF_900114515.1 Pseudomonas sp. NFACC46-3
AAACCCGGCGACACGGTGGATCAGGTTGATTGAGTGAGCTTGAGAGGGGGCTGCTGCGCAGCCCAGCGGGAGCAAGCTCCCTCGCCACAAAAGCAGGCTCAACCCAGGTGGGGATCAGACGTACTGCGCGGCGGCATACCCCGAAGCCCACGCCCATTGGAAGTTGAACCCACCCAGGTGCCCCGTGACATCCAGCACTTCGCCGATGAAATACAGGCCGGGGCTTTTCAGCGACTCCATGGTCTTGGACGAGACTTCCCGGGTATCGACGCCGCCCAGGGTGACTTCTGCGGTGCGGTAGCCTTCGGTGCCAGCGGGGACGACGTTCCAGCTCGCCAGTTTTTCGGCGATGTCTGCCAGCTCCGCGTGGGTGTATTGCTTCATGGGCTTGGAGACGAACCAGGTGTCGGCCAGCAGGTTGGCCATTTTCTTGGTGAACAACTCGCCCAGCAACGTCTTGAGCTCGCTATTGGGGCGTTCGCTCTGCTGCTGTTGCAGCCATTGCGGCACGTCGTGGTCCGGCAACAGATTGATCTGTACCGTGTCCCCCGATTCCCAGAACGAGGAAATCTGCAGGATTGCCGGACCGCTCAGGCCGCGATGGGTGAACAGGATGTTCTCGCGAAAGCTCTGGTCGTTGCAGCTCACCAGGCAATCCACCGAGGTGCCTGACAACTCGGTGCACAGCGCCTTGAGCTGATCGGTGATGGTGAACGGCACCAGGCCGGCGCGGGTGGGCAGCAGTTCATGGCCAAACTGTTTTGCCACCTGATAGCCGAAACCGGTCGCCCCCAGGGTTGGGATCGACAGCCCGCCCGTGGCGATCACCAGGGACTGGCAGGCGATAGCGCCAAGGGTGGTTTGCAGCAGGTAGCCGCCGTCGGCTTTTTCGATCTGTGTAATCGAGGTGTCCAGATGCAGGCTGGCGCCGGCCTGGTCGCATTCATCCAAGAGCAGGCCGAGGATGTCGCTGGATTTGTTATCGCAGAACAACTGGCCGAGCTTTTTCTCGTGATAGGGCACGCCGTGCTTGGCCACCAGGGCAATGAAGTCCCATTGGGTGTAGCGGGCCAGGGCCGATTTGCAGAAGTGCGGGTTCTGCGAGAGGAAATTGCCTGGCTCGGTGTACATGTTGGTGAAATTACAGCGCCCACCGCCCGACATGAGGATTTTCTTGCCGGCCTTGTTGGCGTGGTCCAGCAACATCACCTGCCGCCCGCGCGCGGCGGCGGTCAGTGCGCACATCAACCCTGCGGCGCCAGCGCCAATGATCACGACTTCGGTAGAGCGCAAAACGGTGTCCTCTGCATATCTGGGGTCTGACAGGAGTTCGCTCTTGTGGCGAGGGAGCTTGCTCCCGCTCGAGCGCGAAGCGGTCGAAAAGCCAGCGAACTGTCTGAAGCATCGCGTTCATGGTTTTCAGGGCTGCTGCGCAGCCCAGCGGGAGCAAGCTCCCTCGCCACAGGGTGAATCAACAGCGGTCAGAGGATCCGCACCCGCAACGACCGGCCCTTGATCTTGCCATCGTTCAGGCGCTGCAGGGCCTGCTTGGCGATGCCGCGTTCCACGGCCACGTAGGCCTGGAAATCGAAGATCGCGATTTTGCCGACCTGGGCGCCAGGGATGCCGGCCTCGCCGGTCAGGGCACCGAGGATGTCGCCGGGGCGGACCTTGTCCTTGCGCCCGGCGCCGATGCACAGAGTGCTCATGGCCGGCAACAACGGGCCGCCGCCCTGGGGCTTGAGGTTGTCCAGTTGGTCCCAGCTCAGCGGTGACTTCTGCAACTGCTCGATGGCCTGGGCGCGGTGGGCTTCGGACGGCGCCACCAGGCTGATGGCGATGCCTTTCTCCCCGGCACGGCCAGTGCGGCCGACACGGTGGATATGGATTTCCGAGTCCCGGGCCAGTTCGACGTTGATCACCATGTCCAGTGCATCGATGTCCAGGCCGCGGGCCGCCACGTCGGTGGCTACCAGCACCGAGGTGCTGCGGTTGGCGAACATCGCCAGTACCTGGTCGCGGTCGCGCTGTTCCAGGTCGCCGTGCAGGCCGACGGCCGAGATGCCCTTGGACGTCAGGTGATCGACGGTTTCCTGGACCTGCTGCTTGGTGAAACAGAACGCCACGCAGGAGGCCGGGCGGAAATGCGCCAGGACCTTGACCACTGCGTCCATGCGTTCCTCGGGGGCGATCTCGTAGAAGCGCTGCTCGATCTGCGCGTCGGAGTGGAACGCCTCGGCCTTCACTTGCTGCGGGTTACGCATGAACTTGGACGACAGTTGCTTGATGCCCACCGGGTAGGTGGCGGAAAACAGCAGCGTCTGGCGGCGTTCCGGGGTCTGCTGGATGATGTCTTCGATGGCGTCGTAGAAGCCCATGTCGAGCATGCGGTCGGCTTCGTCGAGGATCAGCGTGTTGAGGCCATCGAGCACCAGCGAACCTTTGCGCAGGTGCTGCTGGATGCGTCCTGGCGTGCCGACGATGATGTGGGCACCGTGTTCCAGGGAAGCGATCTGCGGGCCGAACGACACGCCACCGCACAGGGTCAGGACCTTGATGTTGTCTTCGGCGCGGGCCAGGCGACGGATTTCCTTGGCGACCTGGTCGGCCAGCTCACGGGTCGGGCACATCACCAGGGCCTGGCAGCCGAAGAAGCGCGGGTTGATCGGGTTCAGCAGGCCGATGCCAAAAGCCGCGGTCTTGCCGCTGCCGGTCTTGGCCTGGGCGATCAGGTCCATGCCCTTGAGAATCACCGGCAAGCTTTGCGCCTGGATCGGCGTCATCTGGGCATAACCGAGTGATTCGAGGTTAGCCAGCATGGCGGCGGACAGCGGCAAAGTATTAAAAGCGGTGGCAATGGTGGTCACGGGACTGGCCTGCAAAACAAAATGTTGCGCAGTGTAGCAGCCTCGTGCCACTTTCTTCGAAAGTTCTGGACGAGCTGTGAGGGCCAAACCGCAGAACATGTGGCGGGAATTTATTGTGGCGAGGGGATTTATCCCCGCTGGCTGCGAAGCAGCCCCCAATCTGTCAGCTCGGTGAGCCAGGCTGATCGCGTTCAACCTTTTTTGGGGCTGCTTCGCAACCCAGCGGGGATAAATCCCCTCGCCACAAAAGCTCACCGAAGCCACTCAAGCTCGGCTTAGTGCTCGATATGCTCGTCGTGACGCTTCTGCCGCCGCCCATCCTGCTTGGACAACTGGGAAAAAATCGTCGCTGCCAGCATCGCCATGATCCCCACCGTTACGAAGGTCAGCTGGAACGCGCCCAGCACGGTATCGACCCCGTCGTTACCCACCTGGGCGGTAAAGCCGCCGAGCAGGGCGCCGGCGCAGGCCACGCCGAGGCTCAGGGACAGCTGCGCCACCACCGACAGCAGGCTGTTGCCGCTGCTGGCGCTGGCGTCGTCCAGGTCGATCAGGGTCACGGTGTTCATCGCGGTGAATTGCAGCGAGTTGATCGCGCCCAGCACCGCCAGTTGCGCCAGCAATAGCCAATACGGCGTCTGTTCGCTGACCAGGCCCATGCTCGCCAGCATCAGGCCCAGGGCGAGGGTGTTGCCGGTCAGGACGATGCGATAGCCCAGGTGTTCGATCAGCGGCCGGGCCACGGACTTGGCGACCATGGCCGCCGCTGCCAGGGGCAGCATGCTCATGCCGGCCTGGGACGGTGAATAGCCCAGGGCGACTTGCAGCAGCAACGGCACCAGGAACGGCAGGGCACCGCTGCCCAGGCGCGCGAACAGGTTGCCAAGAATGCCCACGGCGAAGGTCCGGGTCTTGAACAGCGATGGCGGGAACAGCGCATTCTCGACGTGCCCGGCCCGCAGCCAATAGGCCGCCAGGCAGGCCATGCCGCCGAACAGCAACAGCATCACCCGCAGGTGCGGCAGGTGCAGTTCACCCAGGCCTTCCATGGCGATGGTGATCAGCACCATCGCCGCACCGAACAGCAGGAACCCCAGGCCATCGAACCGGGTGCGCTCGCTGCCGCGCAGGTCGGGGATGAACTTCCACACCGCATAACAGCCGATCACGCCCACCGGCAGGTTGATGATGAAGATCCAGTGCCAGGTCAGGTACTCCACCATCCAACCGCCCATGGTCGGGCCGATCAGCGGGCCGAGCAGGCCGGGGATGGTGATGAAGCCCATGATCCGCACCAGTTCCGAGCGCGGATACGCCCGCAGCACCACCAGCCTGCCCACCGGCAGCATCAGCGCACCGCCCAGGCCCTGGATGACCCGGGCTCCGATCAGCATGCTCAACGAATTGGATAAGGCGCACAGCAACGAGCCGAAGCTGAACAGCAGGATCGCCCCGAAGAAAATCTTCTTGGTGCCGAAACGGTCGGCGATCCAGCCCGAGGCTGGGATCAGCAACGCCACGGTGAGCATGTAGGCGATGATCACGCCCTGCATGCGCAGCGGGTTTTCCGCCAGGTCGCTGGCCATGGCGGGCAGGGCGGTGTTGAGGATGGTCCCGTCCAGGGACTGCATGAAGAAGGCAATCGCCACCACCCACGGAAGCCAGCGGGCGGTGACGGCGTCGAGCGGTGCGCGGTTGGGCATGGGACCTCTTGTATGAAGTGTTGATCAGGAACAGGTATCGCTGTTGTGGCGAGGGAGCTTGCTCCCGCTGGGTTGCGAAGCAACCCTAAAACCAGGCACCGCGGTGTTTCAGATGCGTTGGGTCAGCAGGGTTTTGCGACTGCTGCGCAGTCGAGCGGGAGCAAGCTCCCTCGCCACAGGGGTACAACTCCGGTCATTACAACGTCAAGGTCAACCGCTTCACCAGCGCCCCCGGCAACAACATCGAGGCCGTGGCCCGCTGGCTGTAGGTGCTGGCCGAGAGCAGCAGTTCCCGCTCTCGAGTCAGGCCTTCGAGTTGCGAGCCGAGCAGGCTGTAGACGCTGTCGTCGAAGCGCATGGTGCTGACCGGCGCGACGATCTGGCCGTTCTCGACCCAGAACGTGGCGAAGCGGGTCATGCCGGTCAGGCGGGCGGCCGGTTGGTCCGAGTAGTTCAGGTACCAGAGGTTGCTGATGTACAGCCCGGTGCCAAGTTGTTCGAGGATGTATTTGTGCTCCAGCTGTCCGCCCCGCATGTCCAGCGCCGTAGGGTATTCGTAGCTGCTGGCGCCGTTGGCGGCGAGGCCGTATTCAGCGGCGCTGCGGGAGTTGACCAACTGCGCATTGGCCGTGCCCTTGGCGATCAGCCCCAGGTCATCGCGGGGATAACCTTCGTCGGAAAACGCCGGGCTCAAGGAGCCGCTGACCTGCTCGCTCAGCCACACGTTGGGGCTCAAGCTTGCTTCGTTGGCGTAGAACTTCTGCAACGGGCTCTGCTTGCTGGCAATCGCCCGGGCCGAGAACCCACCCCAACTGAGCATGCCCATGATCTCTTCCAGGGCGGCCGGCGCCAGGTAGGCGCGGTATTCGCCGGGCGGCAACGTGCGCAACGGCAGGCCGAGAAACGCCAGTTGCTCGCGGGCCTGTTCGAAGCGCCGGGAAAATCCGTCACTGCTCCATTCATGCCCGGCGTAACTGGCTTTCACGGCCTGGCCGTTTTCATGGAACAGGCTGAAATCGAAGTTGAAGCTGTTGGCCTGGTGCCAGCCGAACGCCCCCGCAGAACTGGCGAAACCTCGACTGATGGGCCCGGCGGCGTAGAACCCCACCAGGTCCAGGCCTTCGGCGGCGCGGCTGATTTCGGCCACGGCCTGCTCGGTGTCCGGCAACGGATGGTCCTGCACGTTATGGCTCTGCCAGTGGGCGTGGTTGAGCAGCAGGTATGGATCGCGGGGCAGCAGCGGCAAGGTTTCGCGCAGCTGTTGCAGGCCTTCGGCCAAACGTTGCAAATCCGTCTCGGCTTCGCCGGACAAGGTGATCTGCAAGTCGGCGTGGCGTCCGTCGTCGATCAGTTTGAAACTGACATTGGCTTGCTGCACCAGGCCGGCCTGGCGGACCTTGCCATGGTTGAAACGGACGAAGGCCGAGGACTCGGCGGCGTAGCCGAGGGTGAACTGTTCAGGCTCGTGCAAGGCATCGCGCAGCCACTCGACCAACGCCTTGAATGCCTCGGCCGGATTCTTGACAGTGCTCATCAGGCATCTCCCCCAAACACATCAACGTTGCTGAACACGCAGGCCGGCGAGGCATGGCCGACGCGGATGACCTGGTTCGGTTCGCCCTTGCCACAGTTCGGCGTGCCCAGGACCTGGAAGGTGCTGGCATCGCCCACGGCGCGCAGGCTCTTCCAGAATTGCGCGGAAATACCCCGGTAGTTGGGGTTCTTCACCACGCCCTTGAGCTCGCCGTTCTCGATCAACTGGCCCCATTCGCAGCCGAACTGGAATTTGTTGCGGGCGTCGTCGATGGACCAGGAACGGTTGGTGCGCATCAGCACGCCGTGCTCGGTGCCTTGGATCAGTTGTTCCAGGGATTGGTCGCCGGGTTCGATGTTCAGGTTTGCCATGCGGTCGATGGGCGGGCGATTCCAGCCGCAGGCGCGGCTGTTGGCGACACCGTCCAGGCCAGCACGGAACTGTGACAGTGCGCCGCCCAGTGGACGCAGCAGCAGGCCTTCACGAATCAGGAACTGTTTGCTGGCGGCGCTGCCATCGTCGTCATGGCTGTAGCTGGCCAATTCTTCGGGAATGTTCGGGTCGAAGGTCACGTTCAAGAGGTTGGAGCCGTATTGCAGGTGTCCGAAGTCGCTGGCCTTGACGAAGCTGGTGCCGGCGTAATTGCGCTCGTCCCCGAGGATGCGGTCCAGTTCCAGCGGATGGCCGATGGATTCGTGGATCTGCAACATCATCTGGTCAGGCATCAGCAGCAGGTCGCGGGGGCCTTGCGGGGTGTTCGGTGCCAGCAGCAGTTGCAGGGCCTGGTCGGCGATTTTCAGCCCGGCGCCGAGCAGGCCGCTGCGGCTGATCACATCGAAGCTGCCTTGCTGGCCGAAATTTTCCCGGCCCAGGGTGCGGGTCTGGCTGTCGTTGCCGTCGAAGGCGGTGACTTCCAGGGCTGGGTAGATGAAACGTTGGGCCTGGCGCAATTCAGCACCGGCACTGTTGAGGTAGATCTGCTCGACCTGGGTCAGGCCGATGCTGGCTTGCCAGTTCACCAGGCGCTCGTCCTGAGGCACTGCGGCTGACTCGTCGCCGAGCAATTGGTAGCAATCGCTCAGTGGTGGGAAGGCCTGGTCGAAATTCGGCGAGAAGTAATCGGCGCGGTCGCTGGACACCGCTTGCTCGCGCAGGTCTAGCAGGGCGTGGGGCTTGAGCCGGCGGGCCTGTTGCTCGGCTCGTTCCAGCGCCGCTTGCAGGCCGGTTTGGGACAGATCGTTGGTAGCGGCATACGCCTCGACCCCGTTGACCCGCACCGTGAGCATCGCCCCTTCATCACGGCCCAGGCTGGGCGGTTCGGCGACATTCTTGCGCACCGACAGGTGCTGGCCGGACTCGCGCACGTAACGCAGGGAAAAGAATTCAGCGCCCGTGCGCAAGGCAGCAAAACGCTGCTTGAGCTGGGGGTGGAAGTCGAACATGGAACCTCCTTGTCTGGAGCGAGGGTGCGGCGCAGTGCGGTGATTTGACGCGGCGGCTCTAGATTAGGCCTGGGGTGGGGGTGGGATCAAGGTAGAAGGGAATTTGAGGGCCTGGTCGAGCGCCATCGCGAGCAGGATGCTGCTGTAAAGATCGTTGGAGATCATTCCCACGCTCTGCGTGGGAGCGATCTTTATCCAAGCGAGCTTGAGTCTTACTGGGCCATAGGCCCGACTTCCCGCAGTGGCTTGCCGCGCACCGGCGCATCGCCGGCCACGTAGTACGGGGCAGTGCTGCGTGGCAATGGCTTGCGACCACGGATCTTGTCGGCGATTTTCTCGGCGATCATGATCGTCGGCGCGTTCAGGTTGCCGGTGGTGATGATCGGCATGATCGAGGCATCCACCACGCGCAGTCCTTGCATGCCATGCACGCGACCTTCGCCATCCACCACCGCCATGTCGTCGGTGCCCATCTTGCACGAGCAGGACGGGTGGAACGCGGTTTCGGCGTGCTCGCGGATGAACTGGTCCAGTTGCGCGTCCGTCTGCACCTCGATGCCCGGGCTGATCTCGCGGCCACGGAACGGATCGAGCGCCGGCTGCTGCATGATCTCGCGGGTCAGGCGAATGCCATCGCGAAATTCCTGCCAGTCCTGCTCGGTCGCCATGTAGTTGAACAGGATGCTCGGGTGCTGGCGCGGGTCCTTGGACTTGGCCTGGATCCGGCCGCGGCTTGGCGAGCGCATCGAGCCCATGTGCGCCTGGAAGCCGTGTTCCTTCACGCCGTTGCTGCCGTTGTAGTTAATCGCCACGGGCAGGAAGTGGTACTGGATGTTCGGCCAATCGAATTCCGGGCGGGTGCGGATGAAACCGCCGGCCTCGAACTGGTTGCTGGCGCCGATACCGGTGCCGTTGAACAGCCACTCGGCACCGATGGCCGGCTGGTTGTACCAGAGCAGCGACGGGTACAGCGAGACCGGTTGGGTGCAGGCGTATTGCAGGTACAACTCGAGGTGATCCTGCAGATTTTCACCGACACCCGGCAGGTCGTGGACCACCGGGATGTCGAGGCTTTCCAGCAGCTTGGCCGGACCGACGCCAGAGCGTTGCAGGATCTGTGGCGAGGCGATGGCGCCGGAGCACAGCAGCACTTCCTTGCGCGCCCGGGCTTCGACCCGCTCTTCGGCGGCGCCCACCAGGTAACGCACGCCGACCGCACGCTTGCCTTCGAACAGGATCTTGTCGGTCAGGGCGTGGGTGACGATGGTCAGGGTCGAACGCTTCTTGGCCACGTCCAGGTATCCGCGCGCGGTACTGGCACGACGGCCATTGGGGGTGACGGTACGGTCCATCGGGCCGAAGCCTTCCTGCTGGTAGCCGTTGAGGTCTTCGGTACGCGGGTAACCGGCCTGTACGCCGGCCTCGACCATGGCGTGGAACAACGGGTTGTTGCCGGCCTTGGGGGTGGTCACGCTGACCGGACCGTCGCCGCCGTGGTAATCGTTCGGGCCGATGTCCCGGGTCTCCGCTTTCCTGAAGTAAGGCAGGCAGTCCAGGTACGTCCAGTCCTCGAGGCCAGGCAGTTTTGCCCAGTTGTCATAGTCCAGGGCGTTGCCGCGGATGTAGCACATGCCGTTGATCAGCGAAGAGCCGCCCAGGCCCTTGCCTCGACCGCACTCCATGCGGCGGCCGTTCATGTGCGGCTCCGGGTCGGTCTCGTAGGCCCAGTTGTAGCGCCGGCCTTGCAGCGGGAACGCCAGGGCGGCGGGCATTTGCGTACGGAAGTCGAGGCGATAGTCCGGGCCGCCGGCTTCGAGCAGCAGGACGGTGACGCCTTCGTCTTCGGTCAGGCGGGTGGCCAGGGTGTTACCGGCCGAGCCGGCGCCGATGATGATGTAGTCGAATACGTGGGACATGAAATGCACCCTCTTTTGAATTGGGTTCAGGTCGTGGTCGCCTTGACGCCGCAGAACCTGTGGCGAGGGGATTTATCCCCGTTCGGCTGCGCAGCAGTCGTAAATCAGCGACTGGGTTTGTCTGAAGAATGGGGGGGCCTTGGGGAGGGGCTGCTACGCAGCCCCACGGGGATAAATCCCCTCGCCACAACAGCGTTCACTCAAGGCCTCATGTCCAATCAGAACACCGACGCGTAATCGCCCAGTTCGACCTGCACCGACTTGATGCGGGTGAAGTTGTTCAGCGAACTGATGCCGTTTTCCCGGCCCACGCCCGATTGCTTGTAGCCGCCCACCGGCATCTTGGCATCGGACTCACCCCAGGCATTGATCCAGCAGATACCGGCTTCGAGCTGGTGGATCACGCGGTGGGCGCGGTTCAGGTCGCGGGTGACGACGCCGGCGGCCAGGCCGAAGTCGGTGTCGTTGGCGCGGCGGATCACTTCTTCTTCGGTTTCATAAGTGAGGATGCTCATCACCGGGCCGAAGATTTCTTCACGCACGATGGTCATCTCGTCGGTGCAATCGGTGAACACGGTCGGGGCGACGAAAGCGCCCTTGGCCAATTCACCGTCGGTCAGGCGACTACCACCGCACAGCAGGCGCGCGCCTTCGGCTTTGCCTTTCTCGATGTAGCCCAGCACGCTTTCCATGTGGGCGAAGCTCACCAGCGGGCCGAAGTTGGTGTTTTCGTCCTCTGGATTACCGATGCGGATGCGCGCCACGCGCTCGGCGATCTTGGCTTCGAAGGCGGCCTTGAGATGGCTCGGCACGAACACGCGGGTGCCGTTGGTGCAGACCTGGCCGGAACTGTAGAAGTTGGCCATCATCGCGGTGTCGGCGGCGCGATCCAGGTCGGCGTCGTCGAAGATGATCAACGGCGACTTGCCGCCCAGTTCCATGGTCACGTCCTTGAGCGAAGAACTCGAGGCGCTGGCCATGACTTTCTTGCCAGTGTCGGTGCCGCCGGTGAAGGAGACTTTCTCGATGCGCGGGTGCTCGGTCAGCCAGGTGCCGACTTCACGGCCGCTGCCGGTCAGGACATTGAAGACGCCTGGCGGAACGCCGGCTTCGGTATAGATCTCGGCCAGTTTCAAGGTGGTCAGCGAGGTGACTTCGCTCGGCTTGAAGATCATCGCGTTACCGGCTGCCAGGGCCGGTGCGGATTTCCACAGGGCGATCTGGATCGGGTAGTTCCACGCGCCGATACCAGCCACTACGCCCAGGGGTTCGCGACGGGTGTAGACGAAAGACGTGTCGCGCAACGGGATCTGCTCGCCTTCGATAGCGGGCACCAGGCCGGCGTAGTATTCCAGCACATCGGCACCGGTGACGATGTCGACATAGCGGGTCTCGGAGTAGGCCTTGCCGGTGTCCAGGGTTTCCAGGGCGGCCAGCTCATCGTTGCGCTCGCGCAGGATGTCCACCGCGCGACGCAGGATGCGCGAACGCTGCATGGCGGTCATGGCGGCCCAGACTTTCTGGCCCTTTTCGGCGCTGACCACGGCGCGCTCGACGTCCTCGAAAGTCGCACGCTGCACTTGGGCAAGGACCTCACCGTTGGCAGGGTTGATGGCTTCGAAAGTGGCGTCGCCGCTGGCATCGCTGTACGCGCCATCGATGTAGAGTTTTTGCAGTTCGAAACGGGCCATAAAGTCCTCGCAAGTGCATAAGTGGTTGGCTGGCCACCGGAGCGTGTCGTTTATAGCTGACTACGCGGTTCGGCGGCGGTTCAGGAGTCGAGCGGTTCTGTGTGCTCTGGTGCCCCTGCTTTGGTCAGTTGGAAATCCATGTATTCGTAAGCGATCCGGTGCGCCTGGGCGGTATCGAACGCGTCTCCCGACAGCGCTCCGCGCAGCCACAAACCGTCAATCAACGCGGCCAGGCCCCTTGCTGCGCTGCGCGCCTGATCGACGGGCAACACGCGGCGGAACTGGCTACACAGGTTGGAATACAGGCGGTGATCGTTGATCCGCTGCAACCTGTGCAAAGACGGGTGGTGCATGCTGGTGGCCCAGAAGGCCAGCCAGGTTTTCATTGCCGGGCCGTTGACCTGGCTGGCGTCGAAGTTGCCTTCGATGATCACCTTCAGGTGAGCCCGGGGGCTTGTGTCCTCCAGCGCCTGGCGGCGCGCGGTGACGTTCTCGCTCAGGACAGTCATCAGGTACTGGGCCGTGGCCGCGATCAGGCCATTCTTGTCCTGAAAGTAGTGACTGATGATGCCGTTGGAGACACCGGCCAAACGAGCGATCAACGCAATGCTGGCGTCCCCCATGCCGACTTGATCGACCGCTTGCAGCGTGGCTTCGATCAGTTGTT
Source organism: Pseudomonas sp. NFACC46-3 (assembly GCF_900114515.1). NCBI lineage: Bacteria > Pseudomonadati > Pseudomonadota > Gammaproteobacteria > Pseudomonadales > Pseudomonadaceae > Pseudomonas > Pseudomonas sp. NFACC46-3. Next base: position 11,821 of record NZ_FOTH01000022.1, read on the forward strand.
GGCGGCGGATGGGTTGCATACCGACCTTGGGCATCTAGCACATCTCCTTAGGCCATCCGGCGGGCGAGAGTCGTCTGCCGGAATGAAAGCCAGTCTATTTTGTTTTGATTGAACGTTCAATCAACAAAAAACAGGTTCTATGACAAGTCATCGCTGTCTGTCGGGATTTCCATGTGTAAAGGGCGCTTGAAGGCACATGGGAAACCCGCCGTGCGGGGCGAGGACTTTTTCGGGATGTCTTTATAACACTCGTCGGCTGGTGTGGAGGCCTAACGCCCATTGATAGCTGGAATACTGTTGTGGCGAGGGGATTTATCCCCGTTGGGCTGCACAGCAGCCCAAAAAGCGGCGACCTCATGTTGTCTGACACACCGAGACACCTGGCTTTTGGGGCTGCTTCGCAGCCCAGCGGGGATAAATCCCCTCGCCACAACTGTATTTCAGGCCAAGCTAGTCAGTAGTCAGTAGTCAGCAAATGCACAAACGAAAACGCCGCGATCATCTCGCGGCGTTTTCGTGTGCAGGCTTAGCCCAGGTTCTTGCCCAGCAGTGCGTGGTACAGCTCGCTGTCGCCCAGGATGCCGACGACTTGCTGGTTATCGTGGAGCACCAGTTTGTTGCCGGTCTGGTAGCGGATCTGCAGCGCGTCGCGCATGCCGATGTTGGAATCAACCAGGGTCGGACGCCGGCCCAGGTCTTCGACGGCTTGGCCCGGTACCCAGTTCTGCAGGTCCAGCGCCGCGCCATTCTGACGGGCGCCCTTGATGGTGTTGCCTTCGGCCAGGTCGAGCCAGGAGTCGCCGCCCGGGTCCAGGCACACCGAACCGTTGATGCGCTTGCAGTTGTCCAGGGTGCGCATCAGGCTGCGACCGCACAGGACGTTGAGTGGGTTGGTGTGGGCGACGAAGGTGCGCACATAGTCGTCCGCCGGGTTGAGCACGATCTCTTCCGGCTTGCTGTACTGGATGATCTTGCCGTCTTTCATGATGGCGATCCGCGTACCCAGCTTCAGGGCTTCGTCCAGGTCATGGCTGACGAACACGATGGTCTTTTGCAGTTTGCGTTGCAGTTCCAACAGTTCGTCCTGCAAACCCTGGCGGATCAGCGGGTCGAGGGCCGAAAACGGTTCGTCCATCAGCAGGATGTCGGCGTCCATCGCCAGGGCGCGGGCCAGGCCGACCCGTTGCTGCATACCGCCGGACAGCTCGTCGGGTTTCTTGTTGCGCCACTGGGTCAGGCCCACCAGCTCCAGCTTCTCATCCACCAGCTTGCGCCGTTCCTTCTCGGGACGGCCCTGCATTTCCAGCCCGAAGCTGATGTTCTCGCGCACGGTCAGCCAAGGCATCAGGGCGAACTTCTGGAACACCATGGCGATGCGCTTGGTGCGCATCATCTTCAGTTCGGCAGGGGAGCAGGAAGCGATGTCGATCTGCCGCCCTTCATGCTCGACGAACAACTTGCCACGACTGACCGTGTTCAAGCCATTGATGCAGCGCAGCAGGCTGGATTTACCGGAGCCGGAAAGGCCCATCAGGACGCAGATCTCACCCTTCTCGATGGACAGGCTGGCTTTTTCCACACCGACGATCAGGCCGGTCTGCTGCAGGATCTCGGGTCGCGATAGGCCCTTGTCCAGCAGGTCCAGCGCGGCCTTGGGGCGGTTGGAGAAAATAACATCGACGTCTTCGAAACGAATGATGCTCATGCGTCACCCCCTACTTTAGCGTCGGGTTGTTTGCAGATTCGGTCGAGCATGATCGCCAGCAATACGATCGCCAGGCCGGCTTCGAAGCCCAGGGCGATATCGGCGGTGTTCAGTGCGTTGACCACGGGTTTGCCCAGGCCATCGGCGCCCACCAGTGCGGCGATCACCACCATCGACAACGACAGCATGATGCACTGGGTGATACCGGCCGCGATGCTGGGCATCGCATGGGGCAGTTCAATGCGCGACAGGAGCTGGCGACGGGAGCAGCCGAAGGCTTTGCCGGCGTCCATCAGTTCGTCCGGTACGTCGCGGATGCCCAGGTAGGTCAGGCGGATGGGCGCGGCAATCGCGAACACCACCGTGGAGATCAAGCCTGGGACCACACCCAGCCCGAAGAGGGTCAGGGTAGGAATGAGGTAAACGAAGGTCGGTACGGTCTGCATCAGATCGAGCACCGGACGCATCATTGTGTAGAACATCGGCTTGTGCGCGGCAACAATGCCCAGCGGCACGCCGATCAGTACGCAAACCAGGGTCGCGAACAGCACCTGGGCGAGGGTTTCCATGGTTTCTTGCCAGTAACCCAGGTTGAGGATCAGCAGGAAGGACGCGATGACGAATACGGTCAGGCCCCATTTGCGCTGGATGAAGTGCGCCAATAGCGCAATGAGGCCGATCAGGGCCAGGGGGTTGAACCAGGTCAGCGCGAACGTCACGCCGTGAATCATCGTTTCCAGGAACAGCGCGATTGCGTCGAATGTGTTGGCGCCGTTTTGCGTCAACCATTCGACAAAGCCCGCGATGTACTGGCCCAAAGGTATTTTCTGATCAATAAGCATGGTAGTGAACGTCCGCATGCAAGGGAATAAACAGCCCGGGCGAGCGAACTCGCCCGGCATAACATCAGCAGTTATTGCGCAAGTTTGGCTTTCACGGCTTCCAGGCCAGGTTTACCGTCAATGGTGGTCACGCCAGCGAGCCAGGTATCGAGTACCTGTGGGTTTTTCTTCAGCCAAGCCTTGGCGGCGGCCTCAGGTTTCATCTTGTCATCGAGCACGTTGCCCATCAGCTGGCTTTCCATGTCGACGGTGAACTCCAGGTTTTTCAACAGTTGGCCAACGTTGCTGCATTCCTGGCTGTAGCCCTTGCGGGTGTTGGTCGCCACGGTAGCGGCACCGAAGTCGGGGCCGAAGAAGTCGTCGCCGCCGGTCAGGTACTGGATCTTGAAACGGGTGTTCATCGGATGTGGTGCCCAGCCGAGGAACACCACGTCGGTGCCACGCTTGGCGGCACGGTCGACCTGCGAGAGCATGCCCGCTTCACTCGACTCGACGACTTTGAAGCCTGCGTCCTTCAGGCCGAAGGCGTTCTTTTCGATCATGCTCTGGATCAGGCGGTTGCCGTCGTTGCCGGGTTCGATGCCGTAGATCTTGCCGTCCAGCTCTTTCTTGAATTTGGGGATATCGGCGAAGTCGTGCAGGCCTTTGTCATACAAAGCCTGAGGCACGGCGAGGGTGTACTTGGCGCCCTTGAGGTTGGTGCGCACGGTTTCCACGGTGCCGGCTTCGCGGTAGGCCTTGATGTCGTTTTCCATGGTCGGCATCCAGTTGCCGAGGAATACATCCATGTTCTTGCCATCGGCCAGGGACTTGTAGGTCACCGGCACGGAAATCATGGTGGTCTTGGTCTTGTAGCCGAGGGCGTCGAGCACCACGCTGGTGGTAGCGGTGGTCACGGTGATGTCGGTCCAGCCGACATCGGAGAAATTGACGGTGCTGCACTGTTCGGGTTCAGCAGCGTTGGCCAGCATCGGAAGACTCAGCATGGCGGCCAACAACAACGATGTGGAACCTTTCATGGGTGGACTCCTGGTGTTTTATCGGCGGTGTCCGGTCAGGACAACCGCGCTTATTGGATGTTGCGGTTGGTGGCGCGTGGGCACTCTCTGACACGCGGCCTTGCAAACGAGCCGTAACCGATCATGTACCAGTGCAAATCTGACGCCTACAGGGTGGGTCGTATCCAGTACAGGGAGGGTCGCATCCAGTGTCGGTGACGTCGTTTACAGATTTTTTCCGCCCCTGGCGGGCCTCTGATACGCAGAAAAACGGCGCAAAACCGGGGCCAGGACGGGACGGCGTTGCTGGGCATGATTGCGTCGGTGTCAGACGTCGGACCCCAAGGCAAAAACCGGATGATGCGGCCATCCCGGCGTTGAGCGTAGCAGCTCCGTCACCGGACGCTTCTGCGCCCGGATGTGCCTGTTCTGGAGGTTTTCGGCAATGGCAATCAGCGTTTTCGACTTGTTCAAAATCGGTATCGGCCCGTCCAGTTCCCACACCGTGGGCCCCATGCGTGCCGCGGCGCTGTTCGTTGAAGCGCTGAAGGCAAAGGCCCTGCTCAATGATGTGCGCCGGGTCGAGGTGCAATTGTTCGGTTCGCTGTCGGCCACCGGCATTGGCCACGGCAGCGACAACGCCGTGATCATGGGCCTGATGGGGGAGTGGCCGGACGCAATCGACCCGTCGCAGATCGGCCCGCGTATCGAGCTGCTGCGTGAAACCCAGACCCTGCTGCTCGACGGTCGCCTGCCGGTGCCGTTCGTATGGTCCCGGGACATGCGCCTGATCGACGAGAACCTGCCGTTCCATCCCAATGCGATGACGCTGGTGGCCGAGGGCGCCGACGGCGAGCTGCACCGTGACACTTATTACTCGGTCGGCGGTGGCTTTGTCGTCGATCAGGCCCAGGCCTCCAGTGGCGTGGTGGATCTGGACAGCACTGAGCTGCCTTACGATTTCTCCAGCGCCGAAGAATTGCTTGAGCTGTGCCGTACCCACAACTTGCGAGTAGCCGAGTTGATGCTGGCCAACGAAAAGGTCTGGCGGTCCGAAGAAGAGATCCGCAGTGGCCTGATGAAACTGTGGCGGGCCATGCAGGATTGCGTCGAGCAGGGCCTCAAGCACGAAGGCATCCTGCCAGGCGGTTTGAATGTGCGTCGGCGGGCGGCCAAGTTGCATCGCAGCCTGCAAGAGCTGAACAAACCCAATGTCATCGGCTCGACCCTCAGCGCCATGGAGTGGGTCAACCTGTTCGCCTTGGCGGTCAACGAGGAGAACGCCGCCGGCGGACGCATGGTCACGGCGCCGACCAATGGCGCGGCGGGGATCATTCCGGCGGTGCTGCATTACTTCATGAAGTTCAGCGAAGCGGTCACCGACGCCAACGTCGTGGATTATTTCCTCGGTGCGGCGGCCGTCGGGATCCTGTGCAAGAAGAACGCATCGATTTCTGGCGCCGAAGTCGGTTGCCAAGGTGAAGTGGGATCGGCCTGCGCCATGGCGGCGGCAGGCCTGGCGGAGATCCTCGGGGCCACGCCGGAGCAACTGTGCAACGCGGCGGAAATCGGCCTGGAACACAACCTCGGCCTGACCTGCGATCCGGTGGGCGGCCTGGTGCAGGTGCCGTGCATCGAGCGCAACGCGATTGCCGCGGTGAAAGCCATCAATGCCGCGCAAATGGCGCTGCGGGGTGACGGCCAGCACTTCATCTCCCTGGACCGGGTGATCCGCACCATGCGTGATACCGGTGCCGACATGCATGACAAATACAAAGAGACCTCGCGCGGCGGCTTGGCGGTCAGTGCGGTGGAGTGCTGATCCAAAGCTCCCACTGCCCTCTTTAGGCCAGCACCTGTGGCGAGGGGATTTATCCCCGTTGGGCTGCGAAGCGGCCCCCTATGGTTTTACAGATGTGTATGAGTCGAGGGCTGCTGCGCAGCCCAGCGGGGATAAATCCCCTCGCCACAAATCCACTCGCCACAAAGAACTAAAACCGCTCGTAAAATGCACACCCACCTCGAAACACGCCACCTTTTAGCGCGTCGCAAACAGACAAGAGACGAACGGTCGGCCCCACCGTCGGGTGCCACGCGACCGTCCGTCGCCGCACTTGTGGTGATACCTGTTGCGCAAGCCCCGCAGCCCAGTTCCCACAAGTGCTACCGATCTGCTCACGGTGCCGCGTGACGGGGCCCTGACACCCGCCAAAGTCCTGATAACCGTCCCTCGAAATACACCTTGAATAGACAGGTCGCGATGTCGTTTTCAGGATTTATTGAACGCGTATTCAATTTAGGCATGACAATTGCTGTAACACTGTAAAGCCCGTCTCCCTCGTGGAGAGCAATGGCAAATAACCCAATAAAAAGAGCCTCCGCCTGAGGCCATCACCCGCTTTGTGTGAGGAGATACCGCGATGACGACGTCCAACTCCGGGGCCCAACCCCAGAACCGTGCGCCTCAATCCATCGGCTTTTTGCTGCTGGACAATTTCACGCTGATTTCCCTGGCGTCCGCGGTAGAACCGCTACGCATGGCCAACCAACTGTCCGGTCGCGAGCTATATCGCTGGACGACCCTCACAGTCGATGGTGGCCAGGTCTGGGCCAGCGACGGCTTGCAGATCACCCCCGACGCCTCGATGCACAAGGCGCCGGCCCTGGATACTGTCATCGTCTGTGGCGGCATCGGCATCCAGCGTACCGTGACCCGCGAACACGTGTCGTGGCTGCAGAGCCAGGCCCGCCAATCCCGTCGCCTCGGCGCGGTTTGTACCGGCAGTTGGGCCCTGGCCTGCGCCGGTCTGCTGGACGGCTTCGATTGCAGCGTGCACTGGGAATGCCTGGCGGCAATGCAGGAAGCTTTCCCACGGGTATCGATGAGTACCCGCTTGTTCACCCTCGACCGTAACCGCTTCACCAGCTCCGGCGGCACCGCGCCGTTGGACATGATGCTGCACCTGATCAGCCGTGATCATGGCCGTGAACTGTCGGCAGCGATCTCGGAAATGTTCGTCTACGAGCGTATCCGCAACGAACAGGATCACCAGCGTGTGCCGCTCAAGCACATGCTCGGCACCAACCAGCCAAAGTTGCAGGAAATCGTTGCGCTGATGGAAGCCAACCTCGAAGAGCCGATCGACCTGGATGAACTGGCGGTGTACGTCGCCGTGTCCCGGCGTCAGCTGGAGCGGTTGTTCCAGAAATACCTGCACTGCTCGCCGTCGCGCTATTACCTCAAGCTGCGGTTGATTCGTGCACGGCAACTGCTCAAGCAGACGCCGATGTCGATCATCGAAGTGGCCTCGGTGTGCGGCTTCGTCTCCACCCCGCACTTCTCCAAGTGCTACCGCGAATACTTCGGCATTCCGCCGCGTGACGAACGCGTCGGTTCCAACACCACGCAGCAGGTGGCGATGATGCCGTTGCCGCAGGCGTTGGTGCTGTCGCCATTGTCCGGCCCGCTGTCGGCGCTGAGCCAGGCACGTAATGAGTCGACGTTTGCCAGTGTGAGGCTCTAGCAGCTTTCTGTGGCGAGGGAGCTTGCTCCCGCTGGACTGCGAAGCAGTCCCAAAACCGGCCTATGCGGTGTATCAGTCAAATGGCATTCGCTGGTTTTACGACCGCTTTGCGGCCGAGCGGGAGCAAGCTCCCTCGCCACAGGGTCAGGCGCTATGGTTCTGCTGGTATTGCATCAACGCCGGCAACAGCTGCTTATCAATCGCCTGGCGCACGGCCGGCAGGATAGTGGCGCTGCTGGTGTACATCTCCTTGACCATCCGCCGCAAATCATTGGCCCGGACGGTGTCCAGCCCCCGCACGGCGCACTCGCACGCCTGCTCGGCGGTGGAGCCGCTGGGTATTTGCAGGCCCAGGGCCTTGAGATGGCCCAGCAGGTCTTCCTGGTCGATCAAATCGGCGTACATCATGACGCTTTTCCTTGTTCAGGGATTGGGGTCGTGTCTCGATTCTGGTAGCCACCCGAAGCGGCGGCAAGGGCAAATGGTCGCAATGTCATGAATGACTATGGAGGCGTCGTTTTCGGCTAACTTGCACGGAGCTGGACTGGGCACACTGACCTCAAGCTGAATCACGATGGTCTGGTCACCCTCGCGCGACAGCTCCTCCAGTAACGCAACCTGCCCCGATCCTGTCACGGCTTGATCGGGGATTTTTTTGCCTGTGAATCAGGGAAAGCTTGGGTGTCTGGCGATGAACGATGACGCGGCCTAGCGCTGCAACACCAGAATCCGCGACAACAACTCATCCCGATCCACATAGCATCCCTGGAAATGCCGGGCCCCGGAGGCCGGGTCGAAGGCATTGCGGGCGTGGAGGGTGCGGCGGTTGTCGAAGCACCAGAGCTGGCCTGGTTCGAGACGCTGTACCAGGCGAAATTGTGGCTCGCGGGTCAGGGCAATGAAGCGGCGGTAGGCGCGGTAAAGCTTGGGCATCTGCTCGACCGTGGTGTCGAACGGCCCGCGCAGGAAGTTCGCCATGCGGATTTCCGAAACCTGGCCGAGGGCGTCCAGCGCGATGATTGGCGCCAGGCAGCGGTAGTCGCTGCGACGGTCCTTGTTGCGAAACTCCACCGGGATCCGGCACAGCGCGTCGAAGGCCTCGGGGTCTTCCTGGCGCAGTGCTTCAGCAATGGCAAACCCGTCGACAAAAATGCTCTCGCCACCGTCGGCGTCATTCACCAGGCAATGCAAGAATTGCAGCCCCGGCTGTAATTCCCGGGTCGGCAAATCACTGTGCAATGGCAGGTTGAAAGCGGTGTAGGCGTTGCTGTCGGCATCGGCTTTGGACTGCACATTGAACAGCACACCGAAGTTGCTCTCGCGAATAAAGGAAATGCGCTGGGCAATCCGTGTCAGCGAGCCGGGTTCGGTGGGTACGCCGCGCACCTGGGTCAGGCCGATGTCGCGCACCGCCAGCAACCATTGCAACAACGCATGGGCATCGTCCATCAGTGCCGGGTAGTCGAACACTGGCAATTGCAGGTCATGCCGCCACAGTTGGCGCCGAGGCTTGTTCGCCAGGCGCTCGGCCCGGGACTGATCATCGTAGGCGTGGGCGCGCAACCAGCCCGGGTCGAAACGGCTCTGGTGACCGTCCTGCCAGTTCACGCACAGGCAGCCTTCGTCGTCGAGGTAGGTTGCGCCGGGGGCAATGTCTTCAGGGACGTCGATGATTTCCAGCACCTGCTCGCGGGTGACGCTGTAGACGCATTGAGGGCAAGGGCAGTTGTCCCGCAGCCACGGGTGATGAAAGGGGCTGGCCCGGCCATCGGCCCACATCACTTGGATCCGGTCGGCCAACGGTGTGACGGCGGTCAATGGGAAGATCAAGGGGTAATGGCGAAAGTCGGCAAAGGCGGCGGCGGTGTTCATGGCGATCTCCTGTTCGCGGCTTATCGGGGGAGAGGCAGGGCGATGATCCGGCCGATGTACAGCGGCGGCGGCAGGTCGGATTGTTCGTCGAGCAGGGCGCCGAGCCGGCCCAGGGTCTGTTCGGTGAAAGGCGCGGAGCGCGGGCCGGCCAGGTCGACGTGCAGTAGCATCTGTTCATTGCCGGCCAACTCTTTATCACCGCCGACCAGATGCAGGCTGTGGTAGAGGTGCAGGCGTTTGGCGTCGTGGCCGATGATGTGCGTGTGTACCTCGACCTGGGCGTCGAGCTTCACTTCGTGCAGGTAGTTCAGGTGCAGTTCGAGGGTGAACAACGAGTGGCCGCTGGCTTCGCGGTTCTGGCTGTCCATGCCGAGCCGGTCCATCAGCGCGTCGGTGGCGTAGCTGAAGATCAGCAGGTAGAAGGCATCGCGCAGGTGGCCGTTGTAATCGACCCATTCGGGGAGGATGCGGGTTTGATAGGTGGTTAGGGTGGGCATGCTGGAACTCCACAAATAGTCGCTGGTGTACACCCTTGTGGCGAGGGAGCTTGCTCCCGCTCGGCCGCGAAGCGGTCGTAAAACCAGCGAATACGATTTGACTGATACACCGCATTTGCCGGTTTTGGGACTGCTTCGCAGTCCAGCGGGAGCAAGCTCCCTCGCCACAGGGGGGGGTTATTCGCTGAACGCCATGCCATGCTTGGCCTTGGTGGCCTTCACCGCCTCCAGCACAGCCAGCAGACAATCGTCACGATAGCGCTCCAGGGCCGAGATGCTATGGCTGCCCAATTGCGCGCTCGTGCCGTCCACCACATCGTCGATCAGTTTTTCGGTCAGCTCTGGCGCTGGCAGGTAGGTCCACGGCAGTTGCAGCGCCGGGCCGAACTGGGCCATGAAGTGCCGCATCCCGGCATCGCCGCCGGCCAGGGTGTAGGTCAGGAACGTGCCCATGAACGACCAGCGCAAGCCGGCGCCAAAGCGGATCGCATCGTCGATTTCCCCCGTGGTCGCCACCCCGTCGTTGACCAGGTGCAGGGCTTCGCGCCACAGCGCTTCGAGCAGGCGGTCGGCAATGAAACCTGGCACTTCCTTGCGCACGTGCAGCGGCCGCATGCCAAGGGATTCGTACACCTGCATCGCCGCCTGTACGGCTTCGGGCGCGGTGTTTTTGCCGCCGACCACTTCCACCAGCGGCAACAGATAGACCGGGTTGAACGGGTGCCCGACCACGCAGCGCTCCGGATGGGTGGCGCCTTCGTAGAATTCGCTCGGCAGCAGCCCCGAGGTACTGGAACCGATCAGCGCGTTCGGCTTGGCAGCGGCACTGATCTGGCCGTGCAATTCGAGCTTCAATTCCAGGCGCTCGGGGGCGCTTTCCTGGATGAAATCGGCGTCGCGCACACATTCTTCGATGGTCGCGACAAAGCGCAGCCGATCCTGCGAGGCGCCAGGGGCCAGGCCCTGTTTTTCCAGCGCGCCCCAAGCGTTGGCGACGCGTTTGCGCAATGCCGCCTCGGCACCCGGCGCCGGGTCCCAGGCGACGACGTCCAGGCCATGGGCCAGGGCCCTGCTGACCCAGCCGCTGCCGATTACACCACTGCCCAGGGCGGCGAAGGTCTTGATGTCGGTGATAAAGCTCATGGTGTTTTCCTAATGATTCGCCGATTCCCTGTGGGAGCGAGCTTGCTCGCGATGACGGATTCCAGGTGCAGCAGATGCCCTGGATGTACCGCCGCTATCGCGAGCAAGCTCGCTCCCACATTTGATCTTGGTGGTCTTGAGACCTGCAGTCACTGCAGATCCAATGTGTACGTTCGGTTCAGCCGCGCTGGGTCAGCCCCATTTTCTTGCGACCTTCAGCCGGGGTGAGCACGCGGGCGCCGAGGCGGCTGAGGATTTCGCCGGCCCGCTCCACCAACTGACCGTTGGTCGCGAGTACGCCTTTGTCCAGCCAGAGGTTGTCTTCCAGCCCGACCCGCACGTTGCCTCCCAGCAGCACGGCCTGGGCGGCCATCGGCATTTGCATGCGGCCGATGCCGAAACCCGCCCACACCGCGTCCGCCGGCAGGTTGTCGACCATGGCTTTCATGGTGGTGGTGTCGGCCGGTGCGCCCCACGGGATACCCAGGCAGAGTTGGAACAGTGGGTTGTCCAGCAGGCCTTCCTTGATCAGTTGCTTGGCGAACCACAGGTGACCGGTGTCGAAGATCTCCAGCTCGGCCTTGACCCCCAGTTCGGTGATGCGCTTGGCGCCGGCCCGCAGTTGCGCCGGAGTGGAGACGTAAATGGTGTCGCCGTCGCCGAAGTTCAGGGTGCCGCAATCCAGCGTGCAGATTTCTGGCAACAACTCTTCGACATGAGCCAGGCGGGTCAGCGGGCCCACCAGGTCGGTGTTGGGGCCGAATTCCATTGGCTGTTCGCCCGCACCGATCTCCAGGTCGCCGCCCATGCCGGCGGTGAGGTTGACGATGATGTCCACGTCCGCTTCACGGATGCGCTCCATCACTTCGCGGTACAGCGCCACGTCACGGCTGAACTTGCCGGTCTGAGGGTCGCGAACGTGGCAGTGAACCACCGTGGCCCCGGCCTTTGCGGCCTCGACGGCGGCGGCGGCGATCTGTTTCGGGGTGACCGGGACGTGCGGGCTCTTGGCGGTCGTGTCGCCAGCACCGGTGAGTGCGCAGGTGATGATGACGTCGTGGTTCATGGTGCGGATTCCTTCAGGCGTGGTAAGTCACTGCGCAGCCCTTTGGTGCTGCGCAGATGGATAGCGGTTGTTCAGTTACTGGTCAGTTTCAGGTTGTCGGCGGCGGGCTTGCCGTCGAAGGTGGTGACGCCTTCGAGCCAACGCTGCTTGTCTTGCGGATGATCCTTGAGCCATTGCCGGGCCGATTCGAGCGGGTCCTTGTGATCGAGCAATGGCTGCATCATCCGGCTTTCATCTTCGGCGCTGAACGTCAGGTTGCTCAGCAGGCGACCGACGTTCGGGCATTGTTGGGCGTAGTCCGGCGCGGTGACGGTCCACACGGTGGCCATGCCTTCGTTCGGGCCGAGGGCGTCGTCGCTGCCGGTGAGGTAGGTCATTTGCACGTTGACGTTCATCGGGTGCGGCGCCCAGCCGAAGAACACCACGGCTTCCTTGCGCCGCACGGCGCGGTCCACGGCGGCGAGCATGCCGGCTTCGCTGGACTCGACCAGTTGGAATTTGCCCAGGCCGAACTGGTTCTTGGCGATCATCGCCTTGATCTGGGTATTGGCGCCGGAGCCCGGCTCGATGCCGTAGATCTTGCCGCCCAGTTCTTTTTCGAATTTGGCGATGTCGGCGAAGGTTTTCAGGCCCTTGTCGGCCAGGTAGGTCGGTACCGCCAGGGTGGCGCGGGCGTCCTTGAGGCTAGGCTGCTCTAGCACTTTGACCTGCTTGGCCTCGACGAACGGGGTGATGGTCTGGGTCATCAGCGGGTTCCAGTAACCCAGGAACAAGTCCAGGCGCTGGTCGCGGATGCCAGCGAAGATGATTTGCTGGGAGGCGCTGGTTTGCTTGGTCTTGTAGCCGAGGCCGTCGAGCATCACTTGGGTCAGGGCGCTGGTGGCGATGACATCGGTCCAGTTGACCACGCCCAGGCGCACGTTCTGGCACGCGGCGGGCTCGGCAGCCATGGCGGCGCCATTGAGGAAAGTGGTGCCGCAAAGTGCAAGTACACAGGAGCTGATCAGTCGTTTCATGTCGGGTTCCTCGGCAGCTTATTGTTATGGGTTCCGGCATCTGCGCACCGGTGATGCCAAGTTACGCAGCCCGGCGCCTGGCAAAACGCACAGCGGCGACGTGCTCTTGCACTGCAGCGACTCTTGAATGGGCCTTGCAACTGGCGTATCAAGGTCCGCACGCTACCCGCCAACCGAGTGCGCTCCATGTCCCAGGATTTCTACTTTTTGTTGATGCCGGGTTTTTCGGCTATCGGTTTCATTTCGGCCATCGAGCCGTTGCGGGTCGCCAATCGGTTTCGTGGCGAGCTGTACCGCTGGCATGTGCTGAGTGTCGATGGCGGGCCGGTGCTGGCGAGCAATGGCATGTCGGTCAACGCCGATGCCGCACTGGAGCCGCTGAAGAAGGGCGCGACCCTCTGGGTGGTGGCCGGGTTCGAACCGCTCAAATTCGCCACCCCGACGCTGGAGCGCTGGCTGCATCGGCTGGACAACGAAGGTGTGACCCTGGGCGGCATCGACACCGGCAGCGTGGTGTTGGCCGAGGCGGGGCTATTGGAAGGGCACCGCGTGACCTTGCATTGGGAAGCGATCGAGGCGTTCAAGGAGTCTTATCCGCAACTCAGCGTGACCCAGGAACTGTTCGAGATCGACCGTCGCCGCATTACTTGCGCGGGCGGCACGGCTTCCATCGACCTGATGCTGGACCTGATCGGCCAGGCCCACGGTTCGGAACTGGCGATCCAGGTCAGCGAGCAGTTCGTGCTCGGCCGCATCCGTCCGCGCAAAGATCACCAGCGCATGGAAATCGCCAACCGCTATGGCATTCGCAACAAGAAGCTGGTGCACGTCATTGGCGAGATGGAAACCCACAGCGAACCGCCCCTGAGCACCTTGGCACTGGCCGAATCCATCGGCGTCACCCGGCGCCAACTCGAACGCCTGTTCCGCCTGCACCTGAACGACACCCCGAGCAACTTCTACCTGGGGCTGCGCCTGGAGAAGGCCCGGCAGTTGCTGCGCCAGACCGACATGAGTGTGTTGGAAGTGAGCATCGCCTGCGGCTTTGAGTCGCCGTCGTACTTCACCCGCAGCTATCGGGCACGGTTCGAGCGATGCCCGCGGGAGGATCGGCGACGGCAGGGGGATGGTCGGGAGCTGGTTTGACAGGCTTTTATACTCAATTATACTCGCGACTATAAATTATACCTGTCGCCATAATTGAGTATAAAACCATGTCCAAGCACCCCGGTTTTGTCTTCCGGCGCCCCGATCTGGCCCGCAATATTGTCGATGGGCTGGCCGGCGCCGGGATCCAGGATTACACCTCAGGCCTGTTCCTGGCCGCGCCAAGGCGTACCGGAAAAAGTACGTTCCTGCGCGAAGACCTGATTCCCGAATGCGAGACGCGAGGTTGGCTCGCGGTCTACGTCGACCTTTGGGCCAACAAGGAGAAGGACCCTGCCGACCTGATCGCCTCGGCCATCGCCGGGGCACTGGTGCCTTATGAAAAGGGCATCCGCAAGCTCGCCAAATCCATGGGCATCGACAAACTCAGCTTCTTGCGCACGTTGTCCTGGGATTTCAGCCAGCCGCAACTGCCCGAAGGGGCGACGCTGACCCAGGCGCTGGAGCTGTTGCACCGTGCCGCGGGTAAAACCGTGGTGCTGGTGATCGACGAAGCCCAGCATGCCTTGACCACCGAGGCCGGGGTCAACGCGATGTTCGGCCTCAAGGCTGCCCGCGACCAGCTCAACCAGGGACGTGAGGGGGATGCCAGCGGCCTGCGGCTGGTGTTCACCGGCTCCAATCGCGACAAGCTCGCGCACTTGGTATTAAGCCGCAACCAACCGTTCTACGGGTCCAGCATCACGCCGTTTCCGTTGCTGGGCAAAGCCTTCACCCAAGCCTATACCGCTCATTTGAACGCGCACCTGGCCCAGACCAACCAGTTCAACGCCGATGATCTGGACCAGGCTTTTGAGTTGGTTGGGCGCCGTCCAGAGATGTTGCGCAGCGTCATCGGCGAAATTGCCCTGGAACTGGGTGAGGCGAGCCAGTTGGGTGACTTGCTGCGCAACAGCGCTGAAATGCTGCGCGCCGGCGTCTGGACCGAGTTCGAGAGCGCCTGGAACGCCCTGACGGTGCCGCAACGCGCCGTGCTTCAGGTCATGGCCGAGCGCTCGCAAAACAACGAACCCTTCGCGCCCTTCACCGATTCAACGCTGGAGGCGGTGGGCAAGGTGCTGAGGATTATGGGAAGCGAAGTCGTGCCCGGTACCCAGACCATCCAATCCTGTATTGATGCGCTGCGTGACAAGGAACTGGTGTGGAAGTCCAACCGTGGTGGTTATGCACTGGAGGACAAGGCGTTTGCCGATTGGTTGAAGGGGTATCGCAAGCAACATTGAACCTGGGAATACATTCTGTGGCGAGGGAGCTTGCTCCCGCTGGGTGGCGCAGCCGCCCCAAACCAGGCGCCATGGTGCAACAGGTAAACCCTGCAAAACCGGTCTACGACTGCTGCGCAGCCGAGCGGGAGCAAGCTCCCTCGCCACAGGTATTGTGTTCGGCTGGAAAAGCTCTATTTCTTCATCAATGCCGAACACGCCGCCTTGTATGCCTCATGTTGATATTTGTTCAGCGTCGCCGGCAAGGCGAAGTCATGTTTCTTGTGCTGCGCGTTGAGGGTCTGCGGTGACAGCAGCGTCACCTCGCAGCCTTCCAGCAACTGGAATATCCCCTCGATCTTGAACGTGGTCGGTCCGCCGGCGAACTCGCCTTTCTTGCTGCGCTTCTTGATGGCGATGCGTTCGATGCCATGCTCAGCCACGAAAGTCCGTACCTGGGCGGCAAACGCCTTGACGTTGGCGGCTTCGTCATCGTCGTCCAGGGTGATTTTCTTGGTGTTCAGGGCGACGTGGGTCAGTGTCTGCTGTTCCAGCGAGGCAATGGCGATGATCGCTTCGCTGCCTTTGATTTCGATGCCGCAAATGATCATTGGAACCCTTGATGCCCGGAGGTGTGGAATTGCAGTTTATCCATCTTGGTCTGGAACGCCGCTCTGATTTTTTCATCTGCGGCCCACTCAGTTCATGCTTTGGCGCAGATCGAGCATGATCTTGTCGAAGTAATCGACTCGGATGACGCCGAAGCGGGGGTATTCGAAGTCCAGGATCACATACAGCACGCAGACCATGACCGCCGCGTAACCCAGGCTGTGCAGCCAGTTGCGCCGCTTTGCACCGGCCATGCCATAGCCGATCAGCAGGGCGCTGATCAGGGCCATGGTCACCAACATCAGGTAGATGACCAGCGGTGGGTGGGTTTCATGGGCCACGGCGCGGGTGGTGGTGATATCGATCATTTCATTTTGTGCCTGCAGCACACTGACCCCCAGGGTCGGAGTGGGCATTTGCTGCAGAGCGGCGATCGTGCGTTTCCAGATGATCTGTTGCAAGTCACTGGCGCGATCATGGGCGGCTTCGTCGAGTTCGTCTTCGCGCAGGTCGCGGTAATACTCGATGCGGGCGTCGACATAGTCCTTGAACGCCTGGCGCACGGCCGGTTGCTCGCTGGCCGGTAGCAGGTCCAGGCGTAGCCAGGCGGTGCCCATGGCATTGGTTTCGGCAACGATCAGCGCGCGCCGTTGATCCAGGCGTGTGGCTGCGCCAGAGAAGGTAAAGGCAATCAGGAGTGCCAGCAGGCCGAACACCGCGCCTTCTATTGCACCAATGCCTTGGCGGGCGCCCTCCGGGTCTTGGGCCAGGTGACGGTTGCCGATCCGGCGACCGGCCTCGATGCCCAGCACAATGGCAATGAAAATGGCCGCGCCGTAGAAGGGCAGGGCGGTAAGAGCGTGCATAAGAGAATCCCCGCAAAGCCAAGCGTGGCGTCATCCTAGGATTCTCTTTGTGATCCGCCTACTGTCAGAGTTGACAGGAGGCGGGGGCGGGAACGACCTCTCTGAGGTCAATCCTGCCCAATCGACTCCAAAAACTCCGACCGATCATCGCTCACCTGGGCCATGCAGTCGTTTTCGGCGATCTTGTAGGCTTCGCTGCCGGGTTTGGCCGGGAAGGCGGCGATGGCGCAATCGGCGTCGCGTTGTTTGAGCCACAGTTGTTGGGCGGTCTTGACCTTGGCGGTGATGTCGTTGAGTTGCGCCTTGTCGCTGGCGTAGCGGGTTTGCAGGCGCTCAAAGAGGCTTTGCAGGTTTTCATTGAGCAACTGTTCAGCGGCGGTCTTGCCGTAGGCCGAGCAGGCCAGGGTCTGGACGTCGTTTTCAACTTCGTCGCAGGGGTTGGGTTCGGTGTCTTCGGTCGCATGTGCGACGGTGCTGATCAGTGCCAAAGCCAGGAAGAGTGATTTCATTGCGTTGCCGCTCAAGTCCAGTGAAAACCAGTGATGCGGCGGATTCTGGCGCAACCGTCGGGTAAAGAACAGACGGGCAGGATGGGCCTGTTGTAGTCCATTGTCGTGGATTGACGCTTTCGGCAATTCCCCTGTCGTTTTTGCACCGGGTCGCCACGGCCCTCAGGCATATGCTGGCCCCAAAGCGCCGGCAGACGATTCGGCGCATGAAATCCGATAAAAGGGGACTGCCTGATGAGCCCAGCCGAATTGCACGCCGACAGCATCGTTATCGACGGGCTGATCATTGCCAAATGGAACCGCGAACTGTTCGAAGACATGCGCAAGGGCGGCCTGACCGCAGCCAACTGCACCGTGTCGGTATGGGAAGGCTTCCAGGCCACCATCAACAACATCGCAGCCAGCCAGAAACTGATCCGCGAAAACAGCGATCTGGTGATCCCGGTGAAAACCACCGCCGACATCCGTCTCGCCAAGGAACAGGGCAAGACCGGCATCATCTTCGGCTTCCAGAACGCCCATGCCTTCGAAGACCAGCTCGGCTACGTCGAGATCTTCAAGCAGCTCGGCGTCGGTGTGGTGCAGATGTGCTACAACACCCAGAACCTGGTGGGCACCGGTTGCTACGAGCGCGACGGCGGCCTGTCGGGCTTCGGTCGTGAGATCGTCGCCGAGATGAACCGGGTCGGCATCATGTGCGACCTGTCCCACGTTGGTTCCAAGACCTCCGAAGAGGTCATCCTCGAGTCGAAGAAGCCGGTCTGCTATTCCCACTGCCTGCCGTCCGGCCTGAAAGAGCACCCGCGCAACAAGTCCGATGAAGAACTGAAGTTCATTGCCGATCACGGTGGCTTTGTCGGCGTGACCATGTTCGCGCCGTTCCTGGCCAAGGGCATCGATTCGACCATCGACGACTACGCCGAGGCCATCGAATACACCATGAACCTCGTCGGTGAAGACGCCATCGGTATCGGCACCGACTTCACCCAGGGCCACGACCAGGCGTTCTTCGAGATGCTGACCCACGACAAGGGCTACGCCCGTCGTCTGACCAGCTTCGGCAAGATCATCAACCCCCTGGGCATCCGTACCGTGGGCGAGTTCCCGAACCTCACCGAGACGCTGCTCAAGCGCGGTCACCCTGAGCGGGTGGTGCGCAAGATCATGGGTGAGAACTGGGTCAACGTCCTCAAAGACGTCTGGGGCGAATAACCGCCGCCGCACCGCTGAATCCTTTACCTGCGGCCTTGTGCGCCGCAGGCAATACCACGCATTTCCGGAGTCAAGTTTTCATGGCCAAAATCGCCCCCCAACTGCCTATCGAAGTCGACAGCGAAACCGGTGTCTGGACCTCCGACGCCCTGCCGATGCTCTATGTGCCGCGTCACTTCTTCGTCAACAACCACATGGGTATCGAAGAAGTCCTGGGCGCCGACGCCTACGCCGAGATTCTCTACAAGGCCGGCTACAAATCCGCCTGGCACTGGTGTGAAAAAGAAGCCGAATGCCATGGCCTGGAAGGCGTCGCGGTGTTCGAACACTACATGAAGCGCCTGTCCCAGCGTGGCTGGGGCCTGTTCAAGATCCAGGACATCGACCTCGACAAAGGCACCGCCAGCGTCAAGCTCGAACACTCGGCGTTCGTCTACGTGTACGGCAAGGTCGGGCGCAAGGTCGACTACATGTTCACCGGCTGGTTCGCCGGCGCCATGGACCAGATCCTCGCCGCTCGTGGCAGCAAGATCCGCACCGTGGCCGAGCAGGTCTACGGCGGTTCCGAAGAAGGCCACGACGACGGCCTGTTCATCGTCAAGCCGTTGTAAGTCGAGGATCGCGCCATGGCTTTTGAAGCAATGTTCCAGCCGATCCAGATCGGCAAGCTGACCATCCGCAACCGCGTGCTCAGCACCGCGCACGCCGAGGTCTACGCCACCGACGGCGGCATGACCACCGACCGGTACGTGAAGTATTACGAAGAGAAGGCCAAGGGCGGCATCGGCCTGGCGATCTGCGGTGGCTCGTCGGTGGTTGCCATCGACAGCCCGCAGGAATGGTGGAGCTCGGTGAACCTGTCCACCGACCGCATCATCCCGCACTTCCAGAACCTGGCTGACGCCATGCACAAGCATGGCGCCAAGATCATGATCCAGATTACCCACATGGGCCGTCGCTCGCGCTGGGACGGTTTCAACTGGCCGACCCTGATGTCGCCGTCCGGTGTGCGTGAGCCGGTGCACCGCGCCACCTGCAAGACCATCGAGCCGGAAGAAATCTGGCGGGTGATCGGCAACTACGCCCAGGCGGCGCGCCGGGCCAAGGCCGGTGGCCTGGACGGTGTCGAACTGTCCGCCGTGCACCAGCACATGATCGACCAGTTCTGGAGCCCGCGGGTCAACAAGCGTACCGACGAATGGGGCGGCAGCTTCGAAGGCCGCATGAAGTTCGGCCTGGAAGTGCTGAAAGCCGTACGCGCCGAGGTGGGTGACGACTTCTGCGTGGGCATGCGCATCTGCGGTGACGAATTCCACCCGGACGGCTTGTCCCACGAGGACATGAAGCAGATCGCCAAGTACTACGACGATACCGGCATGCTGGATTTCATCGGCGTGGTGGGTTCGGGTTGCGATACCCACAACACCCTGGCCAACGTCATCCCGAACATGAGCTATCCACCGGAGCCGTTCCTGCACCTGGCCGCTGGCATCAAGGAAGTGGTCAAGGTCCCGGTGCTGCATGCGCAGAACATCAAGGACCCGAACCAGGCCACGCGGATCCTGGAGGGCGGTTACGTCGACATGGTCGGCATGACCCGCGCCCACATCGCCGACCCGCACCTGATCGCCAAGATCAAGATGGGCCAGATCGACCAGATCAAGCAGTGCGTCGGTGCCAACTACTGCATCGACCGCCAGTACCAGGGCCTGGACGTGCTGTGCATCCAGAACGCCGCGACGTCCCGTGAATACATGGGCGTGCCGCACATCATCGAGAAGTCCACCGGGCCGAAACGCAAGGTGGTCGTAGTGGGGGCCGGCCCAGCGGGGATGGAAGCGGCGCGTGTGGCCGCCGAACGTGGGCACGACGTGACCCTGTTCGAGAAAAAAGAATTCATCGGTGGGCAGATCACCACGGCTTCGAAAGCCCCGCAACGGGACCAGATCGCCGGTATCACCCGCTGGTTCCAACTGGAGCTGGCGCGGTTGAAAGTCGACCTGCGCCTGGGCGTGGCGGCGGATGCGGCAACCATCATGGACTTGCGTCCGGACGTGGTGGTGCTGGCCGTCGGCGGCCATCCGTTCCTGGAGCAGAACGAGCACTGGGGCGCCGCCGAAGGGCTGGTGGTCAGCAGTTGGGACGTGCTCGACGGTAAGGTCGCGCCAGGCAAGAACGTGCTGGTCTACGACACCATTTGCGAGTTCACCGGCATGTCGGTGGCCGACTTCCTCGCCGACAAGGGCAGCCAGGTGGAGATCGTCACCGACGACATCAAGCCGGGCGTGGCCATTGGCGGGACCTCGTTCCCCACCTACTACCGCAGCATGTACCCCAAGGAAGTGATCATGACCGGGGACATGATGCTGGAGAAGGTCTACCGCGAAGGCGACAAGCTGGTGGCGGTGCTGGAGAACGAATACACCGGGGCCAAGGAAGAACGCGTGGTGGACCAGGTGGTGGTGGAAAACGGCGTGCGTCCGGACGAAGAAATCTACTACGCGCTCAAGGAAGGTTCGCGCAACAAGGGCCAGATCGACGTCGAAGCCCTGTTCGCGATCAAGCCTCAGCCGTGCCTGGAGCAGAGCGGCGATGGCTACCTGCTGTTCCGCATTGGCGACTGCGTGGCCCAGCGTAATACCCACGCCGCCATCTACGACGCCCTGCGGTTGTGCAAGGATTTCTAACGGATTACCACCATTACCTGTGGCGAGGGAGCTTGCTCCCGCTGGGCTGCGAAGCAGCCCCAATCATCAGTCGAGAAGCATCAGGTTTACGCCTGGGGCTGTTTTGGGAGTGCTTCGCGCTCCAGCGGGAGCAAGCTCCCTCGCCACAAGTAGGTGCGTCGCTCTCACTGGCGCGCACATGATCCTGCGTCTTTGGGAGCAACACCTATGCTGAACACCCTTCTTCCTATCCTGCTGTTCGCCGCTTTGGGCCTCGCGGTCCTCGGCGCCTTGCGGCGGGTGAATATGTGGCGCCGGGGGCGACCGTCCAAGGTCGACCTGATCGGCGGCCTCTTCGCCATGCCCAAGCGCTACATGGTGGACTTGCACCATGTGGTGGCGCGGGACAAATACATTGCCAACACCCACGTGGCCACGGCCGGTGGTGCGGTAGCGTCGGTGGTGCTGGCGATCCTGGTCCACGGGTTTGGCCTGCATAACCGCTTCCTCGGCTACGCCTTGCTGTTGATGACGGCCGTCATGTTTGTCGGTGCGATCTTCGTCTATCTGCGTCGGCGCAATCCGCCGGCCCGTTTGTCCAAGGGCCCATGGATGCGCCTGCCGAAGAGCCTGTTGGCCTTCTCGGCATCGTTCTTCCTGGTGACCCTGCCGGTGGCGGGGATCCTGCCGGAGAACTTCGGCGGTTGGCTGGTGGCGGCGGTCCTGGGTGTCGGTGTGCTGTGGGGCGTCTCGGAACTGTTCTTCGGCATGACC
The DNA here is from genome assembly GCF_900114515.1 of Pseudomonas sp. NFACC46-3. Taxonomy (NCBI): domain Bacteria; kingdom Pseudomonadati; phylum Pseudomonadota; class Gammaproteobacteria; order Pseudomonadales; family Pseudomonadaceae; genus Pseudomonas; species Pseudomonas sp. NFACC46-3. The sequence continues at coordinate 33,489 of NZ_FOTH01000022.1, forward strand.
TGGGGCGGGCCGATGAAGCACGCCTTCGCCGGTGCCTTGCACCTGGCCTGGCACCGCCGCGCCGAGCGTTTTGGCGGCGGTCGTTCCACCGGGCTCAAGCCGTTGGACCTGAACGACCCAGCGGCACCGCTGGGCGTGGAGAAACCCAAGGATTTCACCTGGAACCAACTGCTGGGCTTCGACGCCTGCGTGCAGTGCGGCAAGTGTGAAGCGGCCTGCCCGGCGTTTGCCGCGGGCCAGCCGCTGAACCCGAAAAAACTCATCCAGGACATGGTCGTCGGCCTGGCCGGTGGCACCGATGCGAAGTTCGCTGGCAGCCCATACCCGGGCAAACCCGTGGGCGAACACGGCGGCAATCCTCATCAGCCGATCGTCAATGGCCTGGTGGACGCCGAGACGCTGTGGTCCTGCACCACCTGCCGGGCCTGCGTCGAGGAATGCCCGATGATGATCGAGCACGTCGATGCCATCGTCGACATGCGTCGTCACCTGACCCTGGAAAAAGGCGCCACGCCAAACAAAGGTGCCGAGGTCCTGGAAAACCTCATCGCCACCGACAACCCAGGTGGCTTTGCCCCGGGCGGGCGGATGAACTGGGCGGCGGATTTGAACCTGAACCTGCTCAGCGAGAAGAAATCCACCGACGTGCTGTTCTGGGTCGGCGACGGTGCCTTTGACATGCGCAACCAGCGCACCCTGCGGGCGTTCGTCAAAGTGCTCAAGGCGGCGAAAGTCGACTTCGCCGTGCTCGGCCTCGAAGAACGCGACAGCGGCGACGTGGCCCGGCGCCTGGGTGATGAGGCGACGTTCCAGCTGTTGGCCAAACGCAACATCCAGACCCTGGCCAAATACAGCTTCAACCGCATCGTCACCTGTGACCCCCACAGTTTCCACGTACTGAAAAACGAATACGGCGCCTTCGATGGCAACTACCTGGTGCAGCACCACAGCACCTATATGGCGGAAATCATCGACGCCGGCGCCCTGAACCTCGGCCAGCACAAGGGCGACAGCGTGACGTATCACGACCCGTGCTACCTGGGCCGCTACAACGGCGAATACGAGGCGCCGCGCCAGGTGCTGCGCGCGCTGGGTATCGAGGTCAAGGAGATGCAGCGTTCCGGTTTCCGTTCGCGTTGCTGCGGCGGTGGCGGCGGTGCGCCGATCACCGACATCCCGGGCAAGCAGCGGATCCCTGACATGCGCATGGAAGACATCCGCGAAACCGGCGCCGAACTGGTGGCCGTGGGTTGTCCACAGTGCACTGCGATGCTCGAAGGTGTGGTCGAGCCGCGGCCGATGATCAAGGACATCGCCGAACTGGTGGCCGACGCGCTGCTGGAAGACGCGGCCCCGAGCAAACCGGTGATCCCGGTCAAACGTGAACCCGCGGAGGTGCATTAATGAGCGACATCATCCGCCGCGACCCTCGCGCCGAGTGGATCGCCCGCAACCGCCTGCACCCGCTGCACGCGGCCATGCAACCGGTGCAACACAGCTGGATGGGCCCCAACGGCGTCATTCGCAAGAATGTCCATGGCATCGGTTTCATCGGTCCCAACGGCATCAAGCGCATCGACCGCAGCGGCGCCCAGCAGGGAGGCGCGAGCAAGCGTACTGCCGCCGTGGAAGTGCAATTGCCGCTGCATCAGGTGCCGCAACCGGCGTTCTACATCAGCGTGGTGCCGGACATGGTCGGGGGCCGCTTGAGCAGCCACGACCGCGATCTGTTGGGCCTGGCCCATCAGCTCGCAGGTACGGACGGTGCAGTGCTGGCGGTGGTCTTCGGCGAGCACAAGGAAAACGCCTTCGCCACGGCCGGTGTCGACCGCTTGCTGGTGCTCGATGGCGAGGAATTCAGCGGTTATGCACCGGAACAACGGGTGCAAGGCCTGCGGGCTGTGGATAACCAGTTCAGCCCACGCCATTGGCTGTTGCCTGACAGCCGCACCGGTGGCGGCGAACTCGGCCGGCGCTTGGCGGCGGCCCTGGGTGAACGCCCGGCCACGCGGGTCTGGCAGGTCAAGGGCGAAGAGTGCATCGGCCGCGCCGGTGCCGGCCTGCAAGACCTGGCCCGGCCATTGGCGCGCTTGATCCTGGCAGCGGCCGAATGCGCTGAACCGGTCAGCGAAACCCGCCACGAAGCCTTGCCGGTGGAGTTATCCACAAGCGTGGCCCGCAGCCTGTCGCGTATCGAAGACCTCGGCGCGGTGGCGGTGGACCCGGGGGCGATCCCGATGGCCGAGGCCGAATTCATTTTCTCCGGCGGCAACGGCGTCAAGGACTGGGCACTGTTCCACCAGACCGCAGCGGCCCTGGGCGCCACCGAGGGCGCTTCGCGAGTGGCGGTGGACGACGGCTTCATGGCCCGCGATCGCCAGGTCGGTGCGTCCGGCACTTGGGTTACGGCGCGGGTCTACGTGGCCGTGGGGATTTCCGGGGCAATCCAGCACCTGCAGGGCATTGGCGCCTGCGACAAGGTGGTGGCAATCAACCTCGATCCAGGCTGCGACATGATCAAACGGGCAGACCTGTCGGTGATCGGTGACAGCGCGGCGATTCTCCAGGCCTTGATCGCGGCGGTAGAGGCTTACCGCAACGAAGCCAAGCGCGATGCGGCTTAAGAAGGATAAGTTGATGAGTACCCAAGTGATCAGCCTCGTGTCCATCGGCGCCCACCCCACTTCCGGGCGCCCCCGGCGCGCTGAACAGGACGCCCGGGCCGTGGAGCTGGGCCTGCAACTGGCCGGCAGCGACCTGCAAGTGCTGCACGCCGGCGACGTGGCCGAACCGGCCCTGCGCGCCTACCTGGGCATGGGCCTGGATGAATTGCACGTGCTGGAAAACCCCGTCGGCGCCGACGCCCTGCCGGCCCTGACCGATTACCTGCGTGATGCCGGCGCCCAAGTGGTGCTCACCGGTAGCCAGGCGGAAACCGGTGAAGGCTCGGGCATGCTGCCGTTCCTGCTGGCCGAGAATCTCGGTTGGCCGCTGGTGGTGGGGCTGGCCCAGGTCGAATCCATCGACGGCGGTGTGGCCCTGGTGCTGCAAGCCTTGCCTCGCGGCCAACGGCGTCGCCTGAAAGTGCGCCTGCCGTTCCTGGCTACTGTGGATAACGCCGCGCCCAAGCCGCGGCAAAGCGCCTACGGCCCGGCCCGGCGCGGGGCGTTGCACGCTGAAGAGGTGGAGGTGCTCGATGACACCTTGCTGGCGGTGGCGACCCTGCAACCGGCCAAGCCACGCCCCAAACGCTTGAAAGTGATCAAGGCCAAGAGCGGCGCCGACCGCATGAAAGCCGCCACGGCCAAGGCCAGTGGCGGAGGCGGGCAGGTGCTCAAGGGCGTGAGCCCTGAGGCCGGGGCCGAGGCGATTCTCAAGCTGTTGATTGAGGAAGGGGTTGTTCGCTAAACCCAGGAACACCTGAGTCCCCCTGTGGGAGCGAGCAAGCTCGCTCCCACAGGGGGTCATGTGTTTGCCCGCCGTTGCTGTGCGCCTCTGTGGATAACCTGTCCGGCTCCGCCGCAAAGGCCATCCAGGCCTGCGCTCAAAACACCCGCCTGACCTGCTGCAACATCCGGCCATAAAACCACTGGCCTGGCGGGTTGCCGCGTCTCACGCCTGTGGGTAAAAAAGGTCGTTTCATCGCCAATGGAGTCCCCTCAATGGAAGTAGCAATTCGTCCGGCCTTGCCCACGGATACACACGAGATCGCTCGTTTGTTCCGGATCTCCTCGGAGGGGGCATCGGATTACATCTGGAGCCAGCTGGCGGAGCCAGGCCAGGATCTCCTTGACGTGGGCGCCGCGCGTTATGCCCGGGAAGATGTCGATTTTTCCTACCAGAACTGCCTTGTCGCCGAGGCCAACGGCCAGGTCATTGGCATGATGCACGCTTATGTGACGCGTCATGATCCACAGGCGGCCCCCGTGACAGACCCGGTCCTGGCGCCCTACGCCGACATGGAAATCCCCGACACCCTCTATATCTCCAGCCTGGCCCTCCATGAAGGTTGGCGCAACAAGGGGTTGGGCGTGCGCTTTCTCGAGCGGGCGCAGCAGCGTGCCGATCAGTTGGAGCTCAAGGGCCTGAGCTTGATCGACTATGCCGCGAACACCGGCGCCCGGCGCTTTTACGAGCGCCATGGCTTCAGCATCGTCAAGACCTGTCAGGTTGTCCCGCACCCGATGATTCAGGTGACGGGCGCCGCCTACCTCATGCATCGGCCTTGACCGGTACGGCGCAAACCCTGGCGCGGGGCACAGGTTGGCCCGGTCCCACAGGTAAGTATGGGGTTACCCACAATCCCTGTGCGCGCCTCTGTGGATAACCTGTTCGCCCCTCGCGGTACACCACGCCAATCGGGCCCTCCAGGGCAGTGCTCAAAAAACAGACAGGCTAACCTACGGTTTTTCATGGGTTTTGTGTGTGAATAAGCTCGGGTGCATAACAACACTTGCCCCCAATCTCTGTTGGCGCTTCTGTGGATAAGATGTTCGCTCTACGCTGCAAGCCAGACGAACCGGGGGCTTCCGTGGGCTGGTCATAAAATGATCAAACAGCCCTTTTTATCAGGAAAACCTCCGTGAAACCGCGATTTACAAGCCGTCAGAAGGGTTTTCCACAGAATCGTCAAAACTACCCCCAAACACTGTTGGCGCTTCTGTGGATAAGGTGTTCGCTTACCGCCACACGCCTTGCCAGGCATGGCTTACAGGTATTTGATCAGAAAACAACCGATGGGCCGGTAAAACCGTCATTGTTCATAAGTCACGGTTTTTATTCACTTTGTCGGTGGAAAAATGCCGGACATACACGTACTTGTCCCCATTTGCTGTGGGTGGTCATGTGGATAACTTGTTCGCCAAACGCTGCAAGCCACGGCGGGCATAGCGCAAATCGTGATAGATCAAATTTCATACAGTTCTAAGTCATACCCTTGACGAGGGTCTGTGGGCTGTCTTCACTCCATGGCACAAGGACATCGCTCATTTATCCACATCAGGTTCAGGGAGAACACATGATGGATAGCCAACCCCCTCGCTCGTATTCATTTTCTCCTGCGACGTGCGTCCCGACGCGTCCCACCTCGTTGCCCAAACGGCCCGCTCGCCGCGCCGTCAATCTGCGTGCGCGGCTATAGCGCCCCAGCAGGTTCCCGCGTTTCCCCGTAACACCGCTGACTGCCGCTCGAACCCGTACGGGATAGTGGCCAGGCGTTCGTGCGCCTGTCGATTTGCAGGCAACCGCAGAGTTGCCCCTTCTGCCTTGAGGACTTGAACATGACACGGATCTCGACCCCCATCAGTGATATCCAGGAGCACTACGACGTCATCGTCATCGGTTCCGGCTACGGTGGCGGCATTGCTGCCTCGCGCCTGTCCCGGGCCGGGCGCAAGGTGTGCCTGCTGGAGCGTGGCCGGGAGATCCAGCCCGGCGAATACCCCAACACCCTGCTCGCGGCCACCGAGGAACTGCAGGTCCATGACCCGGACGGGCATATCGGCTCGCGCACCGGGCTGTTCGACCTCCACGTCAACGCCCAGCAGAACGTGGTGGTCGGTTGCGGCCTGGGTGGCACGTCGTTGATCAATGCCAACGTTGCGCTGGAGCCGGAGCCTGGCGTGTTCGACGATCCGCGCTGGCCGCTGGCGGTCCGTGAGCACCGCGACACGCTACTCAAGGACGGCTACGCACGGGCCCGGGAGATGCTCAAACCCAACGCCTATCCGGCGTCGGAGCCAAACCTGCCCAAGCTTGATGCCCACAAGAAGTCCGCCGATTACCTCAAGCAAGGCGCGCATTTCTACAAGCCGCCGATCAATGTGACCTTCGACAAGCTGCCCAACAACCTCAACCACGTCGGTGTCGAACAGCTGCCGTGCAATGGTTGTGGCGATTGCGTTTCGGGCTGTAACAACAAGGCCAAGAACACCACGCTGATGAACTACCTGCCGGATGCCTGGAACCACGGCGCGGAGATTTTCTGCCAGGCCGAGGTGCGGCACCTGGAGCGCGACGGCGATGGCTGGATCGTGCACTTCCAATACCTGGACAGCGGTCGCGAGATGTTCTCGGCGCCGACCCTGTTCGTGCGTGCCGACATCGTGGTGGTGTCCGCCGGCACCCTGGGGTCCACCGAGATCATGTTGCGTTCCCGGGACAAAGGCCTGGCGATGTCCGACCAACTGGGCGAGCACATGAGCGGCAACGGCGACATCCTCGGCTTCGGCCACAATTGTGACCAGGTCATCAACGGTATCGGTTTCGGGGCCCATTCGGCCAAGGAACTGGAGCCGGTGGGGCCGTGCATCACCTCGGTCATCGACATGCGCACCGAGGGTGACTGGCGCAGCCGCATGGTCATCGAGGAAGGTTCGATTCCCGGCGCCCTCGGTCGGGCCATGGTGCCGAGCATGGCGGCGTTTGCCGAAATGATCGGCGTGCCCACCGACACCGGCTTCGGCGCCAGCCTCAAGTACAAGGGGCGCGAAGCCGAGAGCTTTTTGCGCGGTCCCTACTACGGTGCGCTGCATAACATGCAGACCTACTTGATCATGAGCCATGACAACGCCAAGGGCCGCATGGTGCTCGACAGCAAGGACCAGTTACGCATCGACTGGCCCGGCGTCGGCGAACAGGAGAACGTCACCCTCGGCAACGAGCGGCTGCACCAGAGCACCAAGGCCCTGGGCGGGATCTGGGTCGAGAACCCGATCTGGACCAAGCTGCTCAAGCACAGCATCGTCTCGGTCCATCCTCTGGGCGGTTGCGTGATGGGCGAGGATGCGACCCAAGGCGTGGTCAACCACAAGGGCCAGGTGTTCAGTGGCGCCAGTGGCACCGATGTCTACCCGGGCCTGTACGTGACTGACGGTGCGGTGATCCCCACGTCCCTGGCGGTCAACCCGCTGCTGACCATCTCGGCCGTGAGCGAGCGCAACATGGGGCTGCTGGCGGCCGACCGTGGCTGGATCATCGACTACACGCTGCCCTCGGCCCCGCGCAAGCCGGTGGCCGCGCCGACCCTCGGCGTGCAATTCACCGAAACCATGAAGGGCTACTTTTCCACAGCCTTCATCCAGCCCCAGGGCACCGATCTGAGCCTGTACGAAGCAGCGGCCAAGCGGGGCAGGGCCGACAACTCGTCCCTCGAATTCACCCTGACCATCACCGCCGCCGACCTCAACCGCCTGATCAAGGAGCCGGAACACGCCGCGACCCTGGTGGGCACTCTCGATGCGCCGCTGCTCTCACCGCAACCGCTGGTCGCCAGCAATGGGGTGTTCAACCTGTTCGAGCAGTACCAGGAACAGGTTGGCGTACGGCACATGAACTACGACATGAAGCTGACCGCCGAGGACGGCAACGACTACTACTTCAGCGCCTTCAAGACCGTGCCGGAGGACAACGGCGTGCTGAACATCTGGCACGACACCAGCACCTTGTACGTCACGCTCTATCGCGGACCGGACAAGACCGGTGCGGTGATCGGCTCCGGGGTGATGCACATTCTGCCGGCCGACTTCGCCAAGCAAATGACCACCATGAAAGTGCTCAACGCCCGCAATGAACGTGAGCGCGTGGAGGCATTGGCGCGATTCGGCAAGTTCTTTGCCGGCATCTTGTGGGAGAGCTACGGCGGTGTCTTCGCCGGCGACGTCTACTTCAACCCGGACGCGCCGCCCCGGTTGAAACGGCCGTTGGATGCGCCGCCACCGATGGTGCATTTCTTCCAGACCGAAGACAACGTCGAGCTGCGCCTGACCCGTTACCAAGCCGGCACCAAAGGCCCGGTGATGTTGGTTCATGGCCTGGGCGTGGGCTCGAATATTTTCTCCACTGACACCATTCACACCAACCTGCTGGAATACCTCTGCAAGCACGAATACGACGTCTGGCTGTTGGATTTGCGGGTGAGCATCCTGCTGCCGGCCAGCAAGCACGAATGGAACGGCGACCAGGTGGCCCAGTACGATTTCAAGGCCGCCATCGAGCAGATCCAGCAAGCGACCCTGGCCCGTGACGTGCAGTGCGTGGTGCATTGCTACGGCGCGACGACGTTCTTCATGTCGATGCTGGCGGGTTTGCAGGGCGTGCGTTCGGTGGTCTGTTCGCAGATCGCCGCCGACACGGTGGTGGCCACCGCCACCGGTCTGAAAGCCGGTTTGCATTTGCCGGGGATGCTCGATGCCATCGGCATCAAGTCCCTCACGGCCTACGCCGACACCAAGGAAAGCTGGTTCAACAAACTCTACGACAAGGCCCTTAACGGCTATGCCCGGATCGAGGCCCAGGGCTATTGCACCAACCCCGTCTGCCATCGCATCACGTTCATGTATGCGTCGCTGTACCGCCACGACACCCTCAACGAAACCCTGCACGACAACCTGCATGAGTTGTTCGGCGAGTCGAACATCCAGACCTTCGAGCACCTGGCGTTGATCGTGCGCAAGGGGCACCTGGTGGACTTCAAGGGCAACGACGTCTACATGCCGCATTTCGAACGGTTGAAATTGCCGATCTGCTTCATCAGCGGCGCCGACAACCAGTGCTACCTGCCGCAGAGCACCCTCAAGACCTATGAGCGATTGTGCGAGATGCACGGCCCGCAATTGTTCAGCCGCCACGAAGTGCCGGGCTACGGCCACATCGACTGTATGTTCGGCAAGGATGCGGTGGTGGATGTGTATCCGATCATTCTTGAGCACTTGGAGAAGACCGCCCTCGGCTAGGAGAACAACTAACCCGTGGCGAGGGAGCTTGCTCCCGCTCGGCTGCGAAGCAGTCGTCGCTTCTGAAATCTGGGGGCCGCTGCGCGACCCAGCGGGAGCAAGCTCCCTCGCCACAAAAGCTTTGCTCTGGGCCAAGAATAAGGAAAAAGGATGCCATGAACGCTTACATCCGCTGGTTCCAACGCGTCATCTGGGTGGGCATTGTGATGAACATGGTCTTCGCGATCCCGGCGCTGTTCGCGCCGGCGTTGCTGACGTCCATGCTCGGCTTGCCGCCCGTGTTGTCCGATCCTTGGCTGGAAAACACCGGCATGTTGCTGGTGGGGATCAGCTTGTTCTACATGCCCTCGGGGTTCAACGCGCCGCGTTTCGTCGTGCATTCGTGGTTGTGCGTGCTGTCGCGGTTGGTGGCGGTGGTGTTCTGGATCTACCTGATCAACACCAACAACCAGGGCCAGTTGTTCGTGCCGATGTTGATGGGCGACCTGGGCATGTTCCTGATCCTGGGCGTGCTGCTGTACTTGGGCAGCCCGCAGGTCAATCGACCACTGGCCTTGCTCTGTGCTGGTTGGCGAGAGTGGCGCGCCGGTTGGACGCGGCGCTGGCAGAGCCACGCTTTCAAGGTTGGCACGTTGGTGGTGGTACTGCTGCTGGGCTTCATCGGCTACCAGACCTGGTACCAGATGATCCGCGAAGTGCCGCAGCCAGACTTCGCCTCCGATGAAGACCATTACAAATACGCCGCCATCGGCCTGGGCATCGAGGCGCGGATTCCCTACTACCTGTTCGCCGTGCTGCCGCAGATGTGCCCGGAGAAACTGCCCAAGCCGGGCGGTTACGAGGTGTTCGGCTTCCTCTACGAAAATGGCAACGACCTGCCCATCGGCATGGCCAAGCGGCAGCTCGGCTACCCCACGGTGGAACCGAACTGCGCCCTGTGTCACACCGGTTCCTACCGGGCCAACGCCAGCGACGTCGCCGTTCCGGTCGCCAGCGCACCGGCCAACACCCTGCAACTGCAAGCCTTCCAGTGGTTTGCCTACGATTGCGCCAGCGATCCGAAATTCACCCCGGATGCGGTCATGGCGGCGATCAACGGCAAGTTCCAACTGGGCTTTTTCGAGAAGCTGTACAACCGTTACCTGATCATCCCGATGGCCAAGAGTGCGCTGCTCAAGCAGAAGCAGGCCTACGCCTGGCAGAAGCTGCGTCCGGCCCAGGGGCCAGGGCGGACCGACACCTTCAACCCGACCAAAATGGTGGTGTTCGGCTTCCCGGATGACTCCACCATCGGCACCGTGGACCTGCCGCAGGTCTGGAACCAGAAACCCCGCGAATCCCTGTATCTGCACTGGGATGGTAATAACAACAACATCCATGAGCGCAATTACGCCGCGGCCATGGCCGTGGGCGCGACACCGCAATCGGTGCTGCCGCCGAGTTTCAACCGGGTGACCAATTGGTTGCTGGGGCACAAGGCGCCCACCTGGCCGTTCGCCCTGGATCAGGCGAAAGTCGCCCAGGGCAAACCGATCTGGGAGAAAAACTGCGCCGGTTGCCACGACTTCGGCCGCACCGACACGGGCCAGGTTACTACCAACATCGACCAGTTGGGCACTGATCCCCACCGACTCAATTCTTTCACCGAAGGGTTGGTGACGGCGTTCCACGGCTTCAAGAAACCGCCGTTCGACTTCAACGCCTACCGCAAGACCCAGAGCTACAGCAACACCCCCACCGACGGCATCTGGCTGCGCGCGCCGTACCTGCACAATGGTTCGGTGCCGACCCTGTGGGATTTGCTGCAACCGCCGCAGCAGCGTCCGCAGGTGTTCTACACCGGCTCCGACATCTACGACCAGGAGAAGGTCGGTTTCATCACCAGCGGCGCGCAGATGAAGGCGTCGGCGGATTTCAAATACGACACCCGTCTGGAAGGCAACCACAACGGCGGCCATCTGTATGGCACGCAGCTGTCGGACGTCGATAAACGGGCCCTGATCGAATTCATGAAGACCCTGTAGCCCAGGGCATTGCGAAGGAGCGTTCACATGTCATTACTGCACCATTGGGAGCATGAGTTCGACAAGGTCAAGGTCCGCCTGCACGGGTTGGTCACGCGGTTGGAAATGTCTTGGAAAAAACTCGTCAATGACCTGGAACCCGAGGAGTTCCAGGCCATCGTCAAGCTGCTGCAGCGAGGCCACGACCAGGCCCGGCATGTCATCGAGCATGGCGACCTGCCGGACGACGAACCGGCCGTGCCATGGGAGTTGTCCCACGGCTTGTCGATCCTCAAGATCGGCAACGTCACGCCCTTGCCGCAAAGCGAGGACGAGCTACCGACCCGGGTACTCAAGGACGGCACCTTGCTCGGTTGCCGCAAATGGGAACTGCTGGACCTGTTGTGGAGCGAGGCGCTGCTCAAGTGGATCGAGAACCTGCGGCATCATGCGCCGTTCGCCACCAACCCGGCGTTGGTGAAAATGGACAGCGACGTGGTGCTGGCTATCGCTGGCGACTGGGGCACCGGGCCGTTCGACAGTCATGCCCCGGCGGTGGCGGTGGCCAACCAGATGCAACTGGCCCTGGCCGATTTCACCGTTCACCTGGGTGACGTGTATTACGCCGGCACCCATTCCCAGGAAGACGTCGACATGGTCGGCTGGCCCCAGGGCAAGCATGGCGCGTTCACCCTCAATTCCAACCATGAGATGTACAGCGGTGCCCACGGCTATTTCAAGGAATTGTCCAAGCGTTTCCCGGTGCAGCAAGGCACCAGTTACTTTGCCTTGTACAACGATGACTGGCTGGTGGTTGGCCTCGACAGCGCCTACGCCTCGGACGCCATGAACCTGTACATGGACGGTACCCTCAACACCCAGCAGATCGAATGGATGAAGACCCTGCCCAAGCGCAAGAAACTCATGGTGCTCAGTCATCACCAGGGTTTTGATATTTCCGGGCACCACAAGACGGCGCTTTACCAACCGGTATGCGATGCCTTGGGGCGCGAGCCGGATTATTGGTATTGGGGGCATTTGCACAACGGTATCTGCTACGCGCCCCAAGGCGGATTGCATGCGCGCTGCGTCGGGCACGGAGCGATCCCCTATGGCACCACCAGCGAATTGAACGGGCATGCCGGGGTGTTGTGGTCGGAGACTCAATTGGCGGGTGACGAGGCGTATCCGCAGCGGGTGTTGAACGGGTATGTGAAGGTGCGGCTGAAGGGGGAGGAGATTGTCGAGACGTTTTATGGGGAGGATGGCAGTGTGCGGTGGTCTTCTCACTGACGATCGTTCCCACGCTCTGCGTGGGAATGCCTCAACGGACGCTCCGCGTTCGGCTTTCGGGACGCAGAGCGTCCCGGGCTGCATTCCCACGCGGAGCGTGGGAATGATCTCCAACCGAAGCGCCTGGTTTTAGCCCTGGACCGGAACGCCCTTGAGGTATGGCGCTGGCTCGGCCCCGAGGTTGTTGAGCATGCGCTCGCTGTACCAGTCCACGAAGTTCACCACGCCGAACTCATAAGTCTTGGAGTACGGGCCTGGCTGGTAGGCGGTGGAGTTGATGCCGCGCTGGTTTTCTTCGGCCAGGCGACGGTCCTGGTCGTTGGTGGCGTCCCAGACCTGGCGCATGCGCGCCACGTCGTAGTCCACGCCTTCGACCGCGTCCTTGTGCACCAGCCACTTGGTGGTGACCATGGTTTCCTGGGCGCTGATCGGCCACACGGTGAACACGATGATGTGGTCGCCCATGCAGTGGTTCCACGAATGCGGCAGGTGCAGGATGCGCATCGAGCCCAGGTCCGGGTTCTTGATGCGGCCCATCAGCTTGGCGCAGCCTTGCTTGCCGTCCATGGTCATCGACACGGTGCCCTTGAGCAGCGGCATGCGCACGATGCGATTGCGCAGGCCGAAACTGGCGTGGGCGTAAGGGATCTTCTCGGCTTCCCACGCGGCGGCGGAGGCGGCCACGTGGTCCTTGAACGCCTGGTCGGCGCGCGGGTCGGTGACGTCGTCCCATTCCAGCAGGGTCTTGAGCAGTTCCGGGTGCGCGCCGCCGCAGTGGTAGCACTCGCGGTTGTTTTCCAGTACCAGCTTCCAGTTGGCTTTTTCCATCAAGGTGGTTTGCACCGCCACCTTGGTGTTTTCCATGTCGTAGGGTTCCATGTAATGGGCCAGGGTCGCCAGGAAGTCATCGATGGCCGGCGGGTTCTCCGCCAGGCTGATGAAGATGTAGCCACCGGCGGTCTTCACGTTCACGGGTTTCAAGCCGTACTGCTTCATGTCGAAGTCGGCGCCCATTTCGGTGCCGGCGAACAGCAGGCGACCGTCCAGTTCGTAGGTCCACTGGTGATAATGGCAAACCAGTTTGGCGACCTTGCCCTTGTCACTGGTGCACAACCGCGAGCCACGGTGACGGCAGACGTTATGGAAGGCGTGCACCACGCCGTCGGCGCCGCGAATCACGATGATCGGGTTCTTGCCGACTTGCAGGGTCAGGTAGTTACCCTTGGTCGGGATTTCGCAGGTCATGCCGGCGATCAACCATTCCTTCTGGAAAATTTCCTGCATGTCGATATCGAACAGGCGCTCATCGCTGTAGAACGGCTGAGGCAGCGAGAACGTGCGCTCGCGTTCCTGTAGCATCTGTGCGGTGGCCTTGCGTGCGGGTTCCAGCGGATCGCCCAGGCTCAGGGTAGTGGTGACGTCCATCGTTTTATCCTCATGGCCCTCTACGTGACCATCAAAAAGTGGCTGATCGGTTGTGCTACGCAAGGCAGAAAATTGTGTTTGTCTGTTGGAGCGAGTGTGGGGCCGCGCAGGGGCCGAACCTTATCCATGGGCGACATGGCCCAATCTGTTCCCGACGCGCAAGCCCCGGTAGTTAAGGGCTGGTCGCGATAAGTATGTGAATGTCGCAGATAGGTAAATGGCCGTTCAGGCGCCTGCGCACAATCGCCAACATGAAGGCCGGCAGTCGGCCGTGGAGATCAGCATGTCCAATAACTTCCTGAACCCGGTCACGACCCAGACCTGGGCCAATGGCCGACATATCGTACGTTGCGTCAAAGTCATCCAGGAAACCTGGGATGTGCGCACGTTCTGCTTCATGGCCGACCAGCCAATCATGTTCTTTTTCAAGCCGGGGCAGTTTGTCACCCTGGAGCTGGAAATCGAAGGCCAGCCGATCATGCGCTCCTACACCATCTCCAGTTCGCCGTCGGTGCCCTACAGTTTTTCGGTGACCATCAAGCGCGTGCCGGGGGGCAAGGTTTCCAACTGGCTGCACGACACCCTGCATGAAGGCCAGGAGCTGGCGGTGCACGGGCCGGTGGGGTTGTTCAACGCCATCGATTTCCCGAGCCCGAAAGTCCTGTACCTGAGCGGTGGCGTGGGCATCACACCGTGCATGTCCATGGCGCGCTGGTTCTACGACACCAACGCCAATGTCGACATGACCTTTATCCACAGCGCCCGCTCGCCCAAGGACATCATCTATCACCGCGAGCTGGAACACATGGCGTCGCGGATCGACAACTTCAGCCTGCACCTGATCTGCGAAAAACATGGCCTGGGCGAGCCCTGGGCCGGGTATCGCGGTTATCTGAACCACAAGATGCTGGAGTTGATGGTGCCCGACTTCCTCGAGCGCGAGGTGTTCTGCTGCGGCCCGACCCCGTACATGACCGCGGTCAAGCGCCTGCTGGAAGCGGCTGGCTACGACATGAAGCGTTATCACGAGGAATCCTTCGGCGCTACACCACCGGAAGCCCGCGCCGACGCCGTGGAGCAGGCCGAACAGGCTGCCGACGCGCCGGAAGTCGATGCGGCGGACCTGCACCTGGTGGAGTTCACCTCCTCTGGCAAGAGCATTCGCGTGGGACCGGGCGAAACCGTGCACGCTGCGGCTGCCAAGCTCGGCATGATGATCCCCAAGGCCTGCGGCATGGGCATCTGCGGCACCTGCAAGGTGCTGAAGCTGGGCGGGGAAGTGGAAATGGACCACAACGGCGGGATCACCGAGGACGACGAGGCCGAGGGTTACATCCTGTCGTGCTGCAGCGTGCCGAAGGGGGATGTGCGGATCGAGTTCTGATCCGTTCTCTCTGGCGGGTGATGAGCTCTTGTGGCGAGGGGATTTATCCCCGCTGGGCTGCGAAGCAGCCCCAAAACAGCCAGCTCGGTCAGCCTGATACAGCGCGGTTGTGGGTTTTCAGGGCTGCTTCGCAGCCCAACGGGGATAAATCCCCTCGCCACAGGTTAATCATGTCCCCGGCCCAACAGTGGTCGAGCCCGGTCTTGAATGAGTCTTTACTTAGCCGGCCATCACTTCCCGAATATCCGCCGCCAATTCCCTTACCCGCGCCTCTTCGGTATCCCACGAGCACATGAACCGCGCGCCGCCCTTGCCGATGAAGGTGTAGAAGCGCCAGCCGCGAGCGGTCAGCGCGGCGATGGCCGGTTCCGAGAGTTGCAGGAACACGCCATTGGCCTGGACCGGAAACATCAGTTCCACGCCTGGAATGTCGCTGACCAGCTCTGCCAGCAATTGGGCGCAGTGGTTGGCGTGGCGGGCGTGCTTGAGCCAGGCCTGGTTTTGCAGCAAACCGACCCAGGGCGCGGAGAGGAAACGCATCTTCGATGCCAGTTGCCCGGCCTGTTTGCAGCGGTAGTCGAAGTCCACGGCCAGGTCGTGATTGAAGAACAGGATCGCTTCACCCACCGCCATGCCGTTTTTCGTACCGCCAAAGCACAACACGTCCACACCGGCCTTCCAGGTCAGGTCGGCCGGGGAGCAGCCGAGGAAGGCGCAGGCGTTGGAAAAGCGCGCGCCGTCCATGTGCAGGTTCAGCCCCAGTTCCTTGCAGGTGATGCTGATGGCGCGGATTTCTTCCGGGGTGTAGACACTGCCGACTTCCGTGGCCTGGGTCAGGGTCACGACCCGGGGCTTGGGGTAGTGGATGTCCTGGCGCTTGAGGGCGATCTCGCGGATCGACTCGGGGGTCAGCTTGCCGTTTTCAGTGCGCGCGACCAACAGTTTGGAACCGTTGGAGAAGAACTCTGGCGCGCCACATTCGTCGGTTTCGACGTGGGCGGTTTCCGAGCAGATCACGCTGTGGTAACTCTGGCACAGCGACGACAGCGCCAGGGAGTTGGCCGCCGTGCCATTGAACGCGAAGAACACTTCGCAGTCGGTTTCGAACAAGGCCCGGAAATCATCCGCCGCGCGATGGGTCCACTCGTCGTCACCGTAGGCGCGCTGGTGGCCCTGGTTGGCTTCTTCCATGGCGGCCCAGGCTTCGGGGCAAATGCCGGAATAGTTGTCGCTGGCAAACTGTTGACTCTTGTCGGTCATGGCCTTGCTCCTTGAATAGAGAGTCCTGGGTAAAGAGATCCCTGGCGGAATGCCTGGATGGGGCGTTCCATGGTTCGGCGTGTTTGGGTCCACAGCGCCGTGGTCGATACTGGTGCGCACTTTACCCAAGATTAGCGGGGGAACACACCGGATGTTGCTGTCAGAAAGTCACAAGGTCTTCGGGCCGCTATACACATGAGCCGGCGTGACGGCGCCCTGGACCTGCTCAAGTGGCTGGCTCTTTTGTCGATGGTCCTCGATCATCTGCGATATGTCGGTTTTTCCGTCGATTGGTTGTATGTGCCAGGACGGTTGGCGTTCCCGTGGTTCTGCTTGGCGATGGCGGCGAACCTGGGGCGCGGTGGAACCCACGTCGCTCCATGGCGTTACCTGGGCTGGTTGCTGCTATTCAGTGCCGTCAGTGAAATCCCTTACCGCTTGTTCATTCCCGACCCCACCACCCTGAATGTGATGCCAACCCTGGTGTTGGGGTTGTTGGTGGCGCGCTGCTGGCAGACGCCCACCCTGGAGGCGCGGTGCCTGGCCGCGATGGCGTTGCTATTGGCGGCGCTGTTTTCGTCGCGGCTGATGTTCGGGTTCTTCGGTGTGCTGCTGCCGCTGGCCGCGCTACTGGTGTTGCGCCGACCCTGGTATTTCGCGGCTTTGCCAGGGGTAGTCTGCGTGGCGGCCAATCAATGGCGAGTGTTGTATGGCGCGGCGTGGCTGGGGGATGCGGTGGCGCTCTGGGGGTTGTTGGCTTGCCTGATCGCGCCAGGGCTTGGGTGGGTGGTTTTGCGACAGGCCGGTCGTTTTCATCCTCCAGCGATGCGGCGTTGGGCGTATGGCCTTTATCCGGCGCATTTTCTGGTGTTGCTCGTGGTTCGCCAGATCGCCGCATAACCCCTTGTGGCGAGGGAGCTTGCTCCCGCTGGGCTGCGAAGCAGCCCCAAGGCCTGAGAATACGATTTGTCAGGTCCACCGCGTTTGCCGGTTTTGCGACTGCTTCGCAGTCGAGCGGGAGCAAGCTCCCTCGCTACAGGGTCGGTGTTCCATTCCATTTGAGTGCATGTCGTAAACGCACCTTTGCGTGGCGTCCATAGGCATTTGACATGCCTGCGCCAGCCATACCATCGCATCCAAAGGGCACGACCGAACGGTCCGTGCCTCACCGAGACGAAAGGCGCACCGCCGCCGCTGGGAGAGACGCGATGTTCAGCAAGCAAGACCAAATCCAAGGCTACGATGATGCACTGCTGGCGGCGATGAACGCCGAAGAGCAACGCCAGGAAGATCACATCGAACTGATCGCGTCAGAAAACTACACCAGCAAGCGCGTGATGGAGGCCCAGGGCAGCGGCCTGACCAACAAGTACGCCGAAGGCTATCCAGGCAAGCGCTACTACGGTGGCTGCGAGCACGTCGACAAAGTGGAAGCCTTGGCCATCGAGCGCGCCAAGCAACTGTTCGGTGCCGATTACGCCAACGTCCAGCCGCACTCCGGTTCTTCGGCCAACAGCGCCGTATACCTGGCCCTGCTGCAGGCCGGCGACACCATCCTGGGCATGAGCCTGGCCCACGGCGGTCACCTGACCCACGGTGCCAAGGTGTCGTCCTCGGGCAAGCTCTACAACGCGGTGCAATACGGCATCGACACCACCACCGGCCTGATCGACTACGACGAAGTCGAGCGCCTGGCGGTCGAGCACAAGCCGAAAATGATCGTGGCCGGTTTCTCCGCTTACTCCAAGACCCTGGACTTCCCACGTTTCCGCCAGATCGCCGATAAGGTCGGTGCTCTGTTGTTCGTCGACATGGCCCACGTGGCCGGTCTGGTTGCCGCCGGTCTGTACCCTAATCCACTGCCTTACGCCGACGTGGTCACCACCACCACCCACAAGACCCTGCGCGGTCCACGTGGCGGCCTGATCCTGGCCAAGGCCAACGAAGAGATCGAGAAAAAGCTCAACGCCGCGGTATTCCCCGGCGCCCAGGGCGGCCCGTTGATGCACGTGATCGCCGGCAAGGCGGTGTGCTTCAAGGAAGCGGCGGAGCCTGGCTTCAAGGCTTATCAGCAGCAAGTGATCGATAACGCCCAGGCCATGGCTGGCGTCTTCATCAAGCGCGGCTACGATGTAGTGTCCGGTGGTACCGATAACCACCTGTTCCTGGTCAGCCTGATCCGTCAGGGCCTGACCGGCAAGGACGCCGATGCTGCCCTGGGCCGCGCCCACATCACCGTCAACAAGAACGCCGTGCCGAACGACCCGCAATCGCCGTTCGTGACCTCGGGCCTGCGCATCGGCACCCCGGCGGTGACCACGCGTGGTTTCAAGGTGACCCAGTGCGTCACGCTGGCCGGCTGGATCTGCGACATTCTCGACAACCTCGGCGACGCCGATGTCGAGGCCAATGTCGCGCAGCAAGTAGCGGCCCTGTGCGCGGACTTCCCGGTTTATCGCTGAGTCGGTTTTGGAGTAATGACTATGCAACGCTATTCGGGCTTCGGCCTCTTCAAACACTCTCTCAGCCATCACGAAAACTGGCAGCGGATGTGGCGTACGCCGACACCGAAAAAAGTCTACGACGTGGTCATCGTCGGCGGTGGCGGGCATGGCCTGGCGACCGCCTATTACCTGGCCAAGGAACACGGCATCACCAACGTGGCCGTGGTCGAGAAGGGCTGGTTGGGCGGCGGTAACACCGCGCGCAACACCACCATCGTGCGCTCCAACTACCTGTGGGACGAATCGGCCCACCTGTACGAACACGCGATGAAATTGTGGGAAGGCCTGTCCCAGGACCTGAACTACAACGTGATGTTCTCGCAGCGTGGTGTCTACAACCTGTGCCACACCCTGCAGGACATCCGTGATTCCGAGCGCCGGGTCAGCGCCAACCGCCTCAACGGCGTAGACGGCGAGCTGCTCAACGCCAAGCAAGTGGCCGACGAGATCCCCTACCTGGATTGCTCGAAAAACACCCGCTACCCGGTGATGGGCGCCACCGTCCAGCGTCGCGGCGGCGTGGCCCGTCACGATGCCGTGGCCTGGGGCTTTGCCCGGGCGGCGGACGCGTTGGGCGTGGACCTGATCCAGCAGACCGAAGTGATCGGTTTCCGCAAGGAAAATGGCGTGTGCATCGGCGTGGAAACCAACAAGGGCTTCATCGGCGCCAAGCGCGTCGGCGTGGTGACCGCCGGTAACTCCGGACACATGGCCAAGCTCGCCGGCTTCCGCCTGCCGATCGAGTCCCACCCGCTGCAAGCGCTGGTGTCGGAACCGATCAAGCCAATCATCGACAGCGTGATCATGTCCAACGCCGTGCACGGCTACATCAGCCAGTCCGACAAGGGCGACCTGGTGATCGGCGCCGGTATCGACGGCTACAACGGCTACGGCCAGCGTGGTTCGTACCCGGTGATCGAGCACACCATCCAGGCCATCGTCGAAATGTTCCCGGTGCTCTCGCGGGTGCGCATGAACCGTCAGTGGGGCGGCATCGTCGACACCACGCCGGACGCCTGCCCGATCATCTCCAAGACCCCGGTGCCGAACATGTTCTTCAACTGCGGTTGGGGCACCGGCGGCTTCAAGGCCACCCCGGGCTCGGGCAACGTCTTCGCTGCAAGCCTGGCCAAGGGTGAAATGCACCCACTGGCCGCGCCGTTTTCCATCGACCGTTTCCATAACGGCGCATTGATCGACGAACACGGCGCTGCTGCCGTCGCCCACTAACAGGAGAAATCCCTATGTTGCACATCTTCTGTCCTCACTGCGGCGAACTGCGCTCCGAAGAGGAATTCCATGCATCCGGCCAGGCGCATATCCCGCGTCCGCTGGATCCGAACGCCTGCACCGACGAGGAGTGGGGTGACTACATGTTCTTCCGTGACAACCCACGTGGCTTGCACCATGAACTGTGGGACCACGTCGCCGGTTGCCGCCAGTACTTCAACGTGACCCGTGACACCGTGACCTACGAGATTCTCGAAACCTACAAGATCGGCCAAAAGCCGCAGTTCACCGACAAGGCTGACAGTCCGAAAGCGGCTGCACAGGCTCTGGGAGAGAAGGTATGAGCCAGATCAATCGCCTGTCCAACGGCGGACGGATCGACCGCAACAAAGTGCTGAGCTTCACCTTCAACGGCCAGACCTACAAAGGCTTCGAGGGCGATTCCCTGGCCGCTGCACTGCTGGCCAACGGCGTCGACATCATTGGCCGCAGCTTCAAGTATTCCCGCCCGCGCGGCATCTTCGCCGCCGGTGCCGAAGAGCCGAACGCCGTGCTGCAGCTCGGGGCCACCGAAGCCACGCAGATCCCGAACGTGCGCGCCACGCAACAGGCGCTGTACCAAGGTTTGGTCGCCACCAGCACCAACGGCTGGCCGAACGTGAACAACGACATGATGGGCATTCTCGGCAAGGTCGGCGGCAAGCTGATGCCGCCGGGTTTCTACTACAAAACCTTCATGTACCCGCAATCGTTCTGGATGACCTACGAGAAGTACATCCGCAAGGCCGCAGGGCTAGGTCGCTCGCCGACCGAGAACGATCCGGACACCTACGACTACATGAACCGCCACTGCGACGTGCTGGTCGTCGGCGCTGGCCCTGCTGGTCTGGCCGCCGCACTGGCCGCGGCCCGCAGCGGTGCGCGCGTCATCCTGGCCGATGAGCAGGAAGAGTTCGGCGGCAGCCTGCTCGACTCCCGCGAGAGCCTGGACGGCAAGCCCGCGACCGAATGGGTAGCTTCTGTTGTCGCGGAACTCAAGTCGATGCCCGACGTGGTGTTGCTGCCGCGTGCCACGGTGAACGGTTACCACGACCATAACTTCCTGACCATCCACGAGCGCCTCACCGATCACCTCGGTGACCGCGCGCCGATCGGCCAGGTTCGCCAGCGCATCAACCGCGTCCGTGCCAAGCGCGTGGTCCTGGCGACCGGTGCCTGCGAGCGTCCGCTGGTCTACGGCAACAACGACGTGCCGGGCAACATGCTGGCCGGCGCGGTGTCCACCTACGTGCGTCGCTACGGCGTGGCACCGGGCAAGAAACTGGTGCTGAGCACCAACAACGACCATGCCTATCGCGTGGCCCTGGACTGGTTCGACGCCGGCCTGCAAGTGGTGGCCGTGGCCGATGCGCGCAGCAACCCACGTGGCGCGCTGGTGGAAGAAGCCCGCGCCAAGGGCATCCGTATCCTCACCGGCAGCGCCGTGATCGAAGCCCGTGGCAGCAAGCGCGTCACCGGGGCACGTGTTGCCGCGATCGACGTCCGCGCCCATAAAGTCACCAGCCCTGGCGAATGGCTGGACTGCGACCTGGTGGCCAGCTCCGGCGGCTACAGCCCGGTGGTCCATCTGGCTTCGCACCTGGGCGGCAAGCCGATCTGGCGTGAAGACATCCTCGGTTTCGTACCGGGCGAAGCACCGCAAAAGCGCGTATGCGTCGGTGGTGTGAACGGTGTCTACAGCCTCGGCGATACCTTGGCCGATGGCTTCGAGGGCGGCGTGCGCGCGGCCAGCGAAGCCGGCTTCAAGGCAGTGGAAGGCGTGTTGCCCAAAGCCCTGAGCCGTCATGAAGAGCCAACCCTGGCGCTGTTCCAGGTGCCTCATGAAAAATCCACCGCACGGGCGCCGAAGCAATTCGTCGACCTACAGAACGACGTCACTGCCGCCGCCATCGAACTCGCCACCCGCGAAGGCTTCGAGTCGGTGGAACACGTCAAGCGCTACACCGCACTGGGCTTCGGTACTGACCAGGGCAAGCTGGGCAACGTCAACGGCCTGGCCATCGCGGCTCGTTCGCTGAACGTGAGCATCCCGCAGATGGGCACCACCATGTTCCGTCCGAACTACACGCCGGTGACTTTCGGCGCGGTGGCTGGCCGGCACTGTGGGCACATCTTCGAGCCGGTACGTTTCACCGCGCTGCATGCCTGGCATGTGAAGAACGGTGCCGAATTCGAAGACGTCGGCCAGTGGAAGCGCCCTTGGTACTTCCCGAAAAACGGTGAAGACCTGCATGCCGCGGTCAAGCGCGAGTGCAAGGCGGTGCGTGACAGCGTCGGCCTGCTGGACGCCTCGACCCTGGGCAAGATCGACATCCAGGGCCCGGATGCCCGTGAGTTCCTCAACCGCGTCTACACCAACGCCTGGACCAAGCTCGACGTGGGCAAGGCTCGCTACGGCCTGATGTGCAAGGAAGACGGCATGGTCTTCGACGACGGCGTAACGGCCTGTCTGGCGGACAACCACTTCCTGATGACCACCACCACGGGTGGCGCGGCGCGCGTGCTGCAATGGCTGGAGATCTATCACCAGACCGAATGGCCGGACCTGAAGGTGTACTTCACCTCGGTCACCGACCACTGGGCAACCATGACCCTGTCGGGCCCCAACAGCCGCAAGCTGCTGAGCGAAGTCACCGACATCGACCTGGACAAGGACGCGTTCCCGTTCATGACCTGGAAGGAAGGCCTGGTGGGCGGCGTGCCGGCGCGGGTGTTCCGGATCTCGTTCACCGGTGAACTGTCGTACGAAATCAACGTGCAGGCCGACTACGCCATGGGCGTGCTCGAGCAGATCGTCGAGGCGGGCAAGAAATACAACCTGACCCCGTACGGCACCGAGACCATGCACGTACTGCGGGCCGAGAAGGGCTTCATCATCGTCGGCCAGGACACCGACAGCTCGATGACCCCGGACGACTTGAACATGGGCTGGTGCGTAGGCCGCACCAAACCGTTCTCGTGGATCGGCTGGCGCGGCATGAATCGCGAAGATTGCGTGCGTGAAGACCGCAAGCAACTGGTGGGCCTCAAGCCGATCGACCCGAATGTCTGGCTGCCGGAAGGCGCGCAACTGGTGTTCAACACCAAGCAGGCGATCCCGATGACCATGGTTGGCCACGTGACCTCCAGCTATGCCCACAACTCCCTGGGTTATTCATTTGCCATGGGTGTGGTCAGGGGCGGCCTCAAGCGGATGGGCGAGCGCGTGTTCGCGCCATTGGCCGACGGCAGCGTGATCGAGGCAGAGATCGTTTCTTCGGTGTTCTTCGATCCGAAGGGCGACCGGCAGAATATTTGATACCTGATCGTTCCCACGCCCTGCGTGGGAATGCATCCCGGGACGCAGAGCGTCCCAAAAGCGGACGCAGAGCGTCCATGGCGGCATTCCCACGCAGCGCGTGGGAACGATCAATCTACGAGACAGGTGCTCCACATGACCGCAGTCAACGTGTACCAACAACGCCCAACCACCGGGGCCAAGGCCGAGTCGTCGCTGCACCATGCCGACCTCGCCAGCCTGGTGGGCAAGGGCCGCAAGAACGCCGGTGTCACCGTGCGCGAGAAAAAACTCCTGGGCCACCTGACCCTTCGTGGCGACGGCCACGACCCGGCGTTCGCCGCCGGCGTGCACAAGGCCCTGGGCCTGGAATTGCCAGGCGCCCTGACCGTTATCGTCAAGGGTGAAACCAGCCTGCAATGGCTCGGCCCGGACGAGTGGCTGCTGGTGGTGCCCACCGGCGAAGAGTTCGCCGCCGAGCAGAAACTGCGTGAAGCTTTGGGCGACCTGCACATCCAGATCGTCAACGTCAGCGGCGGCCAGCAGATCCTCGAGCTGTCCGGTCCGAACGTGCGCGACGTGCTGATGAAATCCACCAGCTACGATGTACACCCGAGCAACTTCCCGGTGGGCAAGGCCGTGGGCACGGTGTTCGCCAAGTCGCAACTGGTGATCCGCCACACGGGCGAAGACACCTGGGAACTGGTGATTCGCCGCAGCTTCTCCGATTACTGGTGGCTGTGGTTGCAGGATGCTGCGGCTGAGTATGGGTTGAGCGTGCAGGCCTAAAAACACGTTCTAAAGCCGAACACTTTTGTGGTGAGGGGATTTATCCCCGCTGGGCTGCGCAGCAGCCCTCAACCAGCCACCTCGGTGTATCAGACCGATCGCATCAAGCTTTTGGGGCTGCTTCGCAGCCCAGCGGGGATAAATCCCCTCGCCACAGGGTTCTGTGTTCGGCGGGGCTTATCCATAACAAACAGGAGTCACCGCAATGAGTCGCGCCCCAGACACATGGATTCTCACCGCCGACTGCCCCAGCGTGCTCGGTACGGTGGACGCGGTGACCCGCTTTCTGTTCGAGCAGGGCTGCTACGTCACCGAGCACCACTCCTTCGACGACCGGCTCTCGGGACGTTTTTTCATTCGTGTGGAATTTCGCCAGCCCGATGGCTTTGACGAGCAAAACTTCCGCGCCGGCCTGGCCGAGCGGGCCGAAGCCTTTGGCATGGTCTTCGAACTGACGCCGCCCAACTACCGGCCCAAAGTCGTGATCATGGTGTCCAAGGCCGATCACTGCCTCAACGACTTGCTCTACCGCCAGCGCATCGGCCAGTTGTCCATGGACGTGGTGGCCGTGGTGTCCAACCACCCCGACCTCAAGCCGTTGGCCGACTGGCACCAGATTCCTTACTACCATTTCCCCCTGGACCCGAACGACAAGCCTTCCCAGGAGCGGCAGGTGTGGCAGGTGATCGAAGACACCGGTGCCGAGCTGGTGATCCTTGCCCGCTACATGCAAGTGCTGTCGCCGGAGTTGTGCCGCAAGCTCGACGGCAAGGCGATCAACATCCACCACTCGCTGCTGCCGGGTTTCAAGGGCGCCAAACCGTATCACCAGGCCTACAACAAGGGCGTGAAACTGGTCGGCGCGACGGCGCACTACATCAACAACGACCTGGACGAAGGTCCGATCATTGCCCAGGGCGTGGAAGTGGTGGACCACAGCCACTATCCCGAGGATTTGATTGCCAAGGGGCGGGACATCGAAGGGCTGACCCTGGCCCGGGCCGTGGGGTATCACATCGAAAGAAGGGTGTTCTTGAACGCCAATCGCACTGTCGTTCTTTAGATTTTTGGGGCCGCTTCGCAGCCCATTCGCGAGCTTGCTCGCGATGAGGCCCTTACAGACAACAAAGAAACAAAGACACAAGCACTAACCCGAGCAATCAACGCGCTGCCTGCCTGGGCAACGCAGTTCCACAAAAACAACAGCGAGGTGAAAGCATGTCTGGTAATCGTGGTGTCGTGTATCTCGGCAACGGTAAGGTCGAAGTACAGAAAATCGACTATCCAAAAATGCAGGACCCGCGCGGCAGGAAGATTGAGCACGGTGTCATCCTGCGCGTGGTCTCCACCAACATCTGCGGCTCCGACCAGCACATGGTGCGCGGCCGTACCACGGCTCAGACCGGTCTGGTCCTGGGTCACGAAATCACTGGTGAAGTGATTGAAAAGGGCAGTGATGTCGAGAACCTGAAAATCGGTGATCTGGTGTCGGTGCCGTTCAACGTGGCTTGCGGGCGCTGCCGTTCCTGCAAAGAGCAACACACCGGCGTCTGCCTGACCGTCAACCCGGCCCGTGCCGGCGGTGCCTACGGTTACGTGGACATGGGCGACTGGACCGGCGGCCAGGCTGAATACGTACTGGTGCCGTACGCCGACTTCAACCTGCTGAAACTGCCGGACCGTGACAAGGCCATGGAGAAAATCCGCGACCTGACCTGCCTGTCCGACATCCTGCCGACCGGCTACCACGGCGCCGTCACTGCTGGTGTTGGCCCTGGCAGCACCGTCTACATCGCCGGTGCCGGCCCGGTTGGCCTGGCGGCCGCCGCTTCCGCACGCCTGCTTGGCGCTGCGGTGGTGATCATCGGTGACGTCAACTCAGTCCGCCTGGCTCATGCCAAGGCCCAGGGCTTTGAAATCGTCGACCTGTCCACCGACACCCCGCTGCACGAGCAAATCGCTGCGCTGCTGGGCGAGCCAGAAGTGGATTGCGCCGTCGACTGCGTTGGCTTCGAAGCCCGTGGTCACGGCCATGACGGCGTCAAGCACGAAGCCCCGGCCACCGTGCTCAACTCGTTGATGCAGGTGACCCGTGTCGCCGGCAAGATCGGTATTCCCGGCCTCTACGTCACCGAAGACCCAGGCGCGATCGATGCCGCCGCCAAGATCGGTGCCCTGAGCATCCGTTTTGGCCTCGGCTGGGCCAAATCCCACAGCTTCCACACCGGCCAGACCCCGGTCATGAAGTACAACCGCCAGCTGATGCAGGCGATCATGTGGGACCGCATCAACATTGCTGAAATCGTCGGTGTGCAGGTGATCAGCCTGGATGATGCGCCGAAGGGGTATGGCGAGTTCGATGCGGGCGTGCCGAAGAAGTTTGTGATTGATCCGCATAAGTTGTTTAGTGCGGCGTAAGGTTGTAGGCAAGACGGAAAAAGGGCGGCAGTTATGTCGCCCTTTTTTATTATCGTGTTTCGGCACCGTTCTACATCGGTCAGGCTTTTTTATGGGGTAAAGCGGATTGCTGAGGCCGCGTGTTCGGGATCAATACTAAGGCTTCTGCCTTCAAGGCTTGCAAAAATTGATTGGTTCGCAGTGCCTGGAAATTGAGCATGTTGTTGAAGTTTCTTTAACGGACTACCAGTTTGCGAGATGCCTACCCTAATTCGATACGCATCTACCGGTTTTCCTGTGAGTTTTGCAAAGCGACCGGCAAAAGATCCGCCTCCACCTTTTCCTGCATAACAAATAAGCAAACCCACGTTGTCGTAATCGCCGAAGTTAATCCCATGGCGGGTGGCGGCATCGTGAAGATTTTGTGGCGTCAGTCTTCGTTCACTACTGACTACTGCCGTTTTAGACCACGGGCCATGCGGGGTGCCGTGGGCTTCGATTATTAATTGTCGTTGCGTGGGGGTTGAGCTCTCAAATGCTACGACACGGCTGTCGATTATTTTGAAATTCGACATTTTGGCCTCTTTAATATTAGGGGTGGCCATTCGTGTCGATTTTCTTAGGTGGAGATTTCGCCCAATCGATTTGAAAAGTCCATAGATTGAAGAACGGCCTGTGGGATCGGTCCGGTTGAGCGGATCTCCAGAGCAGTACGTGTAGGTATTCATCCCACCCTCTCCAAACGGACTCAAACTGTCCGGGTTGTTGAAGCGCATCAGCACCGGGTTGAACGCCCTGTAGCCATTACCTAACAAATAATGCCCAGTCACCGGGTCCGGCCGTTCGCCGTTGAAGCCGAGCAGGCTGAGTAGACCGTTTTCCGGGACGCAGTGACCGTAAGGTGTGTAGGCGAGGGGGGAAAGGCCCGTTGCATCAAGCACGTGTAATACCGAGCGTTGCAGATCCGTGGTTAATAAGGTGATGTGTAGGGCGCCGTTGTGTCTCTGTTGTAGCGCCAGGAGCTGGTCATCCTGCTGGTAAATGGAGCACTGCGCCGAGCCTTGGATTTCGGTAGCCAGGCGATCCTTCAAATAGAAACGCTGGGATTTTGCCTGGGCCGTTGGTGTGCAATCGACCAGCCGATCCAAAGGGTCGTAGCGGTACCGGCAAAGCAGGTTTGCGTGTTCGACTGGCATGGGCATTACTCCTTGGAGGGTATGCGCATTTAAAGAGTTACTGTGACGCAACTGGGTAGAGTCGCCTACTAGCAACTCTGATAGTGGGGTAGCGGGAGGAGAGGGAGAACGTTGCTCATAAGGGCTAGCCTTCACGAGAGCACAACGGTGTAGTGATGCAAGCGATCATATGGGACGGCATCAACGTTGTGGAAATCGTCCGAGCAGATCATCAGCCTGGACTACACGCCGAAAGGCTTTGGTACGTTCGATGTAGGCGTGTCGAAGAAGTTTGTGATTGGGCTGCATAATATGTTTAGTGTTGGGGGGGGTAAGTTAATTTTGAAAATAGGAGGGTGGCTTAGTGTCATGTTTTTTTATAGTCCTATCAATTGATCTAATGTTTTTCATTGCGACTGAGTAAGGTGGCGGAGAAAAATGTTCGTAACTGGGCGGAGGCGACTCTCCGACACTAGGCCGAGGAACAACATGTCGACCTCGAAAATCGTTCAGTCCGTCATTTACGATTATTACAACAGGTGGTCTATATCTTGCTCCCGTCCTTAAGATGCTTCTAATATCTGCTCTAATTAGTGAAAATATCCGAGCGTGCAAGCCACGATTGGGATCCTCAGCGGGAAAAACTGAGAGGGCACTGACCTCTATAATGCCTCTAGTCGTCCGTGCCGAGGTTTCAGCATTGGAGGTCTGTAACGGAGTAGCTCCAGTTGTTGCCGGTGGATTTCGCGAGGCTGCGGGTTGAACTACCGGATTTGATTGCCTCATGAGCCCTGCTTCCCTCAAGACAGCCTTTAACGGGCCCCAAGTATGCCCCGTTGGATCACTCCGATTTATCGGGTCTCCAACGCAATAGGCATATGAATTCAATCCACCTGCCCCAAACGGACTCAAACTGTCCGGACTGTTGAAGCGCATCAATACGGGATTGAACGCCCTGTACCCATTACCCAACAAATAATGTCCGGTTACCGGGTCTGGCCGTTCGCCGTTGAAGCCGAGCAGACTGAGTAGACCGTTTTCTGGGACGCGGTGGCCGTAAGGTGTGTAGACGAGGGGCCAAGGCTGCGTTGCATTGAGCGCTTGTAATACTGAGCGGTGGTGATCGGTGGCGAGAAAAGTGGTTTGGACAGTGTCTTCCTGGCGTTGTTGCTGCGCCATGAGTTGGTCCTCCAGTTGAAAAAAGGAGCACTGCGCCGTCCCCCGAACTTCTGTGGCTAGACGATCCTTGAGGTAGAAACGTTGGGAGCTGACTTGGGCTGTTGGCGTGCAATCGGCCAAGCGATCCAACGGGTCGTAGCGGTATCGACAGAGTAGGTTTTCGCGTTCGAATGGCATCGACAGTACTCCCTGGAGGGTACGCGTATTTCAAAAGTTACTGTGGCACAATTGGTTAAAGTCGTCGACTAGCAACTCTGTTAGGGGCGAGTGGGGAAAATACGTCACTCACCTTAACTTGCTCAGAGACTTTACCGAAATTGTCGGTGTGTAGAAGAACAGCCTGGATTATGCGCCGAAGGGATGGCTGGTGCGATAGCGTGCAGAAGAAGTTTGTGATTGATTCGTATAAGTTGTTTTGTGCGGCGTAAGTAATGTAGATGAAGCGGTAAAAGTGCGGTCTTGGCCGCTTTTTTTAAGATGTCGAACAGTATTGCTCTTACCATAGGGGGGGGCAGCTAAACAGAGTAATAGCTGTCTTTCTGATGGAGGCGATCCAATGGATCGTAATAGCAGTGGCATAATAAGACCCTGCATTTATAAGTCATAGATTTTCCTCTGTTGGGGAAGCGTTCGACTGTTTTTTATCGTCAAAAGGTAATTGGTTGATTTCGATTAGGGCCGTCTTATTGAATGCGGCGAAGTGAATTTCACAGAATGATAGGGAGGTACGACTTCTCCTTCAAAGTAATAATTTTTTTTTGATTTTAAGATGCTTATTTTTTTTGCTTTTTTTATATTCGGATGAGCTATATTTAGTCTCTTCCCTGATCTGGAAAAAAAACTAGCCATGATAGGGCCTGAGTATGCTTTTACAGGTTTGTTCGTCAATGTCGCGAGCTCTGCACCAAAAGGACGAACGGTGGCAGCTGAGTAGCAGCTAAGAAGTCTAAGCGATGCATATTTTTTGAGGTCTACATGCCGTATAAGATGCTTATATAGCTCCGCTGGTGAGAAGAGTTCATTACCTATAAGAATGTAGCGTGGATCGCTCTCCCAGCGTGGGGGTGGGCTATGGCCAATTATATTTAACCGCAATCCATCTTGATAATCATCAAATATTATAGAGTTGTCTGCAATTCTTTTAACGTTCTTGATTGATTTGACAGCCACATCAGTATGAGCGGTTGGGGTCGGAGGTTTAGGCCTAAATAAATTCAGGAAAGATTTCCATAGATTTCTCGCCATGTGTCCGGTGGAATCATCCTGATTTACTGGATCCCCTAAACAATATGCATATGCATTCAATCCTCCTCCTCCAAACGGACTCCAAGCATCCGGGCTGTTGAATCGCATCAGTACTGAATTGAACGTCCGATAACCATTGCCCAGTAAATAATGTCCGGTTACCGGGTCTGGCCGTTCACCGTTGAAACCGAGCAGGCTAATTGAACTGCTGTCCCGGGCACGGTGGCCATAAGGTGTATAAATGAGGGAATGCGGCTGCATTGTGTCCCATGCTTGCAGTACCGAGCGTTGTTGATCGGTGGCGAGCAAAGTGGTTTCGACGACGCCGTCCAGACGCTGTTGTTGCGCCAGGAGTAGATCGGCCTGCTGGAAAATCGAGCGCTGCGTCGAACCTTGAATTTCGGTGGCCAGCCGGTTTTTCAAGTAGAAACGGTGGGTGTCTGCTTGATCCGAGGGTATGCAATCGGTCAGACGATCCAGTGGGTCGTAACGGTAGCGGCAGAGCAGCATTTTACGGTTCGTCGACATGGTTCGCTCGCTGTGTGGAGCCGGTCCTTAATTCCGGCATCACTCTCGTGGCTTGCATACCTTTTTCTCCTTTCTCGATTTCAAACGAAACGCTCTGCCTCTCCTTCAAAGTTTTATAGCCCTCACCAGCAATCGCCGAGTAGTGAACGAACAATTCCTCGCCACCCTTGCCGCAAGAAATGAAGCCATAGCCCTTTGCATCGTTAAACCATTTAACGGTTCCCTTGATTCGGTCGTTCATTTTTATTGTCCTGCTTGTCCGAATGGATAAAGGCGTGGTTGCCCATGGCCTTGTTTTCGTTGACACGACGGGAGCTTAGGATCGGGGCAAATCGTTGCCTACTGTCAGAGTTGACAGTAGGCAATACCGAGAGGGAATAACCGATTGCAAGTGATATTCAGATGACTGTCATGAGGCGATCATGCCAGGGCTTGCGCCTGCAATCGTCGGCCGATCACGTCCAGCACGTCGCAGCCATCGCGCAACGGAATCGCCAGGAGCAGGGCGAAGTCGTGGAGGACGACGGCGTCGGAACTGATCTCCTCGCGGAAGGCGATGTTTTCCAGTAGTTGGGTGGCGGCACGGATGCGGTAGGCGGCGGTTTCGTAGAGGACGTCGAGGGGGGCTTGGGTGTCGATGAGCAGGGTGGCGGGGGTGCAGTCGACGCCGGTGATGGGGATGTATCGGTTCATTGGGTAGATCTCCCGTAGCTTGGTGGATGCCGCCACTCACTCGTCGCCAAACGAATGGGTGGCAGCTGTACGCGGGTTGGCGAACCGGATAGCTACGGACTCCGGCAGACCTCAGGTCTCCCGCGCACAACTACCATTAAGTAGTTTTTCGAGTGCAAAAGCCCGTGCCAAAAAGCAGGGCTTCTGACCGTAGTTTATCGAGTCGCCAAACCCGAGTCGCCATGTGGACGACGGGAAGAACTATAGGCATCGCCTATTGGGCTGGGCAAGGCTCGCTGTTGCGGGGGATTTCCCAAGTATTTGTGGGATTTTTGGTCGTGAGTATTCAGGCAGGAACACCGCTTCCATTGTGGTGAGGGGATTTATCCCCCCTGGGCTGCGAAGCGGCCCCCAAACCAGGCAGCTCGGTGCGTCAGGAGGATTGAGTTCGCTGTTTTAGGGGCTGCTGCGCAGCCCAGCGGGGATAAATCCCCTCGCCACAAAGGGAGAGCAGTCCCCTGCTTTTCAGATACCAGCGGCGAGCGCTTCGCACTCGAGCGGGAGCAAGCTCCCTCGCCACCCGGTTATTGGTGTGCAGTCGCGGCCTCGACCCGGTCGCAGAATTCAGGGTAGAAGCCCTGGGCGCTGGGGCCTTGGCAATAGTCTTGCGCCTGGGTCAGGGCATCGGCGCTGAAGTCCAGGCTACGGGGCATGCTGGCGAAGGTGACGTAGCCATCCTGTTGCGTCTTGATGGCGTCGAAGCCTTGCATGTCGTAGACCAGTTCCACGTCATCATCGGCCAGCAGGCGCGCCTTGACGGTCACTTGCGTGTACTGCTTACCCCCCGGCGCGCCGTTGAGCGCCGCCAGGCCATGGCCGACAACCCGCAGCAGGTCCGCAACCCAGGCGTTGCTGTCATCCGTGGCGGTGTTTGGACGGTAGCGCAACGTCAGCGTTTGCTGGTCGCGGGTCACATCGGTAAGCGTCGGGGCGGAGCGCTTGATGCGGTGTTCGATGGTCAGCCAGGTCTTTTGTTCTTCGCTGGTGCCGTCGGCCAGTTCCGGATTCAGCGGGCCACGCTGGTACTCGTTGACGCCCAGGACAATGAGCATGCCCGTCAGGATGACGGCGAGGGCCGCGCCGCCGATTTTTACGTTCATAGGCAAACTCTGCAGGAGAAAGCCGCACTGTACGGTAACGGTGCAGGCGATGGCAGGGCGCCTTGAAATGCTGTGCAGGAACAGTGACGCGGTTGCCATTCCCGATCAAAGCAACAGGTTGAAGTAGTCTGCGTCCATTAACCTGCACATTTTGGTGTCCGGGCTTTCGCAGCGATTATTCACCCACCCTGAAAAGGCCGGTTCCAATATCTGCTGATACTCCATATTCAGATTTATGTCCCCGTACCGGCACGTGACGGTCGCCGTTGTGGCTGCCTGTCTGTCCTCGTCGGCTTCATGGATAACGTACTCGGCGCCTTCGAATTGCAGCCTTGCCAGGTCGACCACGTCCACCAGGCTTTCGCTCTCCCATTCGTGGTTGTCTTGTGCCTCGACGAAAAAAACATCTTCCACCGATTCAATGTTTTTATGGATGTCAGTGACGGCAGGGCAGGTTATTTCACCGGCATGGGCGTGGCCGATGATCAGCAAAAGCAACGCCGCGCCTCCAGCCAGTATTTTTCTCATGTGCCAGGCTCCAGGGCTCAGATCAACGATTCACGGCTTTGGTCGGGCGGGCTACTGTCAATGTTGTCAGTTATTTATGTCAATTCAGAACTGTATATGGATGTTTGGTAACTTATAGCTATAAGAAAAAGCGCAGTTTTCATTGAATCAGACACTTCTGACGGGCTTGGAAGATTTTTCTGTAGTGGCTATCGGCCATTGCTGTAATACGTTTAGGAACAATCTGCCTCCGCGCCAGTCCAACGCTCGCTTTACGCCGCTCTTGATGAGCGGCTTTTTCATGGTCTAGAGGATGTCCCGGATGAAGGTTTCACGTGGTTTTGCTCTGTCTTGCCTGTTGACGCTGGCTGCCAGCCCAGCCTTCGCGCAGTTCAGTCTCAGTGATGCAGCCAATGTGGTGTCGGCGATGCAGGGCAACCAAGGCGAACAGGGCGAGGGCGCCGTGGCCGCCGCGCCGAAAGCCGCCGGGCTGCTCAACACCTTGGGCTCGGAACTCAAGATCACGCCGGAACAGGCCATCGGCGGTGCCGGTGCGATGCTGGGGCTGGCGAAGAACCAACTCAGCGAGCCGCAGTTTTCCGAGTTGAGCAAAAGTGTTCCGGGCCTGGATCAGATCGCTGGGAACAGCGCCATCGGCGGGCTCAATGGCCTGGGCGGTTTGCTCGGGGGCGGATCGGAGAAGAATGCACTGCTCGACGGCTTGCTGGGCAACGTCAAGGACACCGGCGACCTGAACAATGCCTTCAGTGCGCTGGGCATGGACAGCGGCATGATCGGCCAGTTTGCCCCGATTATCTTGCAGTACCTCGGCCAACAGGGCGTGGCAGGTTCGTTGCTGCAGAATCTGGGGGGGATCTGGGGTACGGGGGCGGGTGTTTGATGAAGGTGGCGACATCGAAAATCCGCCACGGAACCATCAAAACCTCAAGCTGAAATAGTCGGCGTTCACCGGCTTGCAGGAGTAGGTGTCCCGGCTGGCGCAATGGTTGGCCGACCAGGGCAAGGACGCCGGCTCCTGGGCGTCAAGATAATCCAGCGTGAGGTTGTTCTCGCCGTAATTGCAGCTAATGATCACTCTCCTCGGCACCTGTTCATCTTCGTCGGGTTCATGGACCGCGAACTCAGCACCGTTGAATTGCTGCACCGCTGGATTGGCCTCCTGTCCAAGGTCTTGGCTCTGCCATTCGCGATCATCCTGAATTTCTACTGTTTCAGTGGTGCCATGGATGAGTGTTGTAGCCGGACAGGTGACTTCTGCGGCATGAACATGGCCGATTATCAGTAAGCAAATTCCTGCGCCGCCATCAGTCATTAAGTTTCTCATGGGCTTGCCTCCACAATGTGTCCCGGCGACATGTTTGCGGCTGTGCTTGGTGAGGGCTACTGTCAATGCTGACAGTTGTTTACGCTGATTTGGAATTAGCTGGTTCTTGCCTGTTAACCTTTGGCGATAAGAACTCAAACTTCATGAAAAGCGGAAACGTCTGAAGTATTAACAGATGGGGCGGTCTTTGCAGGGTTCCGAGGATGTTCGGGATGAAGGTTTCACGCGGTTTTGCGCCGCTGCCAACTATCAGAACTGTTAGGAATCCATTGTTTCGCTACGCAACGCCGCAATCCGCCGATCCTTCTCAGTCCACAGCTGGTTAACCCAATCCTGCACATGCTGGCGAAACACCGGGTCGTTCTCGTAATCCCCCTGCCACAGCGCCGGGTCCAGCTCGCGGGTCTGGATGTCGACGATGACCCGGGGCACCGCGCCGCTGATCAAATCCCAGAACCCGGGAATCCGTTCCTGCGGGTACACCACTGTCACGTCCAGTACGGCATCGAGTTGTTCACCCATGGCCGCCAGCACGAACGCCACTCCCCCGGCCTTGGGTTTGAGCAGGTGGGTGAAGGGTGACTGCTGTTGTTGGTTTTTGGCGGTGGTGAAGCGCGTGCCTTCGAGGTAGTTGACCACGGTGACCGGCTGGCGCTTGAACAGCTCGCAGGCGGCCTTGGTGATTGCCAGGTCCTTGCCGGCCAGTTCCGGGTTCTTGGCCAGGAAGGCCTTGGTGTAGCGTTTCATGAAGGGGTAGTCCAACGCCCACCAGGCCAGCCCCAGGAACGGCACCCAGATCAGTTCTTTCTTGAGGAAGAACTTGAAGAATGGCGTGCGCCGGTTGAGGGTCTGGACCAGGGCGGGGATGTCGACCCAGGATTGGTGATTGCTGATCACCAGGTAAGAGGTGTCGCGACGCAAGTTACCGCCGCCGCGGATGTCCCAGCGGGTGGGGATGCACAGGGCGAAGATCAGTTTGTCGATTTCGGCCCAGGTCTCGGCGATCCACATCACCGCCCACGAGGCGTAGTCGCGAAAGCGCCCGGGCAGGATCAGTTTGAGCAGGGCGAACACCATCAGCGGCCCGAACAGCACCAGGGTGTTGAGTAACAACAGCAGCGTGACGAAACAGCCGGTGAGCAGGCGGCGCATACGTGACTCTTGCAAGCGGGTGGGCGGGCCATGATAAGCAGCTTCCGGCGGCAGGCCAAATCGGCGTGGACGAAAGTTTCACTTGGGCTTGGCTAAACTGGATGGGCTTTTGTGGCGAGGGAGCTTGCTCCCGCTGGGCTGCGAAGCGGCCCCCCATAGTGGCCATGATCGGGTCGATTTTGCGACTGCTGCGCAGTCGAGCGGGAGCAAGCTCCCTCGCCACAGGTACCTGTCCAACCGAACGAATTCACCCGTCACGGTCTAAACCTCCACCCCACACAGGAAGCCCTATTGCATGAAATCCTTTCTCGCCCTGCTTTCCCTGGTGGCCCTTCCAGTGCTGGCCGCCGAGCCGACCCTGTACGGGCGCTACGAATACATCGCGCTGCCGGAAATTGGTGGTGAAGTGCTCAAGGCCAAGATGGACACTGGTGCGCTGACCGCCTCGCTGTCGGCCAAGGACATCGAAACGTTCACCCGCGACGGTGACGACTGGGTGCGGTTCCGCCTGGCGACCAAAGGTGCGAGCAACAAGGTCTACGAACACAAGATCGCGCGCATCAGCAAGATCAAGACCCGCTCTGAAGAAGACGAGGACGACGACGAAAAAATTGCGCCGACCAAGCGCCCGGTGGTGGATCTGGAGCTGTGCCTGGGTAACGTCAAGCGCACCGTGGAGGTCAACCTGACCGACCGCAGCAGCTTCAATTACCCGCTGTTGATTGGCGCCAAGGCCCTGCGTGAGTTTGATGCAGCGGTGAACCCGGCCCGACGCTTTACGGCAGACAAACCCGACTGCTGATTTCCCTGATTGACGTGCCCCAAGCCTTGGGGCACCGTTCCGGCAACTTTATTGCCGGGCTCGCAAGCCATGCCTCATATCCTGATTGTCGAAGACGAAGCCGCCATCGCCGATACGTTGGTGTTTGCCCTGCAAGGGGAGGGGTTCGACACCACTTGGCTGAGCCTTGGCGCCGCCGCCCTCGATCACCAGAAGAACACCCCGGCCGACCTGATCATCCTCGATGTGGGCCTGCCGGATATCAGCGGATTCGAGACGTGTAAAAATCTCAGACGTTTCAGCGACGTTCCGGTCATCTTTCTGACAGCCCGGGATGGCGAGATCGACCGGGTCGTGGGCCTGGAAATCGGTGCCGACGATTATGTGGTCAAGCCCTTCAGTCCCCGCGAGGTGGCGGCCCGGGTCCGGGCGATCCTCAAGCGTGTGGCGCCGCGACCGGCGGCGGACTCAAGCACAGCGTTGTTCCAGGTGGACAGCGACCGGGTGCAGATCAACTATCGCGGCAAACCGCTGAACCTCACCCGACACGAATTTCGTCTGCTCAATTGTCTGCTGGAGCAACCTGAGCGGGTTTTCAGCCGCGAACAATTGCTCGATGCCCTGGGCGTGGCCAGTGATGCCGGCTATGAGCGCAGCATCGACAGCCATATCAAGAGCGTGCGCGCCAAGTTGCGCCTGGTGAGGGCCGAAGCCGAACCGATCCAGACCCACCGGGGCCTGGGCTACAGCTACAGCCCGGGGCACAGCTGATGTCGCTGGGGATCCGGATTTTCCTGGTGTATGTGCTGTTTATCGGTCTGACCGGGTATTTCGTGCTCAACACGGTCATGGAAGAAATCCGCCCCGGCGTGCGCCAGTCCACCGAAGAAACCCTGGTGGACACGGCCAACCTGATGGCCGAGATCCTGCGGGACGATTTCAAGGCCGGCACCCTCAACCAGAATCGCTGGCCGCAGTTGCTCAAGGCCTACGGCGAGCGCCAGCCGGCGGCGACGATCTGGGGCTTGCCGAAAAACCAGGTCAGCCATCGCATCTACGTCACGGATGCCAAGGGTATCGTGGTGCTCGATTCCAGTGGCGTGGCGGTGGGCCAGGATTATTCGCGCTGGAACGACGTTTACCTGACCCTGCGCGGCCACTACGGCGCCCGTTCGACCCGCAGCGTTGCCGATGATCCAACGTCTTCAGTGATGCATGTCGGCGCGCCGATCCGCGATAACGGCCGGATCATCGGTGTCGTCACCGTGGCCAAGCCCAACAGTTCGCTGCAGCCCTATGTCGACCGCACGGAGCGGCGCCTGCTGGCCTACGGCGCCGGGCTGATCGTCCTTGGCCTGCTGCTGGGGGCTCTGTTGTCATGGTGGCTCAGCGCAGCATTGCGCCGTTTGACGAGCTACGCCCAGGCGGTCAGCCAGGGACGCCGGGTGGAAGTGCCGCATTATCGCGGCGGCGAGTTCGAGCAACTGGCGGGGGCGGTGGAGCACATGCGCACCCAACTCGAAGGCAAGGCCTACGTCGAGCGTTACGTGCACACCCTGACCCACGAGCTCAAGAGCCCGCTGGCGGCGATCCGCGGCGCTGCCGAACTGCTGCAAAGTGATATGCCGGCGGCCCAGCACCAGCGTTTCGTCAGCAACATCGAGAGTGAAAGCGTGCGCATGCAGCAGTTGATCGAACGCTTGCTCAACCTGGCCCAGATCGAGCAACGACAGGGGTTGGAGGACGTGGTCGCTGTGCCGCTGGTGGCTTTGCTGGATGAGTTGCTGGAAGCGCGCGGTGGTTGGATCGAAAGTCGTCAGCTAAAGGTCGAGCAACGTATTGCCGCCGACCTGACCCTAACGGGTGAGACATTTCTGTTGCGCCAGGCCCTGGGTAATCTGCTGGAAAACGCCCTGGACTTTACTCCCGCCCATGGATTGCTGCGCATCAGCGCCGAACGAATCGACAACCAGGTCGAGATCCGCCTGTTCAATCAGGCCGAACCGATTCCCGACTACGCCCTGCCACGCCTGAGCGAGCGCTTCTACTCCCTGCCGCGCCCGGACAGCGGTCGCAAGAGCACCGGCCTGGGGCTCAACTTCGTGGAGGAAGTGGTGCAGTTGCATGGAGGTGAGTTCAGGATTGGCAACGTCGAGGGTGGGGTGGAGGTGGTGCTGCGCTTGCCTTGAGAAAAATTTGATTAATTTTGTTATTGGTTAATTTACATAATCATTTTTTAGGTTTAGTTTTCGCTTAGCACTGACGAACAATAACTAGACCTGTCAGCACGCCCCGCCTTACGGCGAGATGGCTTTCGGTTCGTTGGTCCTATTCGTGGCTACACAACCGGGAGCATGAGCATGGTAAGCCTCTGGCAAAAATTGCAGGCCAAGTTGCTGCGCGCCTTCGCCAAGCGAATGAAGGCGAAGTTCACCTATGACCCCGCGCGGTTTCCGTTGCGCGCCGTGGCCGAACAAACCATTGCAACCCCATGGGGACCCGCGCGGGCGTTGTTCTACTGGCCCCATTCCCAGACCGCGACGACGCTGCCGGTGTATCTGAATTTCCACGGGGGTGGTTTTGTCGCCGGAACGCCCGAGCATGACGACAGCTATTGCCGTCGACTGGCCCACAACCTGAATTGCCTGGTGGTCAACCTGGACTATGCGCTGGCGCCAGAGCAGGTCTTTCCCGCAGCGCCGCGGCAATGTTTTGCGGTGCTCGAGTGGTTGGCGGGCCAGGCCGAAGCGTTGGGTATCGATCCCCAGCGGATCGCCGTCGGTGGTCATAGCGCCGGCGGTAATCTGGCCGCGGTGGTGGCGGGCCTGGCGCGAGGTCATCGAACACTGAAAGTGGTGCATCAATTGATCGATTATGCGGCGCTGGACCTGGCCCAAGACCCAGCGCTGAAGACTTCCACCGTTGCCCGTCCCTTGCTCGGTGTCGGCCTGATGCGCTTCTTCATGCGCTGTTACCTGAGCGATCCGGCACAGGCGCTCGATCCGTTGGCGTCGCCCCTGCTGTCGCCGGTTGATTCGCTGGTGGGGATGCCGGCGGCCACGGTGATCACCGCGCAGTACGATATCTTGCGTGGCGAGGGCGAGGCCTACGCCGAAAAGTTGCGTCTGGCCGGCGTGCCAGTGCGGTTGCGAATGTTTGAAGGCTGCGACCACATGTTCACCCACCTGGGGCCGGACGAGTCGGCCGAGGAGGCCTGGCAGCTGATGGAAGATTCCCTGCGCGAAGCGTTCCAGGCCGTGGACGTGGCGGATGCCGGCGTTCGCGCCCAGCACGACGATGGCCGTCTCCACACAATCTCCACAATCGCTCCATAAGCCCAACACACAGCCACCCCAGACTCTCCCTCATTCGAACAGGGAGAGCCCCACATGAACCGCAGTCTCGCCATAAAACTGGGCATGATCGCCCTATTGATTCTCTTGTTGATGGTCCCGTTGTTGATGATCAACGGGCTCATTGATGAGCGCCAGGAACTGCGTGACGGTGTGCTGCAGGACATCGCCCGCAGCTCCAGCTACAACCAGCAACTGATCGGGCCGATGATCGTGGTGCCGTTTCGCAAGAGCGTGAA
Source organism: Pseudomonas sp. NFACC46-3 (assembly GCF_900114515.1). NCBI lineage: Bacteria > Pseudomonadati > Pseudomonadota > Gammaproteobacteria > Pseudomonadales > Pseudomonadaceae > Pseudomonas > Pseudomonas sp. NFACC46-3. Next base: position 73,179 of record NZ_FOTH01000022.1, read on the forward strand.
GGTCTGGAATACCAACGAGAAGACCGGCGTGCGTTTCCTGGAAACCGTCGAGCGAGCAGGTGAGTTGTATTTTTTACCGGAGCAGTTTGAACTCGACGGCCAAATCCGCACCGAAACCCGTGCCCGGGGCATCTACGAAGCGCGCTTGTTCCATGCCGATAACCGGATCGATGGCCGCTTCAAGGTGCCTGAGCGCTACGGTGTCGCTGCCAAGGACTTTGCCGATTACCGCTTCGACGAGCCATACCTGAGCGTTGGCATCAGCGATATTCGCGGCATCGAGAATGCGCTGACGCTGACGCTGAACCAACAGACCGTCGACTTCCTGCCTGGCTCGCGGCTCGGCTGGCTGGGGCAGGGTGTGCATGTGCCGCTGCCAATGATCACCGCCCAGGGCGGCCCTGAGCTGACCTTCGGTTTTGACCTGCGCCTGCAAGGCACCGGCGAGTTCCAGATTCTGCCAGTGGGCAAATCCACCAAGGTGCACCTGTCGGCCGACTGGCCACATCCCAGCTTCATTGGCAACTACCTGCCCACCAATCGCGAGATCAATGAGCAGGGTTTCAGTGCCGACTGGCAGACGTCGTTTTTCTCCACCAACCTTCTGGAAACACTGCAAGCCTGCGAACCAAGCGATAGTTGTGAAGCGTTCCGCAGCCGGGCCTTCGGTGTGAGTTTAATCGACCCGGTGGACCAGTACCTCAAGAGCGACCGGGCGATCAAATATGCGTTGCTGTTCGTCGCCCTGACCTTCGCCGGCTTCTTCCTTTTCGAAGTGCTCAAGAGCCTGGCGGTGCATCCGGTGCAGTACGCCTTGGTGGGTGTGGCGCTGGCGTTCTTTTACCTGTTGCTGCTGTCATTGTCGGAGCACATTGGCTTCGCCTTGGCCTACCTGGCGTCGGCCAGTGCCTGTGTGTTGCTGATCGGCTTTTATGTCTGCCATGTGCTGCGCAGCGTCAGCCATGGCCTGGGATTTTCGGCGGGGCTGGCGGGCTTGTACGGTTTGCTCTACGGCTTGTTGAGCGCAGAGGACTACGCGTTGTTGATGGGTTCGCTGTTGCTGTTCGGCCTGCTGGGGGTGTTCATGGTGCTGACCCGCAAGCTGGACTGGTACGGGGTTGGCGCGAAGCCGGCGGCGGCGATGAGCTTTGATCTGGGAGAGGTGAAATGAGCCGGTCGCTGGGGTTGCGTGAGGATCAGCGAGTGCGCGAAGTGTTGGTGATGCGCATTGCCGGGTTGTTCCCGCTGGATCCGGTGCGCTGCCATCGCGAGCAGGCTCGTTCCCACAAGGTGCAACACGATTCTATGTGGGAGCGAGCCTGCTCTCGATGAGGCCGGCACAGCTTGTGCAGCGTTAGACCCGGGGCACTGTTTCAAGCATTGATGGCCGCAAACTGACCTCGGCAAACCACGCCGCCAGTTGCCGATGGGCCTTGCGCCATTCCAGGTCCGGATGGCGCAGGTCCAGGTAACCCAAGGCACACGCCACGCTGATGGAGGCTACGTCGAAGTGGCAGGCCAGTTCGGCAATCGCCTCGGCTTCGAGCATGCCCAAGGCGCGGCGAATCTTGTCCCGCTGCGCCTCGAGCCATTCGTCCCAGTGCTTTTCCGCCGGGCGTAGCGCGGTTTCGTAACGGATCATCACCGCCGCATCCATGATCCCGTCGGCCAGGGAGGCCAGGGTCAGGCGCCGCCAGCGGGCCGCACCCTCGCGGGGGATCAGCGGGTTGCCGACGTGCTGGTGGTCGAGGTAATCGAGAATGACCCGGCTGTCGTGGATGACACTGCCGTTGGCCAGGCGCAGGGCCGGGATCTTGCTCAACGGGTTGTCATCGATGAGCGCCCGATCCGGCTTGACCGGCGTGAGCTGGCTGAGCTGCAATGCCACGCGATCCTGCTGACCGGTTTCGTGCAGCAGCACCAGGACCTTGCGAACGAAAGGCGAAGCGGGGTTGTGGAACAGCGTCATGCTGGGGGTGGACATGCAAAGTCTCCTCGATTGGCGGGCAGGACTTAGCCTAGACAGTTCCGGTGCGGCTGGCGAGTGGCCGCGTCCGGCTGAGCTTATCCGCGCTTGAGCAATCCCCAGGTCCCCAGCACCGTCGGAACCCCCAGGCCCACCCAGGCCACTGCATCCCACATCCCATCGCCCAGCAGCGCCGAAAACAACCCTGCTGCGCTCAGTACGCCAATCACCACGGGAATACCAAACACCTTCCAGAAACTCGACTGCCGAGGCCTCACGAGACGACCTCCGTGCCGACGGCTGCGCGCTTGGCCGCTTTACGCCGCACCAGCCACAGGTAGACGCCGCTGCCGAGGACGATGATGGTGAGCACGTCGAGGGTGGCCCAGAAGATCTGCATCGGCCGGCCACCGTAGTCGCCGAAGTGCAGTGGCAGGGACAGGCTCATGACGTCCATGTACCACGGCCGCTCGGCCACGGCGGTGACCTCCAGGGTGCTGGCGTCGATCAATACCGGCGTCAGCAAGTGCGAGGTCAGGTGGGTGCCGCCTTTCATGAACACGCCGTAGTGGTGTTGGCTGGAAAACAGCGTACCGGGGAAGGCGATGAAGCTCGGTTCCATGCCCGGCGCGACGTCCTTGGCGATGTCGAGCAAGCGGGTAGCCGGGGCCAATTGGGTCAACGGCGGGGCGTTGCGATAGGGTTCGACCATGGCACTGAGGCTGTCGTTGCGCCAGGCGGCGATGATCAGGTCGGCGCACGCGGCAATCACGCCGGTGACGCCAACGGTGAGCGCCCAGACCAGCGTGACCACGCCGATCAGGTTGTGCAGGTCGAGCCAGCGCAGGCGCGTGGATTTGTCCTGGCGCACCGTGGCGAACTTCAACCGGCGCATGAACGGCAGGTACAGGACCACCCCGGAAACGATGGCGATCACGAACAACAGCCCCATGAACGCCAGCAGCAACTTGCCCGGCAAACCCGCGAACATATCCACGTGCAGGCGCAACATGACCATCATGAAACCGCCGTTGGCCGAGGGCATTTCCAGGGCCTCGCCGGTGCGCGCATCGAGCATGAAGGTATGGGAGGAATTGGGCTCGGTGTCCGGTGTCGGCGCCATGATGGTGAAGATGCCGTTGGGCTCGTCTTCGTCCCAGCCAAAATACTGGACCACTTCACCCGGACGATGGGCCTTGGCCTTTTCCACCAATTGCTGAAGGTCCAGGTGTGGCGTGTCGGCCGGCATCTCCCGGAACTCGGGGGCGTCGCCCAGCAGATGCTCGATTTCATGATGGAAAATCAGCGGCAGCCCGGTGATCGCCAGCATCAGCAGGAACACCGTGCAGATCAGGCTGGTCCAGGTGTGGACGAAGGACCAGCGGCGGATGGTTTTGCTTTTCATGATGGTTCCAAATGCAAAAAGGCCGCTTGCGGCGAGCACACTATTGACTCAAGGCGCTAATCCATTGTGGCGAGGGAGCTTGCTCCCGCTGGGCTGCGCAGCAGCCCCTCTTGGATGAGCGCTGCGCACTCAAGCGGGAGCAAGCTCCCTCGCCACGGATCCATTCACTTCGACGAGTAACATTGCACTCAGCGGCGTGCCCTCAAAAGGTTTTGCAAATGCTAACCGTTTACCATTTGTAATTCACGCTGGCGACGACGTTGCGTTGGTCGCCGTAGTAGCAGTAGGAACCGTCACAAGTGGACAGGTAGTCCTTGTTGAAGACGTTTTTTGCGTCCACCGCCACCGATACCCCTTTGAGCGAGTTGTTCAGGCGCCCCAGGTCGTAATGGGCCGACGCGTCATACACGGTATAGGAGCCGACGTGGCCCCAATCGGTGTTGGTGGTGTTGCCATAGGTGTCGCCGACATAACGCACACCCGCGCCGACACCGAAACCGTCCAGCGGGCCGTTGTGCCAGGTGTAATCGGCCCAGGCTGTGGCCTGGTGACGCGGCACCTGGGTCATGCGCTTGCCTTCTTCAGCCACGGTGCCTTTGGTGATTTCGCTGTCGTTGTAGGTGTATGAGCCGATCAGCTTGAGGCTGTCGGTCACGTCACCGGACGCCTCCAGTTCCAGGCCGCGTACTCGTACTTCACCCACTTGGCGGGTGATGTTGTTTTCAGTGACGGAGTTGTTCTGCTGGGTCAGGTCGAACACCGCCGCCGTCAGCAAGGTTTTGGTGCCGGGCGGCTGGTACTTGATGCCCACCTCGTACTGTTCGCCTTCGGTCGGCTTGAACGCGTCGGTGCTGTTGACGGTTGAACCCGCCGCCGCCTGGAACGACTGGGCAAAGGAAATGTACGGCGTCACCCCATTATCGAAGACGTAACTCAGCGCCGCGTTGCCGCTGAATTTCTTGTCGCGCTGGGTGTTGGTCGCACCGGCCTGGTTGTGGAACTCGGTGCCGGTGTGGATCCAGTCCTCACGACCACCGAGGGTCAGGCGCCAGTTGTCCAGGGCGATCTGGTCCTGGACGTAGAGACCGGTTTGCTGGGTCTTCTGGTTGTAGTCGTACATGGTGAAATACTGAACGTTGGAAAAGTCCTGTCCGTAGATCGGGTTATGGATATTGCTGTCGGGAACACCAGTGGAACCCCACAGCCAACGCGAATTGCTGTTGGAGCGCTGGTGATCCAGGCCTAGCAGCAAGGTGTGGCTCAGGCTTGCCGTTTGGAAGTCGGCCTGGAAGTTGTTGTCGACGGCGAACTGGCTGATGTCTTCGTCAACAATCCCGGCGCTGCGCTTGACTGTACCGTCGGGGCTTACTGCTTGATCAGGAGGAAATGTTCCCGCGGTGATGCCTTGGGACTCCAGATCACTCTTGGTATAACGCAAATTCTGGCGGAACTGCCAGGTGTCGTTCAGGCGATGTTCGAAGTTGTAGCCCAGCGCGTAGTAGGTACGGTCGTAGAATTCCCAATCCGGATCGCCGAGGTTCTTGTGGTGGGAAATCTTGCCCGCCGGCGAAGACAGCTTGGTGCCTTGCAGCGGCAAGAACTGCCCGGTGATGCCGGTGTCGTCGCGGGTGTACTGGGACAGGAAGGTCAGGCGGGTGTCGTCGTTGATGTTCCAGGTCAGGCTCGGCGCGAGGTTGTAGCGCTTGTCCGGGATGTGATCGACCTGGGAATTGCTGTCACGTACGGTGCCGCTGAGCCGATAGAGGAACTGACCTTCGTCATCGACCTTGCCGGTGCTGTCGAAATTGATCTGCTTGTGTTCGTAGCTGCCGGCCTGCAATTCGACTTCATGGCTGCTCTCGGCTTGCGGGCGACGGCTGACCATGTCCAGCATGCCGCCAGGTGGCGTCTGGCCGTAGACCGAAGACGCCGGGCCGCGCAGCACGGCGATGCGCTCCAGGTTCCAGGGCTCGATTTTCGGCGTGATGTAGTTGCCCTTGGGCAGCGGCAGGCCATCGAGGAATTGGGTCGGGATGAAGCCACGGACCAACAGCCAGTCGTTGCGCGAATCCGAGCCGTAGCCGCTGCTCTGCACACCGGCGGTGTAGCGCAGGGCGTCATTGAGGTTGAGGACCGAACGGTCTTCCATCTGCTGGCGCGTAACCACGGAGACTGAGCGCGGCAGTTCGACAATCGGCGTATCCGTCTTGGTGCCGGCGGCAGTGCGGGTGGCGACGTAGCCCTCGGTCGGGCCCCACGCGGTTTCGCTGACGCCGGCGCCGATTACGCTGGTTTCCGGCAGGGCCATGACGCCTTCAGGTACAGCCACCAGGCTGTAGGTGCCGGCGCCGCTTTGTTCCAGTTGCAGGCCGGTGCCGCGCAAGGCCTGGCGCAATGCGCCGGTGGCGTCGAACTGGCCCTGGACCGGGGCCGAGGTCTTGCCCGAGGCCAGGGACGGATTCAGGCTCAGGGCGAGGCCAGCCTGGCTGGCGATCTGGTTCAAGGTGCTGGCCAGTGGCGCGGCAGGCAGGTTGTAGGTGCGCACGCTCGAGGCCTGTTCGGCGGCCAGTAGCGGGCCGCTGGCGAAGGGAATGGCGAAGGCAATGGCGATTGCCAACAGGCTGGGGCGCAACAGGGTGTCTAGCGGGCGGGACATACGGCGGCTCCTGAATGGAAATATTTCTCAATTGCCTGGGTGCCGGATGAAAATTGAAAAGTGATAGGGCTGGATGAAAATAATTTAGATTCAGTTTTTAGATCGGCCTGGGTTTTGTGGTGTGTGGGGTGGCCGCTTCGCGAGCAGGCTCGCTCCCACATTTTTGACCGGGTCGCCCGCAATATTGTGTGCGCCGCCATCCCCTTGTGGGAGCGGGCTTGCCCGCGAAGGCGGCCTGCCTGACACAACATCCCTCAGGGCTTGGCCCCGTTCCTCGGTTCCACGACCACCCACCACTTCGTGTGATATCCGACCTGCACCGGCAAGGTCGGCAGCAGGGCGGTCAAGGCCAGGTCGGTGTCGTGCAGCGGGAAACTGCCGGTGATGCGCAAATCCGCCACTTGCGGCTCCACACCCAGGTAGCCGCGACGATAGCGCCCCAGCTCATGGACCAAATCTTCAAGACGGGCGTTATCCACCACCAGCATGCCGCGGGTCCAGGCATCGGCGCCGGGGTTCAAGGCGAGGGTCGGCCCGAGGCCGTCGCGGCGCATCAGCACTTGTTGGCCTTCGCGCAGGATCTGTTCCTGGTCCGTGGCCTGGGGATGCGCCGCCACAGCGGATTTCAACACGCTCAGGCGCGTGCCTTCGTCTTCACGCTTGACCAGGAATCGTGTGCCCAAGGCGCGCAGGCGGCCTTCACGGGTCTCGACGATGAACGGACGCGGGTCGTCGTGACCGGTTTCAACCAGGATCTCGCCTTCCTGCAGGACGATGCGGCGCTGCTTGTCATCGAAACGCACGTCCAGGGCACTGTGGGTGTTGAGGTTGATCAGCGTGCCGTCGTCCAGGCGCAGGGTGCGCTGTTCGCCTGTCGCGGTGCGCTGATCGGCCAGCCAGTAATCCAGCGGCAGGTAACGATCGCCGGCAAACAGCGCCAGGCCGATGGCCGCGATAACGCTGGCCAGGCCGCTGCCGACCTTGCGTATCCGGCGACGAATGCTCACCCGCGATTGCAGCAACGCGGCGCGCGCCGGCCCGTTGGCCACACTGAAGCGTTGGTCAAGCATGCCCAGCTGTCGCCAGGCCCGGGCGTGTTCTTCGTCGGCGGCATGCCATTGGGCGAAGGCTTCACGTTCCTGGGCGCTGCTCGAGTCCAGGGACAGCTGCCAGGCAATGGCGGCATCCAGCACGCTGGCCGAGACCGGTTTGGCATGGGCCTGACTCATGTCGGCTCACCATAAAGTGCGATGTAGCACTGGCGGATGCCTTGGGCGAGATACTGCCGTACGCGCGGCACCGAAACCCCCAGGCGCTCGGCGATTTCGGCGTGGCCGAGGCCGTCGAGGCGGTTATAGAGGAAGGCTGCGCGGGCCTTGCTCGACAGTTTGCCAAGCAGGCGATCGATGGCCTTGAGGTCTTCGAGAATGATTTGCTGTTCTTCCACCGAGGGCTGCTCGGCCTCGGGAATCAGCATCAGTTCGGTGAGGTAGGCCTGCTCCAATGCCGCTCGACGGAAATAATCGAACAACAGGCCCTTGGCGATGGCCACCAGAAACGCCCGCGGTTCGCGGGGCGCCTTCAGCTCTTCGCGACCCAGCAAACGCACAAAGGTGTCCTGGCTCAGGTCCTCGGCCCGTTGCGAACACGCCACGTTGCGTCGCAGCCAGGCCAATAGCCAACCACGATGGTCACGGTATAACGCACCAACCAGATCACTGTGGGGGCTAGGGACTGACGACACGGAGCATCACCGATGTTTTAAGTAACGAGAATTGTTCGCGATTGTGTCAGAGGCGGGGGCGGGAAAGCAATTGGCGCTGGTCGGGCGGCGCGGGATAAGGAAATTGAGGCCGGGTTCTGCGTGGGAGCGAGCTTGCTCCCACAGGGTAGTGTGTTCATCTTCAAGGTGAGTCAAAGCGAAGGCGCTTGCTGCCGCCGTTTCCATTGGCTCAGCCGTTGTTGCAGGTCAAGCGGGCTCAGGATCTGTTGCTGACGGGCGCGGCTGAACAGGATCAGCGCCAGTTCTGCCGTGGCCAGGGCGTCGGCACTGGCGTTATGGCGGTCGAAGACTTGCAGCTTGAACCAGTCGATCCACTCGTCCAGGCCCGACTTGCGCAGGTTGGCCTGGGGACAAAGCATCGGGGCCAGGTCCGCCACGTCGAGGAATGAATGCTGCAGGCGATAGCCCAAGTAGTCTTTCAAGGCGCGCCCGAGCATGTGGGAATCGAACGGCGCGTGAAAGGCCAGCAGCGGACTGTCGCCGACGAACTCCATGAACGCCAGCAGCGCCTCGGCCGGGTCGCTGCCGGCGGCAATGGCGCTGGGCGCCAGGCCATGGATCAGCACACTGGGTCCGAGTTTCTGTTTATCGCATTGCAAGGTGCGTTCGAACTGCTGGCTGAAGTCGATGGCGCCGTCTTCGATGACCACCGCGCCGATGGACAGCACCTGGTCCTTGTTCAGGTTCAATCCGGTGGTTTCCAGGTCCAGCACGACCCAGCGTTGTTTCCGCAGATCGCATTCACCCAAGGCTGAAGCCGTCGGCAGGCGTTCCAGGCGCCTTTGCATTTCTTCGGACAACATTGGTTGGGCTGGGCGCAACCAGGAAAAAATGCTCACAACTGATACCTCAGCGTCAGGCTGCTTTGCAGGCGTTGGGCCTGGCGCAGGGATTCGCGCAGGATGCGTCGGTCCAGATGGTTGAGGCTGTCGGGGTCGACGCGGTTGGAGTAGGGCAGGTTCTCGCGGGTTTGCAATTGATGTTGCTGCATGCGGGTCTGTTGAATGAAGTGATAGGCCTCTTCGTAGGCTGCGCCATCGAGCGGTTCGATCACTTGCTTGTCGACCAATTGCCGCAAGCGCTCCAGGGTATTGTTGGCTTCGATGCCGTTGGCCAGCGCCAGCAGACGGGCGCCGTCGACGAAGGGCGTCAGGCCTTGCACTTTCAAATCGAGGGTGGCTTTTTCGCCGTTCTTGCGACTCAGCACGAAATCCCGGAAGCGGCCCACGGGCGGGCGGTGGCGCAGGGCATTTTCGGCCATCATGCGTTGGAACAAACGGTTATCGGCCACTTGATCGAGGATCTGCCGGCGCAACTGCTCGCAGCCTTGCTCATCGCCCCAGACCACCCGCAGGTCGAAATAGATGCTCGAGCCCAGCAGGTTTTCCGGGGTTGCTTCGCGAATGAATGCCGAAAAACGCCGGGCCCATTCAGCTCGGGACAGGCACAGCTCGGGGTTGCCGGCCATGATGTTGCCCTTGCACAAGGTGAAGCCGCACAAGGCCAGGCTCTGGTTGATCTGCTGGGCGATGGGCAGTAGCAGGCCGCGAATCTGCGCGGCATGGGCGGCGTCCCGGGCCTCGAACAAAATGCCGTTGTCCTGGTCGGTGTGCAGGGTTTGTTCGCGCCGGCCTTCACTGCCGAAGCACAGCCAACTGAACGGCACGCCTGGGTCACCTTTGTCGATCAGGGTCAGCTCGATGACCCGGCATACGGTGTGATCGTTGAGCAGGGTGATGATGTGGGTGATCTGGGTCGATGACGCGCCGTGGGCTAGCATGCGTTCCACCAGTTGGCCGATCTCGCCGCGCAGGGCCACGAGGTTTTCCACCTTGGGCGCGTTGCGAATGGTCCGGGCCAGGTGCACCAGGTCGACGCGCTGCAAGGAAAACAGATCGCGCTCCGACACCACGCCACACAGGCGTTGGTCCTTGACCAGGCAGACGTGGGCGATGTGCCGTTCGGTCATGGCGATGGCCGCATCGAAGGCGCTGTGGTCCGGCGAGAGGAAAAACGGTGCCTGAGTCATGTGTCCTACGATGGCTTGGGAAAAATCCCCGGCCCCATCGGCCACCACCTGCCGCAGGTCGCGCAAGGTGAAGATTCCCACCGGAGCTTTCTGTTCATTAACCACCACGATGCTGCCGACCTGCTGGTCGTGCATCAGCTTCACGGCTTCGCGCAGCGGCGTGTCCGGGCTGCAACTGACTGGATGGCGCATCGCCAGTTCGCCCAGTCGCGTGTTGAGGGAATACTGGGTGCCCAAGGTTTGCGCAGACTTTTGCTGGACCTGTTGATTGACCTGGTCGAGCAGGCTGCTGACCCCGCGCAGGGCGAAGTCGCGAAACGGGCCGGACAGGGCGAACAGCTTGATGAAGGCCAGTTTGTTCAACTGCAGGCAGAACGTGTCTTCGCCGGCCCGGTGTTCGGTGCGCGTGGCCCGTTCGCCCAGCAGCGCGGCGAGGGGGAAACATTCGCCGGTGGTGATTTCGAAGGTCGTCTCGGTTCCACCCTTGGCCGTATGCGGACGTTCACCTACCACCCGGCCTTGCTTGACGATGTAAAAGTGCTCCACCGGGCCGTCGGCTGGTTTGATGATGGTTTCGCCCGGGGCATAAAAACGCAGCAGGCATTGCTCCACCAGATAGGCCAGGTGAGCGTTTTCCATCTGGTTGAACGGTGGGAAACGCTGGAGAAACTGCAGTGTCCCCTGGATGTTTTGCAACACCGCGGTTTTCCCTGCCTGGGTGAAGGCGTCCGCTTTTTTCATAACCATTACGCAGTCTTTTTTGAATTGTTGTGGTCGATCTGTTCTCCCATGGTCGGCCCCTCAGAGCGGGGTGCCCATTGGACGTAAGTCTAGGTCGCGGCCTAGGGGTGAACTTACGGAAAAAACCTACGCCAAGCGTCAGAAAAATCTTCATTAAATGTTCTTGGAAAAAAATCCGACGAAGTGCACATTGAAGCGCCGCAGAACGATGTCTGACCACTGTGCCAGGGGATCGATTTAAAGAACGTAGAGAGCACCATGTCCGACCACGATATTTTGAGTGACGCCGAGCGCGAGGCGCTGAGTGCCGTCATGCTGGAACCCGACCTGCCGCCGCAGCGCGTCTTGATCGTCGATGACGACAAGGACGCTCGTGAGCTGCTGTCGGAGATCCTGGCGTTGGACGGGATTCACTGCATGACCGCCGCCAGTGGTGAAACGGCACTCAAGATGCTGGAAACCAAGCCATCGATCGGCCTGTTGATCACCGACCTGCGGATGGGCAATGTTGATGGGCTGGAACTTATTCGCCTGGTGCGCGAGTCTCCGCGGGCGGCGCTGCCGATCATCATCGTATCGGGCGATGCCGACGTGAAGGACGCCATCGAAGCCATGCACCTGAGCGTGGTGGACTTTCTGCTCAAGCCGATCGATACCGACAAGTTGCTGGGGTTGGTCAAGCATGAGTTGGGGATGGATCTCTAGCCTGTCGTGAGAATGGCGCTATCGGGTGCTTTTGTGGCGAGGGAGCTTGCTCCCGCTCGGTTGCGCAGCGACCGCAGTGCAGGTCAATAAGATTCCGAACGCTGGAAAAGGGTCTGCTTCGCAGCCCAGCGGGAGCAAGCTCCCTCGCCACAAAAGCGCTCATGTATTTGCAAATGAAAAAGCCCTGATCTTTCGATCAGGGCTTTTTCGTTGTCACGCGCTGCTCAATCACAACCCATTGGCTGCCTTGAACTCACGACGACGACGGTGCAACACCGGCTCGGTGTAGCCGTTAGGCTGCTTCGTGCCTTCGATCACCAGCTCGACCGCCGCCTGGAAGGCGATGTTGCGGTCGAAGTCTGGTGCCAGCGGACGGTACAGCGGGTCGCTGGCGTTCTGGCGGTCGACTACCGGCGCCATGCGCTTGAGGCTTTCCATCACCTGGTCTTGGGTAACGATGCCGTGGCGCAGCCAGTTGGCGATGTGCTGGCTGGAGATACGCAGCGTCGCACGGTCTTCCATCAGGCCGATGTCGTTGATGTCCGGCACTTTGGAGCAGCCCACGCCCTGGTCGATCCAGCGCACCACGTAGCCAAGGATGCCCTGGGCATTGTTGTCCAGTTCGTTCTTGATCTGCTCCGGCGTCCAGTTCGGGTTGACGGCCAGCGGGATGGTCAGGATGTCGTCCACCGATGCTCGCGCGCGCTTGGCCAGCTCGGCCTGGCGGGCGAACACGTCGACCTTGTGGTAATGCAGCGCGTGCAGGGCAGCGGCGGTCGGCGAGGGAACCCATGCGGTGTTGGCGCCGGCCAGCGGATGAGCGATTTTCTGTTCGAGCATCGCCGCCATCAGGTCCGGCATCGCCCACATGCCCTTGCCGATTTGCGCACGGCCTTGCAGGCCGGTGCTCAAGCCGATGTCGACGTTCCAGTTCTCATACGCGCCGATCCACTTCTCGGCTTTCATGTCGGCCTTGCGCACCATCGGGCCGGCTTCCATGGAGGTGTGGATCTCGTCGCCGGTACGGTCGAGGAAGCCGGTGTTGATGAACACCACGCGCTCGCTGGCGGCCTTGATGCAGGCCTTGAGGTTGACCGTGGTACGGCGTTCCTCGTCCATGATCCCGACCTTGAGGGTATTGCGCGGCAGGTTCAGTACGTCTTCGACACGGCCGAACAGCTCGTTGGTGAACGCAGCTTCTTCCGGACCGTGCATCTTCGGCTTGACGATGTACACCGAGCCGGTGCGGCTGTTGCGACGGCTGGTATTGCCGTTGAGGCTGTGGATCGCTGCCAGGCTGGTGATCAGGCCGTCGAGAATACCTTCCGGCACTTCGTTGCCGTGCTGGTCCAGGATCGCGTCGATGGTCATCAGGTGGCCGACGTTACGCACGAACAACAGCGAGCGGCCGTGCAGGGTCACGCTCGAACCGTCGACGGCGGTGTAGACACGGTCGGGGTTCATGGTGCGGGTGAACGTCTGGCCGCCTTTGGCGACTTCTTCAGCCAGGTCGCCTTTCATCAGGCCGAGCCAGTTGCGGTAGATCACCACTTTGTCATCGGCATCGACGGCGGCGACCGAGTCTTCGCAGTCCATGATGGTGGTCAGCGCGGCTTCCATCAGGATGTCTTTGACGCCAGCGGCGTCAGTCTGGCCGACCGGGGTGCTGGCATCGATCTGGATTTCGAAGTGCAGGCCGTTGTGTTTCAACAGCACGGTGGTCGGTGCCGAGGCATCGCCCTGGAAGCCGATCAACTGGGCATCGTCACGCAGGCCGCTGTTGCTGCCGCCCTTGAGGGTGACCACCAGTTTGCCGTCGACGATTTTGTAAGCAATGGAGTCGACATGGGAGCCGGCCGCCAGGGGCGCGGCTTCGTCGAGGAAGGCACGGGCGAAGGCGATGACCTTGTCGCCGCGGACCTTGTTGTAGCCTTTGCCTTTTTCCGCGCCATCGGCTTCGCTGATGGCATCGGTGCCGTACAGCGCGTCATACAGCGAACCCCAGCGGGCGTTCGATGCGTTGAGGGCGAAGCGGGCGTTCATCACCGGCACCACCAGCTGCGGGCCGGCCATGCGGGCGATTTCGTCATCGACGTTTTGGGTCGTAGCCTGGAAATCCGCCGCTTCTGGCAGCAGGTATCCAATGTCTTGCAGGAAGGCTTTGTAAGCCACGGCGTCGTGGGCCTGGCCAGCACGGGCCTGGTGCCAGGCATCGATCCGCGCCTGGAAATCATCGCGTTTGGCGAGTAGGGCTTTGTTCTTCGGCGCCAGGTCGTGGATGACCTTGTCGGCACCGGCCCAGAACGCGTCGGCGGTGAGGCCGGTTCCGGGAATGGCTTCGTTATTCACGAAGTCGAACAGGACTTTGGCGACCTGCAGGCCACCGACTTGAACGTGTTCAGTCATTGCTTGCCTCACTCTGCTCAGCTATTTCGCTTTTCAGCTCTTCGATTTTGACAATGAAGCCTCGGGACATTTAAAGCACAAACCCCGGAACCAGTACATGCCATCGCTGGCGGCTGGGTGGTAAGCCTTGCTGACGGGGCTTTTCAGGGATGCGACTGCGCCTTAAGCAGACATCGGTACAACGTTATGTAGTGCTCGCTGCGGCATACTACATGATCAATTGCGGTTGTGAAAATTAGACTAATTGCGTCGTTCCGCGACCGACTAAAGCAGTACAGTCACGACGCGGTAGCGGATGTTCTCAAAAAAACGGATCATTGTTCCAGATAAATCTAATTAATGTACACATTTACCGTGGCGAGGGAGCTTGCTCCCGCTGGAGTGCGAAGCGCTCCCCTATTTAGGGGGGCTACTGCGTAGCCCAGCGGGAGCAAGCTCCCTCGCCACGAAAGCAGGGCGGTGCCGATTCATGGCTTGCCTATACTGTCCCTTCCCCAACAAGAGGACTGCGCCATGGACCACCTCGTCATCACTGTTTTCGCCCCGGACAAGCCCGGGCAGGTCGAGCGCATTGCCGATTGCATCGCCGACCACGGCGGTAACTGGCTGGAAAGCCGCATGTCGCGCCTGGCTGGGCAGTTTGCCGGGATCCTGCGAATCGGCGCCCCCGCCGAGGCCCATGAGGAACTGATCGAAGCCTTGCAGGGGCTATCGACTTACGACATCCGCGTGTTGATCGCTGAAAGCGCCCTCGAGGAGTCCTGCACCTGGAAACCCATCACCATGGAGCTGGTGGGCAACGACCGTCCCGGCATAGTGAGGGACATCACCCGGCTGTTGAGCGAGCAGGGCGTCAATGTCGAGCGTCTGGTGACTTACGTCCGGCCGGCGCCGATGAGCAGCGAGTTGCTGTTCCACGCCGAAGCGATCCTGGGGGTGCCCTTGACCCTGTCGCTGGAGACGTTGCAGGAACGCCTGGAGACCCTGGCCGATGAGTTGATGGTGGAGCTCAAGCTCAGCGACGAAGCGTGACGAAGGTTATCCAAGGAAAAACTGCGCCTGCCTGTGGATAACCTGTAGAGACCCGGCTCCAGCCCAAGCCCGCCGGGCCTCGGCGAGGAATGCTCAAAAAATCATCAGTTTTCAAGGGCTTGTGCACAAACGGCGGGGATCACGTTGTGGATAACCTTGGGAAGGATGAGCGCAGGCCACGCCAGACGTGGCCTGTAGAGGTTTGTGCGTTTTTTGATCAGTTGCGCCGACGCATGCTGATCACCGCATCGACGCTGTACACCGCCAGCCCGGCCCAGATAAACAGGAACGCCACCAGTGTGCTGGACGACAGGTGCTCACCAAACAGCATCACGGCGAGCAGCAGCACCAGCGTCGGCGCGATGTACTGGAGAAAACCGATGGTAGTGTAGGGCAAATGCCGTGTTGCGGCGTTGAAGCACACCAACGGCACCAGCGTCACGGGGCCTGCCGCCACCAGCCACCAGGCTTCGGAGGTGGTCCAGAATGCCGCCTGGGCACTGGTGGCCGTGGGATTGAACAGTAACCAGGCGATGGCGATCGGCACCAGCATCCAGGTTTCTACCACCAGCCCCGGCAATGCCTTGACCGGTGCCTGCTTGCGGATCAACCCGTAGAAGCCGAAGGTCAGCGCCAGCACCAGTGACACCCAGGGCAGGCTGCCCACTTGCCAGACCTGCTGCGCCACACCGACCGCCGCCAAACCCACCGCCAACCACTGCATGCGGCGCAGGCGCTCGCCGAGGATCAACATGCCCAGCAATACGTTCACCAGCGGGTTGATGTAGTAACCCAGGCTGGCTTCGAGCATGCGCTCGTTGTTCACCGCCCAGACGTAGGTCAGCCAGTTGGCTGCGATCAGCGTCCCGCTCAGGGCGAGGATAGCCAGGCGCTGTGGGTTGTCCCGCAGTTCGCGCCACCAGCCCGGGTGTTTCCAGACCAGCAGCAACGCCGCGCCGAACAGGGCCGACCACAGCACCCGATGGATGATGATCTCCACCGACGGCACGCTGGCGATGGCCTTGAAGTAGATCGGGAACAGACCCCAGATGATGTAGGCACTCAGGCCCAGGATATACCCGCGACGCGGGTTGGCGGCTTGCATGCAGAATCCTTGCTTAGGCAGCTAACAAAGGCGTGATTGTAAGGAGATTTGTCGGGTCGTGCTGTGAACCTTTGTGAGCGTTTCACTGCAATTCCTTGCGGGAGCGAGCTTGCTCGCGATAGCGGTGGATCAGTCGACAAGGGTGTCGAATGTTCGATCGCAATCGCGAGCAAGAAGCTCGCACAGGGGATCCGCGGCGGTCGTCAGAACAGCTTCAACGGCTCTTCATTGAGCGCCGCCAGTTGCTCGCGCAACGCCAATACCTGGTCGCCCCAGTAACGTTCGCTGCCGAACCACGGGAAGCTGCGGGGGAACGCCGGGTCGTCCCAGCGCCGCGCCAGCCAGGCGCTGTAGTGCATCAGGCGCAGTGCCCGCAGTGGCTCGATCAGTGCCAGTTCTCGCGGGTCGAAGTCGTGGAACTCTCGGTAGCCGTCCATCAGTTCCGACAGTTGGCCCAGGCATTCCTGGCGATCGCCGGCGAGCATCATCCACAAATCCTGCACCGCCGGGCCCATGCGGCAGTCGTCCAGGTCGACGATGTGGAACACCTCGTCGCGGCACATCATGTTGCCGGGGTGGCAATCGCCGTGCATGCGGATGTTCTTGTGGGGCGTGGCGGCGTAGACCTCTTCGACGCGCTTGAGCAGATCCCTGGCCACCGACTCGTAGGCCGGCAGCAGGCTACGAGGAACGAAGCCGCTTGCCAGCACAGTGGCCAGTGAATCGTGGCCGAAGTTCTTCACGCCCAAGGCTTCACGATGCTCGAACGGACGGGTCGCCCCGACTGCGTGCAGGCGCCCGAGCAATTGCCCCAGGCGATAGAGCTGGTCGAGGTTGCCCGGCTCCGGTGCACGACCGCCGCGACGGGGAAACAGGGTGAAACGAAACCCGGCGTGTTCGTGCAGGCTGGTGCCGTTGTGGATCAGTGGCGCGACCACGGGCACTTCGTATTCGGCCAGCTCGAAGGTGAAGCTGTGCTCTTCCAGGATCGCTTCGTTGGTCCAGCGCTGAGGGCGATAGAACTTGGCGATCAGCGGCTCGGAATCTTCGATGCCGACCTGATAGACGCGGTTCTCGTAGCTGTTGAGGGCCAACACGCGGGCGTCGCTGAGGAAACCGATGCTTTCAACGGCATCGAGTACCAGGTCGGGCGTGAGGGTTTCAAACGGATGGGACATGCTGACTCCTGCGCAGCGGCAGGGCTGCCGCGTCCGGCCCAGCATGGTAGCGCAAAGCAGCTTGGATTGATCGGTGAGACTTGCATCGTTGTGGCGAGGGAGCTTGCTCCCGCTTGGGTGCGAAGCGCCCAAAGAAGAAGGGCGCGCTGCGCAACCCAGCGGGAGCAAGCTCCCTCGCCACGAAGTGTTATGTCCCCGGTCCAGACAAGGGTCAGGCGCCGATGACCCCGCCGTCTTCGCGGGTAATCACCATCACCGACGATCGCGGCTTACCGTTGGGCAGGTGCTCGGGGAAGGTTGAGCCGCCGCTGGGATGCTGGATACCGACAAACATAGCCTTGTAGTCCGGCGAGAAGCTGATCCCGGTCACTTCGCAGCCCACCGGCCCGACCATGAAACGACGGATTTCACCGCTGTTGGGATCGGCGCAGAGCATCTGGTTATTGCCCATGCCGGCGAAGTCCCCGGCGTTGCTCGAGTCGCCGTCGGTCTGGATCCACAGGCGTCCGCCTTTGTCGAAGCCCAGGCCATCGGGGCTGTTGAACATGTTCTGGGGGGTGATGTTGGAGGAACCGCCCTTTGGCGTGCCGGCATGTACCGCCGGGTTGCCGGCGACCACGAACAGGTCCCAGGCGAAGGTCTTGGCGGCGTGATCGTCGCGGTCGGTGCGCCAGCGCAGGATCTGCCCGTAGACGTTCTTGGCTCGAGGGTTAGGCCCGTCCACCGGTTGGCCGGCGTCGCCGCGTTTGGAGTTGTTGGTCAGGGTGCAATAGACCTGGCCGTCTTTCGGGCTGACCACGATCCACTCCGGGCGGTCCATGCGGGTGGCGCCAACGGCGCTGGCGGCCAGGCGTGCATGGATGAGAACTTCGGCCTGGTCGGCGAAACCGCTGCTGGCGTCGAGGCCGTTCTTGCCATGGGTCAGCTCGATCCACTGGCCTTGGCCTTTGGGATGGTCCGGGTTGCCGTCGCCGGCATCGAAGCGCGCGACATACAAGGTGCCATGGTCCAGCAGGTTGCGATTGGCCTTGGCGTTCTTGTGATTGATGCGCTCGCGGCTGACGAACTTGTAGATGAATTCGCCACGCTCATCATCGCCCATGTACACCACGGCGCGACCGTCATTGGTTTGCGCCAGGGCGGCGTTTTCGTGTTTGAAGCGGCCCAGGGCGGTGCGTTTTACCGGGGTGGATTGCGGATCGAACGGGTCGATTTCCACTACCCAGCCGTGGCGATTGAGTTCGTTGGGGTTCTTCGCCAGGTCAAAGCGCGGGTCGTGCAAGTGCCAGTTGATTTCACTGCTGGTGACTGTGGCGCCATAGCGTTTCTGGGCCGCGTCGAACTGCAGGTCCGACTTGCTGCTGCCGAAGCAGTCAGTGAAGTTCTCTTCACAGGTCAGGTAGGTGCCCCAAGGCGTCATGCCGTTGGCGCAGTTCTGGAAGGTGCCCAGCACTTTCTTGCCGCTCTTGTCTGCGCTGGTTTTCAGCAGGTCGTGCCCGGCAGCTGGGCCACGCAGGCGAATCGGTGTGTTGCCGTGGATCCTGCGGTTGTAGCGCGATTCCTGGACGAATTGCCATTGGCCGCGCCGACGCTGGATTTCGATCACCGAGACGCCTTCGCTGGCCTGGGCTTTGCGCACGTCTTCGGCCGACTGTGGCTGGCCGCCGTGAGGGAACAGGTATTGGTAGTTGGTGTATTCGTTGTTGATCGCCATCAGCGCCCGGTTGTTGTCGCCGGGGAACGGGAACAGGCTCATGCCGTCGTTGTTGTCGCCGAACTGCACTTCCTGTGCGCGGGCGGTGCCGTTGCCACTGGGGTCGAACGCCGGTGCATTTTTCTGCAGGGGCTGGCCCCAACTGATCAGCACCGAGGCTTTGTAGCCCGGCGGCAGCGTGATGGTGTCGGCCGTGGCGGCGGCGATGCTGTTGAAGCCCAGCAGCCGGCTGTTGCCTTCGCTCACGGCGGCGGCCAGCACGCTGCGGCTCAGCAGGTTGCCGCCCAGGAACATCGCCGCGCCGCACAGGGCGCCGGCGCTGATGAAGCTGCGCCGGCTCAGGCCGACGATCTTTTCCAGGTCGGTGGATTGGTTTTCTTCTAATAGGCTCATCTCAGGCTCCCTGCTGGTTTTGGCAGTCACCTTAAAGCGGGTCGATGAAACTATTGTTGCAACACGCTACAGCGGTGTGCCGAGCAGCACATTTGTCGCTGAAAACGTCACTTGCACCGGTGAGCCGCCTTCCAAATGCTGCTTTTGTAGCTCAAGCGGGTCGGCCAGGGCGCACAGCGTCTGGCCGTTGGGCAGGCTGATGCGCACTTCGCTGGGGCCGTCTTCGGCGGCGTCGACCTGTTCGATCATGCCGCGCAGCGTATTGATCCGCGTTTTTTCCACTTGCTCGACAGGGTGTAATTCCAGCCAGCCGGCCTTGATCAGCGCCACCACGTTGGTGCCGACATCCAGCTCCAGGCGCAGCGTGCTGTCGTGGGTAATCTGGGCTTCGATGACCAGGCCCCGGGCCAGCTCCAGGCGTACCCGGTCGTTGTGCCCCTGGGCCTCGATGCCCAGGACCTTGCCATACAATTGATTACGGGCGCTGGTGCGCAGCATCAGGCGACTGAGCAGGCCCAGGTCGTCGGCATCCTCGCTCGCTTCCAATAGTTGTGTCTGCAGCGCTTGCAGGCGCAGATACAGGCGCAGCACGCGTTGGCCTTCCTCCGACAGCCTGGCGCCGCCACCGCCCTTGCCGCCAACACTGCGCTCCACCAACGGTTGGTCGGCGAGGTTGTTCAACTCATCGATGGCATCCCACGCCGCCTTGTAGCTCAGGCCCGCGCTCTTGGCGGCGCGGGTGATCGAACCTTGTTCGGCGATGTGCTGCAACAGGGCGATGCGTTGTGGTCGCCGAGCGATGTGCTGGGTCAGAAGCGTGGGCAAGGACATGACGGAAAACTGCGTGCAAAGGTCGATGAGCGGACGTTGGCGCCTTGGGCGTGGCGCGTCAAGCCGACTCTCCGGGTTTCGGCGTGCGAGCGAGGCAGTACACATCGACCCGCGCAGCGCCGGCATCGAGCAGCAGGGCGGCCAGCGCCTGGGCGGTGGCGCCCGTGGTGAGCACGTCGTCGACCAACGCCAAGTGACGGTTGTGCAACGCAGCCTGGGGTGCCAGGGCAAAGGCCTGACGCAGGTTTCGCCGCCGAGCCCTGGCATCGAGTGCCTGTTGGGCGGGGGTGTCCTGGGTGCGTCGCAGCAGGTGTTCTTCGCAAGGGATCGCCAACGGCCCACTGAGCCAGCGGGCCAGCAGCGCTGCCTGGTTGAAACCGCGCTGGCGCAAACGCCGGGTCGCCAGTGGCACCGGGACCAGTGCGTCGGGGCGTTCCAGCCCTTCGTCGAAATGATGTTGCAACGACTGCGCGAGCAGGTCGCCCAGCAGTCGGCCCAGGGGCCATTTCGCCTGATGCTTGAAACGGGTGATCAAGCTGTCCACCGGGAAGTCGTAGGCCCAGGGCGCCAGGACCCGTTCGAAGGCCGGCGGCTGCGCGGCGCATTGTCCGCAACGCAGCCCGGCCATGGGCAGCGGCAAGGCACAGACGCTGCATTGATCGCCGAGCCAGGGCAGCTCGCTTTCACAAGGGGTGCAGATAGGCTGCGGCGTATCGGTGCTTTCGCCGCACAGCAGGCAGGATTGTTTGTTTTTTAACCAGATGTAAACCTGTCCTTTGTATCGTGGTTGACAGCGCATGACTCTTCCTTAAATATGCCGAACATCCGTGTCGCGCCTGTGGGTATTCCATGTCCCCAGGCGCCAGCCAAGCATAATCAAGGAAATGCCCATGAGCGCCAGCACTACTGCCAACCTGCGTCATGACTGGTCTTTGGCCGAAGTCAAAGCACTCTTCGTCCAGCCATTCAATGACCTGCTGTTCCAGGCGCAGACCGTGCACCGCGCGCACTTCGACGCCAATCGCGTCCAGGTTTCCACGCTGCTGTCGATCAAGACCGGCGCCTGCCCTGAAGATTGCAAATATTGTCCGCAGTCCGGTCACTACAACACCGGCCTGGATAAAGAGAAATTGCTCGAAGTGCAGAAGGTCCTCGAAGAGGCTGCACGGGCCAAGGCCATCGGTTCGACCCGTTTCTGCATGGGCGCGGCCTGGAAACATCCGTCGGCCAAGGACATGCCGTATGTGCTGGAAATGGTCAAAGGCGTGAAGGCGATGGGCCTGGAAACCTGCATGACCCTGGGCCGTCTCGACCAGGAACAGACCGAAGCGCTGGCCCAGGCCGGCCTGGACTATTACAACCATAACCTTGACACCTCGCCGGAGTTCTACGGCAGCATCATCACCACCCGCACTTACAGCGAGCGCCTGCAAACCCTGGCCTATGTGCGTGATTCGGGGATGAAGATCTGCTCGGGCGGCATCCTCGGCATGGGCGAGTCCCTGGACGACCGCGCCAACCTGCTGATCCAACTGGCGAACCTGCCGGAGCACCCGGAATCGGTGCCGATCAACATGTTGGTCAAAGTCGCCGGCACGCCGCTGGAGAATGCCGAGGACGTCGATCCGTTCGATTTCATCCGCATGCTCGCCGTGGCGCGGATCATGATGCCCCAGTCCCATGTGCGGCTGTCCGCCGGCCGTGAAGCGATGAACGAGCAGATGCAGTCCCTGGCGTTCCTGGCCGGTGCCAACTCGATTTTTTACGGCGACAAGCTGTTGACCACCGCCAACCCGCAAGCCGACAAGGACATGCAGTTGTTCGCACGCCTGGGCATCCAGCCCGAAGCCCGCGAAGAACATGCCGACGAAGTGCACCAGGCAGCGATTGAACAGGCGCTGGTGGAGCAGAAGAGCAGCGAGCAGTTCTACAACGCCGCTGTCTGACCACTCACCGATACCCGGATTGGAATGCAAGACCCTGTGGGGGCGAGCTTGCTCGCGATGGCGATGGAACATTCGCATTGATGTCGACTGACACGCCGCTATCGCGAGCAAGCTCGCTCCCACAAGGGGCTTTGGCCAGTCTTTAAACAGTTGAGGCCTGCATGCCCTTCGATCTCGCCGCACGCCTGGCTGCCCGTCGTGCCGACAACCTCTATCGCCAGCGCCCGCTGCTCGAAAGCCCGCAGGGCCCGGAAGTGGTGGTGGACGGCCAGCCATTGCTGGCGTTCTGCAACAACGATTACCTGGGCCTGGCCAATCACCCGCAAGTGATCGAAGCCTGGCGCGCCGGGGCGCTCCGTTGGGGTGTCGGGGGGGGCGCCTCCCATTTGGTGACCGGCCACAGCGGCCCTCACCACGCCTTGGAAGAAGCCTTGGCCGACCTGACCGGCCGCCCGCGGGCGTTGCTGTTCACCACCGGTTACATGGCCAACCTCGGTGCGGTCACCGCGCTGGTGGGGCAGGGCGACACGGTACTGGAAGACCGCCTCAATCATGCCTCGCTGCTCGACGCCGGCCTGTTGTCTGGTGCGCGTTTCAACCGTTACCTGCACAACGATGCCCAGAGTTTGGCCAGCCGCCTGGAAAAAGCCACCGGCAATACCCTGGTGGTTACCGATGGCGTGTTCAGCATGGACGGCGACATCGCCGACCTGCCGGCCCTGGCCCGTGAAGCCAAGGCCAAGGGCGCCTGGCTGATGGTCGACGATGCACACGGTTTCGGCCCGTTGGGAGCCAATGGCGGCGGTATCGTCGAGCATTTTGGCTTGAGCCAGGATGACGTGCCGGTGTTGGTGGGCACCCTGGGCAAGGCCTTTGGCACCGCCGGGGCTTTTGTCGCCGGCAGTGAAGAACTGATCGAAAGCCTGATCCAGTTCGCTCGCCCCTACATCTACACCACCAGCCAACCGCCGGCCCTGGCTTGCGCCACGCTCAAGAGCCTTGAGCTGCTGCGCAGCGAGCATTGGCGGCGCGAGCACTTGCAGGTGCTGATTCGTCAGTTCCGCCAGGGCGCCGAGCAGATCGGCCTGCAATTGATGGACAGCTTCACGCCGATCCAGCCGATCCTGATTGGCGATGCGGGACGGGCCATGCGTTTGTCGCAAATGCTGCGTGAGCGCGGGCTGATGGTCACGGCGATCCGCCCACCCACCGTACCGGCTGGCAGCGCCCGTTTGCGCGTGACCCTGACCGCTGCTCACAGCGAGGCCCAGGTGCAGCTATTGTTGAATGCACTGGCCGAGTGTTTTGCCCTGTTGGGACCGGAGCCAAGCGATGCGTGACCGACTGATATTGCTGCCGGGCTGGGGCTTGGGCGTTTCACCGCTGGAGCCGCTGGCGGCAGCGTTGCACGGGCTCGACGAACACTTGCGAGTGGAAATCGAACCGTTGCCGGCGTTGCTATCGAACGATCCGGATGAATGGCTCGAAGAATTGGACGCCACCGTGCCCCAGGATGCCTGGCTGGGCGGTTGGTCCCTGGGCGGTATGCTGGCCTCGGCGCTGGCGGCGCGTCGGGGTGAGCGCTGCTGCGGCCTGCTGACCCTGGCGAGCAATCCATCCTTTGTTGCCCATGAGCAATGGCCGAGTGCGATGGATGGAGCAACCTTCGATGGTTTTCTCGCCGGCTGTGCGGCCGATCCACGCCAGACCCTCAAGCGCTTCAGTTTGCTGTGCGCCCAGGGCAGCAGCGACCCACGCGGGTTGTCGCGGTTGTTATTGGCCGGGGCGCCGGGCACATCGCCCGAGGTCTTGATGGCCGGGCTCGAACTGTTGGCGCAATTGGACACTCGCGCCGCATTGCAGCGCTTTCGTGGCCCGCAATTGCATCTGTTTGCCGGGCTCGATGCCCTGGTGCCGGCCGAAGCCGCGGGTGAGTTGCTGGTCTTGCTGCCGGATGTCGAAATCGGCCTGATCGAACAGGCCGGCCACGGATTCCTTCTGGAGGACCCGCACGGTGTCGCGGGGGCGATCCAGGCTTTTTTGCATGAGTCCGGCGATGACTGATCTGTCTCTTCCCAAATTGCCCGGTGCCTTGCCCGACAAGCGCCAGGTGGCGGCTTCGTTTTCCCGGGCGGCAACCAGCTATGACAGCGTGGCCGAACTGCAGCGCGACGTGGGCCAACAGTTGCTCGGGTGCTTGCCGTCTTCGTTTATCCCACAACGTTGGCTGGACCTGGGCTGCGGCACTGGCTATTTCACCCGGGCCCTGGGCGCGCGTTATGGCGTGGATTCCGGCCTGGCGTTGGACATCGCCGAAGGCATGCTCAACCATGCTCGTCCCCAAGGTGGCGCTGCGCATTTTGTCGCGGGTGATGCTGAGCGGTTGCCTTTGCAAGCGGCGAGCTGTGACCTGGTGTTCTCCAGCCTGGCGGTGCAATGGTGTGCGGATTTTGCCGCGGTGCTGAGCGAGGCCCATCGTGTGTTGAAACCGGGTGGGGTGTTTGCCTTCACCAGCCTTTGTGTAGGCACTTTGTACGAATTGCGCGACAGTTGGCGTCAGGTGGATGGCTTGGTGCACGTCAATCGTTTCCGTGGGTTCGAGACGTATCAACACCTTTGCGCGGACAGCGGGCTGAATGTCGTCAGTCTGGAAAACCGTCCCCATGTGTTGCATTACCCCGACGTGCGCAGCCTGACGCATGAATTGAAAGCCTTGGGCGCCCACAATCTGAACCCCGGCCGCCCCGGCGGCTTGACCGGCAGGGCGCGGATCCTGGCGCTGGTTGAAGCCTATGAGCAGTTTCGTCAGGCGCTGGGACTGCCGGCGACTTACCAGGTGGTCTACGCCGTTTTGGAGAAACCGCTATGAGCCAGGCCTATTTCATTACCGGCACCGACACCGATGTAGGCAAGACCACCGTCGCGGCGGGCCTGCTGCATGCTGCCCGGCAGGCTGGCATGAGCACGGCTGCCGGAAAACCCGTGGCCTCTGGCTGCGACGTGACGCCCAAGGGCCTGCGCAACGCCGATGCCTTGGCCTTGCTGGCCGAATGCTCGATACCGTTGACGTATGCACAGGTCAATCCGGTGGCGTTCGAACCGGCAATAGCGCCGCACTTGGCCGCTCGGGAAGCGGGCGTTGCGTTGACGGTGCAGTCGCTACTCGGCCCGATGCGCGAAGTGCTGGCGCTGGGCGCCGACTTCACCTTGATCGAAGGCGCGGGTGGTTGGCGCGTGCCGCTGGCCGGCCAGGACAATCTTTCCGATCTGGCGATCGCGCTGGGCTTGCCGGTGATTCTGGTGGTGGGCGTACGCCTGGGTTGCATCAGCCACGCGTTGTTGACCGCCGAGGCTATCGCCCGTGATGGCTTGCAGCTTGCCGGTTGGGTCGCGAACATCGTCGACCCGGCCACCTCGCGCCTGGAAGAAAACCTGGCAACCTTGGCCGAGCGACTTCCGGCGCCGTGCCTGGGCAGGGTGGCGCGGATTCAGAGCGTGACGGCCGAAGCCGTGGCCGGACACCTGCAACTGGATCTGCTGGACTGAGTCCCGCCAAGGTTTTGCCTATGACGCGGCACTGTGCCATTAGTGTTTTTGTCGGGCCTTTTCCCGGGGCTTCTGATTCAATGGCCACTGTCGACCCTTCAAGAAGACGAGCTCTGCCATGGAAATCTCAGGAAGTACCGCGTTCTATGCCGGTCTGAGCACGATTCAGACAGGGCAGAACCGCGTCGATCAGGCCTCCAGCCAGATCGCCAACAATACGATCGAGCGTTCGGTCACCAGCCAGTCGTCCGAAGTCCAGGTCGATCGCCTGCGCTCGGTGGACCGTAGCCAGCAATCGGACGTGGCCAGCAACATGGTCGATATGGCCCAAGGCAAGTTCCAGGTGCAACTGGGTGTTAATGTCGCCAAGGCATCCGACGAAATGCTCGGTACGTTGATCGATACGTTTGCCTGAACGTCGTTAGGCAAATGCACTCAACGCTTCATGCCGATTTGAGTGCATACCATCCCGCCTCATGAGCTTCCGATGTATCCCCAGATCGTTGGGGTAATTGCGCTACCAACTCCAGAGCTGCCTGCAATAACAACCCGCCCCAAGGGTTGGACTGTCACATCTGCACAGTCGCCGGGGCTTTGCGCCAAAAAGAAGCCCTCTAACTGTCCGCTCTGAGTCACGCGCTCGTACTGCCTCAGGTTTACACCTGCCGAGACGGCGGTACCTACCACCACGATTCTGCCGTCCAGTTGCAGAGTCATCGAGTTGTGGCTCAGTTTGTTTAAAGTGCGAGAAATCAGTAGCGGGTCACCGTTATTGAAACTTCCATCCATTTCACCGTTCGCTTCCAATCTGACAAGTAAGCCGCTTTGCAGGTCGTCTGGAGCGTTGGCGTAGCCGGCGACGAGAATCTTGTCGTCATTCTGGACCAGCACGCGGGTAACGATCTCCGGCTTAAAGCGCTCTGCAGGCAGCAATTGCGCGGCCTCTCCTTCAACAACGATATCGGCGAAACCGTTATTACCAAAGCTAAGGTCCAATTCGCCTGTCGGCATGTAGCGAGCAACGGTTCGCGTCCTCAGGGTTTCGTCCAGGCGTCGCCAACTGCCAGCCACAATGATCTTGCTATCCCTTTGTACCTGCACATTACAGGCGAAGCTTGCGTGGTCATGGAATCGGATATCGATGAAGCCGCGGCCTGCGCCGAAGCCAGTATCAAGTTCCCCGTTGGGTTGCAGGCAAAACAGGCGACTAAGCGATGCTTCTGGTTTTTCTTCGTCAGGAAAAAGGAAGTAAGTGGCGCAGATCAATATTTTTTGATTTTTTTGCAGGCATCCATCTACGAGTTTGTCATTCCATATCGACCCATGGTTTGCATTGACGGGGCCAGGGAGGCTCCTACGACCGAACACGATGTCATGACCGCCATTTGCAAGAAAACGCACCGCCGCCGGGTTCCACTCGCTGTTTTTTGACGAAGCTCCGATGAGCAGGATTTTCTCATCCTCTTGCAGCAATACGCGTGTCGGCCAGCTCTTGTCGCCATCCCGGAAATTCCAACCAATTTCCTGGAACGCCTCGTCCCTGGTCCCGTTAGGCAGGTAGCGCGTCAGTGCAAAATGATCCTGGAGTTGCAAGGCAAAGACCAATTTGGCTTCCCTGTCGTGAGCAATCGTGGTGGCGCTACCTCGTTCATTGAATTGAATATAGCCATCTGTACCAAATTTCCGGTCCAGTTCGCCTGGTATGCGATTCGAACTGTCTCCTGCGGATTGAGTGGCCATGTGCTTTCCTCCATTGGGAACTAGTCTGGACCGAAACGGCGCTGTTCTGTGCCTCGGAGTCAGTACACCAGTTTTCTCGCAAAGCCGAACCTGTAAAGGTTGACAGTCGTGGCGTTGGTCCGCGCCAAGCGCGATCAATTTCAAGACGAGGGACGAGTGGTAACGGATCGGTGCTTGACAAGATTTCGG
Organism: Pseudomonas sp. NFACC46-3; assembly: GCF_900114515.1. Lineage (NCBI taxonomy): Bacteria > Pseudomonadati > Pseudomonadota > Gammaproteobacteria > Pseudomonadales > Pseudomonadaceae > Pseudomonas > Pseudomonas sp. NFACC46-3. The sequence goes on from NZ_FOTH01000022.1 coordinate 100,544, forward strand.
CGTAAACGTATGTTTCAAACAACTGTTTGATCGCTACAACAAATCCACGCGGTCGTTCATTCCCGGTTACATCAGCAGAGGTTTATCGCTATGCCTGACTACAAGGCCCCCTTGCGTGATATTCGCTTCGTTCGTGACGAACTGCTTGGCTACGAAGCGCATTATCAGAGCCTTCCGGCTTGCCAGGACGCAACTCCGGACATGGTTGACGCCATTCTCGAAGAAGGCGCCAAGTTTTGTGAGCAGGTGCTGGCGCCGCTGAACCGCGTGGGCGACCTCGAAGGCTGCACCTGGAGCGAGTCCGGTGTGAAGACCCCGACCGGGTTCAAGGAAGCCTACAAGCAATTCGTCGAAGGCGGCTGGCCAAGCCTGGCCCATGATGTCGCGCATGGCGGTCAAGGCCTGCCGGAATCCCTCGGCCTGGCAGTCAGCGAGATGGTCGGTGAAGCCAACTGGTCGTGGGGCATGTACCCAGGCCTGTCCCATGGCGCGATGAACACCATTTCCGAGCACGGTACGCCTGAGCAACAAGAGGCTTACCTGACCAAGCTGGTGTCCGGTGAATGGACCGGCACCATGTGCCTGACCGAACCACACTGCGGCACTGACCTGGGCATGCTGCGCACCAAGGCCGAGCCTCAGGCCGATGGTTCCTACAAGGTTTCCGGCACCAAGATCTTCATTTCGGCCGGCGAACACGACATGGCCGACAACATCGTTCACATCGTGCTGGCGCGCCTGCCGGACGCACCGGCTGGTACCAAGGGCATTTCGCTGTTCATCGTTCCCAAGTTCCTGCCTAACGCCGACGGCTCCATCGGCCAGCGCAACGCGGTGAGCTGCGGTTCCTTGGAACACAAGATGGGCATCCACGGCAACGCCACTTGCGTGATGAACTTCGACGCGGCCACCGGTTACCTGATCGGCCCGGCGAACAAAGGCCTGAACTGCATGTTCACCTTCATGAACACCGCACGCCTGGGCACCGCGCTGCAAGGCCTGGCCCACGCCGAAATCGGTTTCCAGGGCGGCCTGAAATACGCTCGCGACCGCCTGCAAATGCGTTCCCTGACCGGCCCGAAAGCGCCAGACAAGGCCGCTGATCCGATCATCGTCCACCCTGACGTGCGTCGCATGCTGCTGACCATGAAGGCCTTCGCCGAAGGTAACCGGGCGATGGTCTACTTCACCGCCAAGCAGGTCGACATCGTCAAGTACGGCGTGGATGAAGAAGAGAAGAAAAAGGCCGATGCACTGCTGGCGTTCATGACGCCGATCGCCAAGGCCTTCATGACCGAAGTCGGTTTCGAATCGGCCAACCACGGCGTGCAGATCTATGGCGGCCACGGCTTCATTGCCGAGTGGGGCATGGAGCAGAACGTTCGCGACAGCCGTATCTCGATGCTGTACGAAGGCACCACCGGCATACAGGCACTCGACTTGCTGGGCCGTAAAGTGCTGATGACCCAGGGCGAGGCACTCAAGGGCTTCACCAAGATCGTCCACAAGTTCTGCCAGGGCAACGAAGGCAACGAAGCGGTCAAGGAATTCGTAGAACCCCTGGCTGCGCTGAACAAGGAATGGGGCGAGCTGACCATGAAGGTCGGCATGGCGGCCATGAAGGATCGCGAAGAAGTCGGCGCCGCGTCGGTGGACTACCTGATGTACTCCGGTTACGCCTGCCTGGCCTATTTCTGGGCCGACATGGCGCGCCTGGCGGCGGAAAAACTTGCAGCCGGCACCACTGAAGAAGCCTTCTACACCGCCAAGCTGCAGACCGCGCGCTTCTACTTCCAGCGCATCCTGCCGCGTACCCGTACCCACGTGGCAACCATGCTGTCGGGCGCCAACAACCTGATGGACATGAAGGAAGAGGACTTCGCGCTGGGCTACTAAGCCTCACGCGCTTCTTCCAAAAGCCGCTGCTTCTTCGGGAGCAGCGGCTTTTTCATGCCTGCCACAAATTTGTATTCACCGCAGGCCCTTGTGGGAGCGAGCTTGCTCGCGATGGCGTTTGTTCAGTCAGTACCTTCATGGCTGACACACCGCTATCGCGAGCAAGCTCGCACACAGGGGCAACCAGGATCCTGAAACAATATTCATCCAACTCGACCCTAAGAAAACCGTCACCTCTGCCGTTACAGCGATGGCAGTGTGACATCTGTCACATCTCGCGTGCCTTACTGCTCCAGTTGCAGGCACAATGCCATCTTTGATCAGCCGGGTTGGAGCTTTACCCTTGCCGCGTTCTTCCGCTGTACGTTTCAGCCATTTCCTGCCGTCATTGCTGCTGTTGCTGGCGGGGCTTGCGGCTGCCTACGTCAAGGATCTCAACGTTTTCTTCACCTCGCTGTTCAACGTGCTCCCGACGCTGGTGTTGTTGCTGGGTGGGGCGTATTGCGCGGTCTACCGACGTCAACGTGAACTGTTTCTGATGGTCACGGTGTACATCGCCTATTTCCTGCTGGACACCCAGACTGACTTCTATCGCGATAACGGCAAGGTGCGCGAAGACGCGGCGGTGGTGTTCCATCTCGTTTGCCTGTTGTTGCCGCTGTTGTTCGGGCTGTTCGCCGCGTGGCAGGAGCGCACCCATCTGTTCCAGGACATGGTGGCGCGGTTCGCGGTGTTGCTGGTCTTTGGCAGCGTGGCGCTGGCCCTGGAGCAGAGTTACCCCCAGGCCTTGCTGTTGTGGCTTTCGGAGATCCGCTGGCCGGCGTTGCACGGTGCCTGGATGAGCCTGATCCAATTGTCTTACCCGATGTTCGCCGCCGCGTTCCTGCTGCTGGCCTGGCAATATTGGCGCAACCCCCGGCCACTGCATGCTGCGCAATTGGTGGGGGTGCTGGGGTTGTTCTGGATGTTGCCGAAAACCTTCATCCTGCCGTTCACCTTGAACATCATGTGCAGCCAGGTGATGTTGATGATCGCGGCAGCGGTCGCCCATGAGGCCTATCAAATGGCCTTCCGTGATGAACTCACCGGCCTGCCGGGCCGTCGGGCGCTGAACGAACGCATGCAGCGCCTGGGCCGCAATTATGTGCTGGCGATGAGTGACGTGGACCACTTCAAGAAATTCAACGACACCCACGGCCACGATGTGGGGGACCAGGTCCTGCGCCTGGTGGCCAGCAAATTGTCGAAAATCGGCGGTGGCGGTAGGGCGTATCGCTACGGCGGTGAGGAATTTGCCCTGGTGTTCGCAGGCAAGACCATCGACGAGTGCATGCCCCATCTGGAAGTCATTCGCCAGTCCATCGAGACGTACGCCATCCAACTGCGCAACCCTGACAGTCGTCCCCAGGACGACCAGCAAGGCCGCCAGCGTCGCTCCGGTGCCGGTGCGTCCAGTGTCTCGGTGACGGTCAGCATCGGTGTCGCGGAACGCCTCGAGCAACGCACGCCTGAAGAAGTGCTCAAGTCCGCCGACCAGGCGCTCTATAACGCCAAGGGCGCGGGGCGTAACTGTGTGATTGCCTTCGGGCAGAACCGCCGCGGTGCGGTGCGCATGGAGGCTGCCGCGGGTTGAGTGATGACGGCGCATTCAGCGTCTGGACTGTGATTGTGGGCCTGGGTGGCCGGCAGTAGGTTGAAACGATCTGCTACCGGAGAAAACCACCATGCCCGAGTACAAAGCCCCACTGCGCGACATGCGCTTTCTGATCGATCACGTCTTCGATTTCCATGGTCGCTATGCCGAGCTGGGCGCCAGCGACGCAAGCCCGGACATGGTCAGCGCGATCCTCGAAGAAGGTGCCAGGTTCTGTGAGAACGTGCTGGCGCCGCTCAATCGCTCCGGTGATGAAGAGGGTTGCCATTTCGACAACGGTGTAGTCACGACGCCGACAGGTTTCAAGCAGGCTTTCGCACAGTATGTGGAGGGCGGCTGGCATGGGCTGGCGGCGGACCCGGCGTATGGCGGCCAGGGCTTGCCTAGCTCCCTGGGCCTGGTCATCAGCGAGATGATCGGCTCCAGCAACACATCTTGGGGCATGTACCCGGGCCTGACTCATGGCGCCATGTCGGCGATTCATGCCCACGGCACGGCAGAACAGAAACAGACCTACCTGAGCAAACTCACCGCCGGCCAGTGGACAGGCACCATGTGCCTGACCGAAGCCCACTGCGGCACCGACCTGGGCATCATCAAGACCCGCGCCGTGCCCCAGGCCGACGGTAGCCATGCGATCTCCGGCAGCAAGATCTTCATTTCCGCCGGCGAACACGACATGAGCGATAACATCATCCACCTGGTGCTGGCCAAGTTGCCGGACGCTCCCGCCGGGACCAAGGGCATCTCGCTGTTCATCGTGCCCAAGTTCCTGCCCGACGCCAGGGGTGAGGCAGGGGCGCGCAATGGCGTGTCCTGTGGTTCGATTGAACACAAGATGGGCATCAAGGCATCGGCCACCTGTGTGCTGAATTTCGATGGGGCCAAGGGGTTCCTCATCGGCGAGCCGAACAAGGGCCTCAATTGCATGTTCACCATGATGAACCACGCCCGGCTCGGCACTGGCATGCAGGGCCTGTGCCTGGGCGAGGCGAGCTTCCAGGGCGCCATCAGGTACGCCAACGACCGTTTGCAGATGCGCGCGCTGACCGGCCCCAAGGCGCCGGAAAAAGTCGCCGACCCGATCATCGTCCATCCCGATGTGCGCAGGATGCTGCTGACCATGAAAGCCTTCAACGAAGGCAATCGGGCGCTGACCTATTTCACCGCGCAATTGCTCGATACCGCGCACCTGAGCCCGGACGAAACCGTCCGCCAGGAGGCCGAGGACCTGCTGGCGTTCCTCACGCCGATCTGCAAGGCCTTCATGACCGACACCGGGCTGGAGGTGACCAACCACGGCATGCAAGTGTTTGGCGGTCACGGCTTCATTCGTGAGTGGGGCATGGAGCAGTTGGTGCGAGATTGCCGCATCGCGCCGATCTACGAGGGCACTAATGGAATCCAGGCCCTGGATCTGCTGGGACGCAAGGTGCTGGGCAGCCAGGGCAAATTGTTGCGAGGTTTCACCAAAATCGTCCATAAATTCTGCGTGGCCAATGCCGAACACCCGCAGCTCAAGGCGTACGTCGAGCAACTCGACGGGCTCAACCAGCAGTGGGGCGAGCTGACCACTCGGGTTGGCATGGCCGCCATGAAGAATCCAGATGAAGTCGGCGCCGCCTCCGTGGATTATTTGATGTACAGCGGTTACATCATCCTGGCCTACCTGTGGTTGCGCATGGCATTGGTGGCTCAGTCGCAACTCGACAGCGGCAACGGTGACGGCGATTTCTGCCAGGCCAAACTGGCGACCTGCGAGTTCTACTTCAAGCGCCTGCTGCCGCGTACGACCGCCCATCGGGCTGCGGTCGAGGCCGGGAGCGACTGCCTGATGAAGCTACCGGCAGAGTTGTTTGCCCTCTGACTGAACCCGTGGCGAGGGAGCTTGCTCCCGCTGGGCTGCGTAGCAGCCCTTTTTGTGAGTGCTGCGCACTCAAGCGGGAGCAAGCTCCCTAGCCACCATCAACATTCAAGCCTGTATATTGACTAAAAATAACAAAACAGTCATAGGTCGACCCTATGTGTCTCAAAAGTTGTTGGGGTACACTCAAGCCACTGCAAAAAGCGTTTTCTTTCGAACCAACTGTTTAGATCCTGCGAGGTTTGCCATGGCTGACTACAAAGCGCCCCTGCGCGATATGCGCTTCGTCCTCAATGAAGTGTTCGAGGTCGCGAAACTCTGGGCCCAATTGCCGGCGTTGGCCGATGCCGTGGATGCCGAAACGGTCGAAGCGATCCTTGAAGAAGCCGGCAAAGTCACCAGCAAAAGCATCGCGCCCCTCAGCCGCGCCGCTGACGAAGAAGGTTGCCACTGGGCCGACGGCGCCGTCACCACGCCGGCAGGTTTCCCACAGGCCTACAAGACTTACGCTGAAGGCGGTTGGGTCGGTGTCGGCGGTGACCCGGTGTACGGCGGCATGGGCATGCCCAAGGCCGTTTCGGCCCAGGTCGAGGAAATGGTCAACTCCGCCAGCCTGTCCTTCGGCCTGTACCCGATGCTGACCGCCGGCGCCTGCCTGTCGATCAATGCCCACGCCAGTGAAGAATTGAAAGCAGCGTACCTGCCGAACATGTACGCCGGCGTCTGGGCCGGTTCCATGTGCCTGACCGAGCCTCATGCCGGTACGGACCTGGGGATCATCCGCACCAAGGCCGAACCCCAGGCCGACGGTTCCTACAAGGTCAGCGGCACGAAAATTTTCATCACTGGCGGCGAACACGACCTCACCGAGAACATCATTCACCTGGTGCTGGCGAAACTGCCGGACGCGCCGGCAGGCCCCAAGGGCATTTCGCTGTTCCTGGTGCCCAAGTTCATGGTCAATGCCGACGGCAGCCTGGGCGCGCGCAACGCGGCCAACTGCGGCTCGATCGAACACAAGATGGGCATCCAGGCATCCGCCACCTGCGTGATGAACTTCGACGAAGCCGTGGGTTATCTGGTAGGCGAGCCGAACAAGGGCCTGGCGGCGATGTTCACCATGATGAACTACGAACGTCTGGGCGTCGGTATCCAAGGCCTGGCCTCCGGTGAGCGTTCCTACCAGAACGCCATCGAATATGCCCGTGACCGCCTGCAAAGTCGTTCGCCAACCGGTGCGCAGAACAAGGACAAGGTCGCCGACCCGATCATCGTCCACCCCGACGTGCGTCGGATGCTGCTGACCATGAAAGCCTCGAACGAAGGCGGTCGGGCATTTTCCACCTACGTGGCGATGCAACTGGACACCGCCAAGTTCAGCGAAGATCCAGTCACGCGCAAGCGCGCCGAAGACCTGGTGGCGTTGCTGACACCGGTGGCGAAGGCCTTCCTGACCGACCTGGGCCTGGAAACCACAGTCCATGGTCAACAGGTGTTCGGCGGCCACGGTTACATTCGTGAATGGGGCCAGGAGCAACTGGTGCGCGATGTGCGTATCACCCAGATCTACGAAGGCACCAACGGTATCCAGGCGCTGGACCTGGTGGGGCGCAAGATCGTCGGCAGCGGCGGTGCGTTCTACAAGTTGTTTGCCGATGAAATCCGGCACTTCACTGCCACCGCGAACAGCGACCTGGCGGAGTTCACCAAGCCGCTGAACGATGCGGTCGGTACGCTGGATGAGCTGACCGAATGGTTGCTGGACCGGGCGAAAAGCAACCCGAACGAAATCGGCGCGGCGTCGGTGGAGTATCTCCAGGCGTTTGGCTACACCGCGTATGCCTACATGTGGGCTCTGATGGCCAGGGCGGCCTTGGGCAAAGAAAGCCAGGATGATTTCTACGCGAGCAAATTGGGCACGGCGCGGTTTTATTTCGCCCGCCTGCTGCCGCGTATTCACTCCTTGAGTGCTTCGGTGAAGGCAGGGAGCGAGTCGCTGTTCTTGCTGGAGCCCGGACAGTTCTAAAAACTGACATTGTGTAAGCAAACGCTTACACAATGTGCTGGCGTTTTCCCTCTATCGGCAGGTTGGATCCAAGGCTAATCTACTTCACATGGACGCCGCGCAGGATGCGCAAAAGTAACAACACGGACACGTAGGATTCTGCCAGGAAGGCGGAGTGAAATGGATGTCAGGGAAACAGTCTGCAAAGCCCCGCTTCGGCGGGGTTTTCTTTTGGTGCGCCAGGCATGGCGCGTTGCGCGCAAGCGCAACCAGCTTGGCTGTGGTGGTCACGCTGGTGACTTGGAGGTGAAAGTCCTCTACACACCCGGCAAGGGGAAGTGTTAGCCAGAGGCAAGGGTGTCGCGGGTGACTGCGAATCTGAAGGAAGCCCGAGGCAAAATGCTGGCCTGACGAACAGGAAGCGGATTAGGCGGTGCAGCGGGGTAAGGTAGCCAAAATTGCCAAAGCCCAATACTTGCACGGAACGCTGTGACGTAGATCCGACAGGCATAAGCAGGAAGGTCGCGCGAATTACCCTGGGAGATCTG
>NZ_FOTH01000074.1:0-3768 GCF_900114515.1 Pseudomonas sp. NFACC46-3
GAGGTGCTGTTGCTCAAGGACATGGGCGGCGGTGAAGAATTAGGGCGGCTGTTCAACTACGAGTTGCAGCTGCATTCGCTGGACAATGCCATCGATCTCAACCAGCTGCTTGGCAAGCCCATGTGCGTCAGCCTGCAGCTCGATGGCGGTGGTGAGCGCTACTTCCATGGCATCGTCGCCCGCTGCAGCCAGAACGTCGACCAGGGCCAGTTCGCCAGTTACCAGGCGACGTTGCGGCCGTGGTTGTGGCTACTGACCCGCACCTCCGATTGCCGGATTTTCCAGAACCTCACCATCCCGCAGATCATCAAGCAGGTGTTCCGCGACCTGGGCTTTTCCGATTTCGAAGACGCCTTGAGCCAAACCTATCGCGAGTGGGAATACTGCGTGCAGTATCGCGAGACCAGTTTCGACTTCGTCAGCCGGCTGATGGAACAGGAAGGCATCTACTACTTCTTCCGCCACGAGCAGGGCCGGCATGTGCTGGTGCTGGCCGACGCCTACGGCGCCCACACCAAGGCGCCCGGCTACGGCTCGGTGCCCTACTACCCGAAGAACGAACAACAGCGCGAGCGCGACCACATCCACGACTGGCACCTGGCCCAGGAAGTCCAGCCCGGTTCGCTTGAGCTCAACGACTACGATTTCCAGCGCCCGAGTGCGCGCATCGACGTGCGTGCGGCCATGCCTCGCCCCCACGCGGCCGGCGACTATCCGCTCTACGACTACCCCGGCACCTATGTGCAGAGCCAGGACGGCGAGCACTACGCCCGTACCCGCATCGAAGCCTTGCAGACCCAGCACGAACAGGTCGAGCTGGCCGGCAACGCACGGGGCCTGGGCTCGGGGCATCTGTTCAGCCTCACCGGCTTCAGCCGCCAGGACCAGAATCGCGAATACCTGATCGTCGGCGCGCGCTATTACATTTCCCAGGAAAGCGGCGAAACCGGCGGTGGCGCGCCGTCGGCCCAGTTCGAAAGCAGCCTGACCTGCATCGACGCCCAGCAAAGTTACCGTCCGCTACCGATCACCCATCGACCCATCGTCAAGGGCCCGCAGACCGCGTTGGTCGTGGGCCCCAAGGGCGAGGAAATCTGGACCGATCAGTTTGGCCGGGTGAAGGTGCATTTCTACTGGGACCGGCACGACCAGTCCAACGAAAACAGCTCGTGCTGGATTCGTGTGTCGCAGGCCTGGGCCGGCAAGAATTGGGGCTCGGTGCAGATCCCGCGCATCGGCCAGGAAGTGATCGTCAGCTTCCTCGAAGGCGACCCGGACCGGCCCATCGTCACCGGTCGCGTGTATAACGCCGAACAGACAGTGCCCTATGCGTTGCCTGCCAATGCCACTCAGAGCGGCACCAAAAGCCGTTCGAGCAAAGGCGGCACGCCAGCGAATTTCAACGAAATCCGCATGGAAGACAAGAAAGGCGCCGAGCAGCTGTACATCCATGCCGAGCGCAACCAGGACATCGTGGTCGAGGTGGACGAGAGCCATTCGGTGGGCCACGACCGCAACAAAAGCATCGGCCACAACGAAACCGTACGGATTGGCCAAGACCGACTGCGGGCAGTACAGCGCAACGACGCATTGCTTGTCGGGGGAGCCAAGAGCGACAGCATCAGTACCCAGTACCTCGTGGAGGCGGGTTCGCAGATCCGACTGGTCTGTGGCAAAAGCGTGTTGGAGTTCAATGCCAGTGGCGAGATCAATATCTCGGGCACTGCGTTCAATATCTACGCCAGTGGCAATGGCAACATCGACACCGGCGGCCGCTTGGACCTCAACTCCGGTGGCGCAAGCGAAGTGGATGCCAAGGGCAAAGGCATCAAGGGTGTGATCGATGCGGCGGTGAAAGCTTTTTTCCCGGCAAAGGCCAAGCACTGAGGTTCATGGCCGGAATAACCGTGGCGAGGGAGCTTGCTCCCGCTGGGCTGCGTAGCCGCCCCTTTTTGTGAGCGCTTCGCACTCAAGCGGGAGCAAGCTCCCTCGCCACGGGTTCATCGTTACCACCCACGCAGAACCTGTGTGCCCGGTGGACCCAGGCATCTTGAAATTTCACTCGTTCGTAAGCCGGTATTGACCGGGCTGCGTCCACGCGACGCGCAAGTATTTGCCGCTCAGCAATTGCTGGTCACGAAGATATTCAAAAACTTCGGAGGGGCACCATTCCTTGCCCGCCGAAAAGGCCACGCCCAATGAACGGAGTGCATCGAATACCTTTGCCTTCTGCGTGTTGTCCGCGACCTGCAAAACGTAGATATCTTTCTCTGCCGCATTCGAAAACCCGATAACGCGCAGGGGTGAGTCCAGCGCTTTATCGATGATTCGAACATGGATCAAATCACCGTCCGCTGTTGCCACATAGGCCCTCAGCACATCATTAACCACTCAGAGATTAGCCGGTACGAAGTCAGGGCCGCCCAGCTTATCCCGAACGACAAGGGCGGTCCGCATCAACGGCCCCCACAGGCCGTTCTGGCCGTTCTGGCTGTTCCAGCTGCCACCCGCCCACCGCGTGTCCTGGACAAGCTCAGCCTTGTTGAGCTCAAGCTGCCGCTGGAGGGCCAGCGCCACGGCGCCCATATCAACCTCGAACAAGTCGGCATAAAGCCCCTCGGGTTGTGCCTGTTTTTTGCTCAGGCAAAACCGGTAGTACCAGACCCACGACGCCGCAACATAAATTGCCCGATTACGATCAGGGTAGGTCGCGAGAATCTTGAGCAAAGCCGTCACCCAGCGCACAGGGAACTGGGGATCGCGAGTCTGTTGCCAATAACGCAGCACCAGCAAATCGAAAGCCGCAACGATGTTCTGCGGCTCCTCATAATCATTCTTGGCTTCTTGAAAGTAGAACGGCTCGCCTACGAGGAATTTATCCAGCTCATCATTGGCCAGGGCCAGCAGCAATACATTATCTAGGTTGGCACTCATTGGATTCTCACTACATCCGGGTTCGCGAGCAGGAAATTGATGTCGTTATTGTGTGGGATGGCCACCTTATCCAATACCGCTTCACGCATACCGCCGGGATGGGTCAGGCCGCCAGGGCGCCATAACGGGTTCGCTCCGCGCTCGTTACCGGAGGGCATGACAACCTTGGGATTGTCCAGGTTCATCATGTAAATCTCCTTGCCGGTGAAGCTGCCCGGTTCATAACCCAAAGCGGTCTCCAGAATCGAAAGATCACCGGTTTTCTTAAACTCGGCGACCACACCGTGCAGGTCTGACTTGGCCATGACGTACTTAGTGTCGCTAAAGGTGCCATACATGGGGTTGGCAATGTCATCGGGGGTAAACAGAAACGCACCGCCTTCATCCTGAAAGACTTTGAGGTGCTTGTCGATATAGGAGGCCTCAAGGTAATCGGCAGGATTGGGCCGGCTTAACTTGGGTATCGCAGCGATATCCTCTGACGTGTAGCCCGGTTTGAAGCTCACCGAGCGCGGCTTGGGCGCCGTACCGATTTTCGCCATTTTCGGGCCCAGGCCCAGAAGCGCCATTCCCGCGACGCCCTGCAGCAGGTCCCGGTAACCCGGCCCCAAGCGATCCCCCAGATCCCCCAGCAACGCCATGCCAGCCATCATCGTGCCGCCGATCACCACGAAACCGACCAGAGCGGCCACGCCAGCCATGGCCGCGAGAATCGCTGCGCCCCCCATGGCCAACATTCCCAACGCTTCCAGCCCGGTATGCGTCCAGCCTTCAAGATCCAGGACAAACGCCACCGACACCGTCGGCCCACCGATGAACGTATTCGGGCTGCCG
>NZ_FOTH01000019.1:0-132042 GCF_900114515.1 Pseudomonas sp. NFACC46-3
CAGTGGCAAGAAGAAAATCGTTCGCTGGCGCTATCAATGTTCAACCTTTTTGCGCCAGACATTTGTCGAGTGGGCTGCCCACAGCATCAATCAATCGGTATGGGCAGGGGCGTACTATCGCCAGCAGAAGGCCAAAGGCTGCTCTCATCAAGCAGCCCTGAGGGCACTGGCTTTTAAATGGATCAGGATCGTTTATCGGTGCTGGAATGCTGGATCCCAGTATGACGAGAGCGTCTATTTACAAGCCTTGGCCCGCCACGACTCGCCTTTGATAAGAGCACCGGAGGCAACGAAAGCATGTTGACGGAAGAGCTCAGAGCGTGAAGCAGCCCCAAGGCCAGTCACTGAGGTGTATCAGGTTGATGTAGTCAGCTTCATTGGGGGTGCTTCGCACCCCAGCGGGAGCAAGCTCCCTCGCCACGGGAGTTATCTTCCGGCTGCAAAGCCCTTTTCAGAAACTCCGCCGTCCGGCTTTCCCGGCAGGCCGCGACTTCCTCCGGAGCCCCGCAGGCCACGACGTTCCCACCTTGGGAACCTGCGCCCGGGCCGATGTCGATGACCCAGTCACTCTGTGCCACGACGCGCATGTCATGTTCCACCACAACCACCGTGTGACCGTCCTCCACCAGGCGATTCAACTGTACCAGCAAGCGGTCGACGTCTTGGGGGTGCAGCCCGTTGGTGGGCTCATCCAACACATACAACGTCGCCCCCCGGGCCTTGCGCTGCAGTTCTGTCGCCAGCTTGATCCGCTGGGCTTCGCCGCCGGACAGTTCCGTGGCCGGTTGGCCCAGGCGCAGGTAGCCCAACCCGATATCCTGCAGCACCTGCAATGAGCGCCTGGCCGCCGCTTGCTCGGCAAACACCTCGAGTGCCTGGTTCACGGTCAGTTGCAGCACTTGGGAAATGTTCAAGCCCTGCCAGTTCACTTCCAGGGTCTGCGGGTTGTAGCGCGCCCCGTGGCAAGTGGGGCAGGGTGCGTACACGCTGGGCATGAACAGCAATTCCACACTGACGAAACCCTCGCCCTCACAGGTTTCGCAACGGCCCTTGGCGACGTTGAAGGAAAACCGTCCGGCATCGAATCCCAGTGCTTGCGCCTGCGCTGTCGCGGCAAACAGTTTGCGCACGTGATCGAACAGCCCGGTGTAGGTGGCGAGGTTGGAGCGCGGGGTGCGGCCGATGGGTTTCTGGTCCACCTGCACCAGCCGCCTGACCGCCTCAAGCCCAGCGCTAACGCGTCCGCCGCTGGTTTGCACGGGTTCGTCTTCCAGGCTTTGTTCATCGGGTTCGGCGTTGGGGCTGGCCTGGCCCAGGTGGGCGCCGACCAGATCCAACAGGGCCTGGCTGACGAGGCTGGATTTGCCTGAGCCGGAGATGCCGGTCACGGCGGTGAAGCAACCCAAGGGAAAGGCCGCGCTCAAGTTGTCGAGGTTGTTGCGGGTGATGCCTTCCAGGCGCAGCCAATCCCTGGGTGTCCGAGGGCTGCGTGCCATAACGTGTTCCTCGCCAAAGAGGTAGGCGCGGGTGCGTGATTCCGGCACTTGGCCGAGGCCTGACGGCGGACCGCTGTAGAGGACTTTCCCGCCTTGTTCGCCGGCGTCCGGGCCGACGTCGATGAGCCAGTCGGCCCGGCGCATGGTATCGAGGTCATGTTCGACCACAAACACCGAGTTGCCCGCTGCCTTGAGGCGTTGCAGGGCGCCAAACAGCGCCTCGCTGTCGGCCGGATGCAGGCCGGCGGAGGGTTCGTCCAGCACGTAGATCACCCCGAACAACTGGGAATTGAGCTGGGTCGCCAGGCGCAGGCGTTGCAGTTCGCCGGACGAAAGCGTCGGCGTGCTGCGTTCCAGGGCGAGGTAGCCCAGGCCCAGGTCGATCAGGGTGACGATCCGTTCCAGCAGCTCGGCGGCGATGCGTTGGGCGGCCAGGCGTTTCTCCAGGGAGAGATTGGGCGTGTGGCGCGCGTCGGGCCCACCCGCGTGCGGGTTGTCGCCCCTGGCGGCGCGTTGCTCGCGGGCTTTTCGGGTTTGCTGGTGGCTGAGGACGTCGCCCGTTTCTTCGGCCTGTTCCAGGTAGTCGGGTGCCAGGACGCGCTTGAGCACTTCGGCCAACTCAAGCAGCGGCAGGTGCGACAGCTCGGCGATGTCCAGGCCGGCAAAGGTCACCGTCAACGCCTGGCGTTTGAGCCGCTTGCCTTCGCACACGGGGCAGGGGCTGGCGCGCATGTATTGCGCCACGCGTTTGCGCATCTGCGCGCTTTGGGAGTGCATGAAGGTGTGCAGCAAGTAGCGTCGGGCGCCACTGAACGTGCCCTGGTAGCTCGGTTCGAGCTTGCGTTTGAGAGCAGCGCGGGTCTGGGCCGGGGTGAGCCCGGCGTATACGGGAACGGTAGGGGTTTGTTCGGTGAAGAGAATCCAGTCCCGCTGCTGCTTCGGCAGGTCGCGCCAGGGGATGTCGACGTCATAGCCCAGGGTCACCAGGATGTCCCGCAGGTTCTGCCCCTGCCAAGCCATGGGCCAGGCGGCCACGGCGCGCTCGCGGATGGTCAGCGACGGGTCCGGCACCATGGAGGCTTCGGTCACCTCATAGACCCGGCCCAGGCCATGGCATTCCTGGCAGGCACCTTGTGGCGTGTTGGGCGAGAAGTCTTCGGCATAGAGCATCGGTTGGTCGGCCGGGTAGCTGCCGGCGCGGGAGTAAAGCATGCGAATCAGGCTCGACAGAGTGGTGACGCTGCCCACCGATGAGCGTGCGCTGGGGGTGCCGCGCTGTTGCTGCAAGGCGACTGCCGGCGGCAGGCCCTCGATGCTGTCCACGTCCGGCACGCCGACCTGGTCGATCAGGCGCCGTGCGTAGGGTGCGACGGACTCGAAATAACGACGCTGTGCTTCGGCGTAGAGCGTGGAGAAGGCCAGCGATGACTTGCCGGACCCCGACACACCGGTGAACACCACCAGGGCATCGCGGGGGATATCCACGTCGACGTTCTTGAGGTTGTGTTCGCGGGCGCCACGCACCCGGACGAAACCGGTGCCTTGCGGCAAGTCAGCGGTTGAAGCGGGGGCGTGGCGCGGATGCATCGGGCATTCCTTGTGGACGTTGGTGCAACGTTTAAGGGCGTTATGGCGCTGCATTATGGCGATGGCAGAGTGGACTGGACCAGGATACCAACGGTGAACATGGCACAAAAGTGGGCACGGTCCTGTGGCGAGGGAGCTTGCTCCCGCTGGGGTGCGAAGCGCCCCTAATGAAGTTGATGACTCACAGCAATGACAGGCTTTAGGGCTGCTGCGCAGCCCAGCGGGAGCAAGCTCCCTCGCCACAAAGCGGTATGGCCCACATCCACGACCTTGTCATGGAAGACCTTTGTGGCGAGGCTTAAGTTTTTTCCCAAGTTGATTTCAATCAAGGGCCGAAGATGGGGCCGGCCCCTACCATGATCGCCAAGATCCTGTCTTTAAGCCCTGGCGTCCATGACCCCTCCCTTTGTGATGCTGCACCTATCCCGCTTCTGGCTCCGTGGACTGTTCGTTTTCCTGCTGTTGTTCACGGGCCTGGCCCAGGCCAAGGACTACGGCGACACCCCGCAACAGCGCATCCACCATGTCCTGGGCCAGACCGACGCGATCTCCGAGCCCGAAGGGCGGTTCAAGGTGCGCACGCTGTCCGCTGCCGGCAAGGTCCTGGGCTATGTGTTCCAGAGCCTGGACGTGGTGGACATTCCCGCCTATTCCGGCAAGCCGATCAACGTCCAGGTCATTCTCGATCCTGCAGGGGTGATCCTCGATGCCTATGTGCTCGAACACCATGAGCCGATTCTGCTGATCGGCATCGCCGAAGAAAAACTCCACGCGTTCAGCGCGCGCTACAGCGGCATCAAGGTCAACCAGCGGGTGGTGGTGGGGCATTCCAGCGACCCGAATGCCGTGACCGTGGATGCCATCGCCGGGGCTACCGTGACGGCGATGGTGGTCAACGAAGTCATCATGCGTGCCGCCCACGATGTCGCGGTGTCCCTGGGCCTGGTCAAGGGCGATGCGGGATTGGCCGTGGCGCCGGCTCGTGTGCGCGAGGACATCTACGAGCCCGCCGACTGGAAGACCCTGACCGGCAACGGCGCTGTACGGCGCCTGCACCTGACTCGCGCTCAAGTAGACGCCAGCTTCAAAGGCACCGACGCCGAACAGGTGGAAGTTGCCAGCGCCGCCCAGGCCGACGACACGTTCATCGACCTGTACGTCACCCACCTCAACCCGCCCACCATTGGCCGCAATCTGTTGGGCGATGGGCAATATCGCACGCTGATGAGCGAGCTCAAACCCGGCGAACAAGCCATTGCCGTGATGGGCAGCGGGCGCTATTCCTTCAAGGGCTCGGGTTATGTGCGCGGCGGCATTTTCGACCGGGTGCTGGTGCGTCAGTTCGGCGACGTCATCAGTTTCCGTGACATGGACTTCCAGCGCCTGGATGACGTGGCCGCCGAGGACATGCCTGAGTTCGACGAAATGGCGGTGTTCATCGTTCGCGCGTCCCACCGTTTCGACCCCGGTTCGCCTTGGAGCCTGGAGCTGCTGATCCGCCGCCAGACCGGGCCGGTCAGCGGTATTTTCAGCAGCTTCGAGCTGGCCTATCAATTGCCGGAGCCCTACCTGGAGCGGCCATTGCCGACCGCCGAGCAACTGGCGGCCGCCGAAGAAGCGAGCCGGCCGATGTGGCTGACGCTCTGGTATCAGAAAAGTGTCGAAATCATCGTGCTTGGCGTAGCCCTGCTGGTGCTGACGGCGATCCTGTTTTTCCAGGATTCACTGGCCCGGCGGCCGACGCTGTTGCACTGGCTGCGCCGCGGCTACCTGGTCTTCACCGTGGTGTTTCTGGGCGGCTACGCCTTGGCGCAGTTGTCGGTGGTCAACGTGCTGACCTTCGTCCACGCCTTGTTCGAAGGCTTTCGCTGGGAACTGTTTCTCACCGATCCGCTGATCTTCATTCTCTGGGTGTTCACCGCCGGCAGCATTCTGCTGTGGGGACGTGGGGTGTTCTGCGGCTGGCTGTGTCCGTTCGGCGCGTTACAGGAGTTGATCAACGAACTGGCGCGCAAGCTCAAGGTGCCCCAATACGAGTTGCCGTTCGCCGTGCATGAGCGGCTCTGGGCGATCAAGTACATCATTTTGCTGGTGCTGTTCGGCGTTTCGCTGGAGTCGATGGCCACCGCCGAGCGGCTGGCCGAAGTGGAGCCCTTCAAGACCGCCATCACCCTCAGATTCGACCGCCAGTGGTGGTTCGTGGCGTACGCCGTGGGCCTGCTGGTGATCAACCTGTTTACTCGCAAGGTCTATTGCCGCTACGTCTGCCCGCTGGGCGCGGCCCTGGCGATGCCGACCCGGCTGCGGCTGTTCGACTGGCTCAAGCGCCGCAAGGAATGTGGCAACCCCTGTCAGCTGTGCGCCAAGGAATGCGAGATCCAGGCGATTCATCCCGATGGCCGGATCAATGCCAACGAATGCCATTACTGCCTCGACTGCCAGATGACCTGGCACAACGAAAACAAATGTCCGCCGCTGATCAACAAGCGCAAGAAGCGCGGCAAGGCGGCCGTGAGCGATCCGCAACTGATTCCCGTGGTGCAGGTGAACCCGGCGCCTTGAGGCCCCCAATGGCCTGTCCCTTGACCGTTTCATTCTTCATGGAGCACACAGCATGAGCGATAAAAAAAACCAAACCCCGGGCGTGGTGGAAGAACCCAGGGGTGTCAGCCGGCGCAGTTTTCTCGGCACTGGCGCGGTAACCGGTGCCGTACTGGCCGGCGCGACGGCGCTGGGGGCCGGGACGTTCACCCGTGAGTCCTGGGCTGCGGCGGCCAAGGAGGCCAAGTCCAAGATTCACGTCGGGCCTGGGGAGCTGGACGAATACTATGGTTTCTGGAGCGGCGGCCACCAGGGCGAGGTGCGGGTGCTGGGTGTGCCATCGATGCGTGAGCTGATGCGTATCCCGGTGTTCAACGTCGACTCGGCCACCGGTTGGGGCCTGACCAACGAAAGCAAGCGCATCCTGGGCGACAGCGCCAAGTACCAGAACGGCGATTGCCACCACCCGCACATCTCCATGACCGACGGCAAGTACGACGGCAAATACCTGTTCATCAACGACAAGGCCAACTCGCGGGTCGCGCGTATTCGCCTGGACATCATGAAGTGCGACAAGATCCTCACCGTGCCCAACGTGCAAGCCATCCACGGCCTGCGCCTGCAAAAGGTGCCGTACACCAAGTACGTGTTCGCCAACGCTGAGTTCGTGATCCCGCACCCCAACGACGGCCATACCTTCGACCTGCAGGACAAAAACAGCTTCACGATGTTCAACGCCATCGATGCCGAGAAAATGGAAATGGCGTTCCAGGTGATCGTCGACGGCAACCTGGACAACTCCGATGCTGACTACACCGGCAAATACGCCGCCAGCACCTGCTACAACTCCGAGAAGGCCTACGACCTGGGCGGCATGATGCGCAACGAGCGCGACTGGGTGGTGGTGTTCAACATCCCGCGCATCGAGGCGGCGATCAAGGCCGGCAAGTTCATCAACCTGGACGGCTCCAAGGTGCCGGTGGTCGATGGCCGCAAGATCGATGGCAAGGACTCCGAATTCACCCGCTACATTCCCGTGCCGAAGAACCCCCACGGGCTCAATACCTCGTCGGACGGTAAATACTTCATCGCCAACGGCAAGCTGTCGCCTACGGTCTCGATGATCGCCATCGATCGCCTGGACGATTTGTTCGCCGACCGCTTCAAGGACCCACGCGAAGTGATCGTCGCCGAGCCGGAACTGGGGCTCGGGCCATTGCACACCACGTTCGACGGGCGCGGCAATGCCTACACCACCTTGTTCATCGACAGCCAGGTGGTGAAGTGGAACATGGACGAGGCCATCCGCGCCTACAAGGGCGAAAAGATCAATTACATCAAGCAGAAACTCGACGTCCAATACCAGCCTGGCCATAACCATGCGTCTCTCACCGAAACCAGCGAGGCGGACGGCAAGTGGTTGGTGGTGTTGTGCAAATTCTCCAAGGACCGCTTCCTGCCCACCGGCCCGCTGCACCCGGAGAACGATCAACTGATCGACATTTCCGGTGAAGAAATGAAGCTGGTGCACGACGGCCCGGCCTTCGCCGAACCGCATGACTGTATTCTCGCGCGGCGCGATCAGATCAAGACCCAGAAGATCTGGAACCGCAACGATCCGTTTTTCGCCGACACCGTGGCCCGGGCGAAGAAGGACGGCATCAACCTGGAAACCGACAACAAGGTCATCCGCGACGGCAACAAGGTGCGGGTGTACATGACGTCGATGGCGCCGGCCTATGGCCTGACGGAGTTCACCGTCAAACAAGGCAATGAGGTCACGGTGACCATCACCAACATCGACCAGATCGAGGACGTGTCCCACGGCTTTGTCATGACCAACCATGGCGTCAGCATGGAGATCAGTCCGCAACAGACCTCATCCATCACCTTCACCGCCGACAAAGCCGGCTTGCACTGGTACTACTGCAGCTGGTTCTGCCACGCGCTGCACATGGAGATGGTCGGGCGCATGCTGGTTGAAAAGGCCTGAGTCATTCACTAGGGAGACAGGCGCAATGACCGGGAATATGCAGCATCCAAACGTTCGTCGACTGGTCATTGCCCTGGTGTTCAGCCTGCTGTCGGGCGGCGTGCTCGGCGCGCCGCAGCCGATCACCGATTTGCCTTTGCAGGCCGAGGGCGACCAGCAATGGCGCCTGCCTGCGGGCCAGTACCGGGGCTCGTTCAGCATCGACCAGCCCATGACCCTCACGTGTGCGCCGGATGCGGTATTCCAGGGCCTGGGCGAGGGCAATGGCGTGATCATTCGCGCCCCGAACGTGCGGGTCCAGGGATGTACGTTCCTGGATTGGGGCCACGACCTGACGGCCATGAACGCGGCCGTGTTCATCCAACCGGTTGCCCAAGGCGCGGTGGTGCGTGGCAACCGGATGCAGGGCCAGGGCTTCGGTATCTGGGTCGATGGCACGCGGGACGTCAGCTTGATCGACAACCGCATCCAGGGCGACCCCAGCCTGCGCTCCCAGGACCGTGGCAATGGCATCCATTTGTATGCCGTACACGGCGCCCGGGTCATCGGTAACCAGGTGCGCGAAACCCGCGATGGCATCTACATCGACACCTCCAGCGGCAACCTGCTCCAGGGCAATGTCCTGGAGGACCTGCGCTACGGCGTGCATTACATGTTCGCCAACGATAACCGCCTGCTGGATAACGTCACCCGGCGTACTCGCACCGGTTATGCCTTGATGCAAAGCCGCCAGTTGACGGTCATCGGCAATCGCTCTGAACAGGATCAGAACTACGGGATCCTGATGAACTACATCACCTATTCGACCCTGCGCGACAACTTCGTCACCGACGTGCGCGACGGGTCCACCGGCGACACCATGATCACCGGTGCCGAGGGCAAGGCCCTGTTCATCTATAACTCATTGTTCAACCGCATCGAAGGCAACCATTTCGAGCGCAGCGCCGTGGGTATCCACCTGACGGCGGGCTCGGAGGATAACCGCATCGCCGGCAATGCCTTCGTCCACAACCAGCGCCAGGTCAAATACGTGGCCACGCGGCTGCAGGAATGGTCGGTGGATGGCCGTGGCAATTATTGGAGCGACTACCTGGGTTGGGATCGCAATGGCGATGGCTTGGGCGATGTCGCCTATGAACCCAACGACAACGTCGATCGCCTGCTGTGGCTGTATCCCCAGGTGCGCTTGTTGATGAACAGCCCGGGGATCGAACTGCTGCGTTGGGTGCAGCGAGCCTTCCCGGTGATGAAATCCCCCGGGGTGATGGACAGCCATCCGCTGATGGAAACGCCTGTCCAGCCCCCGCCACGCAACAGTGCCCAGGAGGACGCGTCTTGAACGTCGTCGAGATCGAAGGCGTCAGCCAGTACTATGGCGATGTCGCCGTGCTGCGCGGGCTGGACTTGAACCTGGCCCAGGGCGAAGTGCTCGGCCTGTTCGGGCATAACGGTGCGGGCAAGACCACCACGATGAAGCTGATCCTCGGTTTGCTGCGGGCCAGCGAGGGGCAGGTGCGTGTCTTCGGCCGCGCGCCCAGTGACCCGAGCGTGCGGCAGATGCTCGGTTATCTGCCCGAGAACGTGATGTTCTATCCGCAATTGAGCGGGTTGGAAACCTTGCGCCATTTTGCCCGGCTCAAAGGCGCTGCACCGGAGCAGGTGCAGCGCTTGCTGGAAGAGGTCGGGCTGGCGGGTGCCGCGACACGGCGCGTGAAGACGTATTCCAAGGGCATGCGCCAGCGTCTCGGCCTGGCCCAGGCGCTGCTTGGCCAACCGCGCCTGTTATTGCTGGATGAACCGACCGTGGGCCTGGACCCGATCGCCACCCAGGACCTCTATCAGTTGCTCGACCGCCTGCGTTGGCAGGGCACCAGCATCATTCTCTGTTCTCATGTCCTGCCTGGTGTGGAAGCTCACATCAACCGCGCCGCGATTCTCACCCGGGGTCGCCTGTTGGCCCTGGGCAGCCTGGCCCGCCTGCGGGAGGACGCCGGGTTGCCGACGTTGATCCGCGCTTCGGGCCTGTCGCGGGCCGATTGGCTTCGCCAGCATTGGCGCAGT
The DNA here is from genome assembly GCF_900114515.1 of Pseudomonas sp. NFACC46-3. NCBI lineage: Bacteria > Pseudomonadati > Pseudomonadota > Gammaproteobacteria > Pseudomonadales > Pseudomonadaceae > Pseudomonas > Pseudomonas sp. NFACC46-3. The sequence continues at coordinate 9,679 of NZ_FOTH01000019.1, forward strand.
GAAGGGCACGCCACCCAAGGCTGGGGCGCCGAAGGGGTGCAGGTGTCCGCGCCGGATGGCAGCAAGCTTAAATTGCTGCGCCAGTTACTGGCCCAGGATGACCCGTCGGATGTCGAGATCAAGCCGCCGTCGCTGGAGGATTTGTACCGTCATTACATGGTCCGTGCCGCGGCCGAGGAGACCCGCCTATGAATCCGGTCTGGAACATGGCTCGCAAGGAATTCAGCGATGGCCTGCGCAATCGCTGGTTGTTGGCGATCAGTCTGTTGTTCGCGGTGCTGGCGATCGGCATCGCCTGGCTCGGCGCGGCGGCATCCGGTCAACTGGGGTTCACCTCGGTGCCGGCCACGGTGGCGAGCCTGTCCAGCCTGGCGACCTTCCTGATGCCGCTGATTGCCTTGCTGTTGGCCTATGACGCGATTGTCGGCGAGGACGAGAGCGGCACCTTGCTGCTGTTGCTGACCTACCCGTTGGGCCGCGGACAATTGCTGCTGGGCAAGTTCGTGGGGCACGGCTTGATCCTGGCCCTGGCCACCTTCATCGGTTTTGGCTGCGCGATGCTGGCTATCGCCCTGTTGGTGGACGATGTCCAGTTGAGCCTGCTGCTCTGGGCCTTCGGTCGCTTCATGGTGTCCAGCACGCTGCTGGGCTGGGTGTTCCTCGGGTTGGCCTATGTGCTGAGCAGCTTGTCGGCAGAGAAATCCACCGCGGCCGGATTGGCGCTGGGGGTGTGGTTTTTCTTCGTGCTGGTGTTCGACCTGGCGTTGCTGGCATTGCTGGTGCTGAGCGAAGGGCGCTTCAGCCCGGAACTGTTGCCATGGCTGCTGCTGTTCAACCCTACCGACGTGTATCGGCTGATCAACCTGTCCGGGTTCGATGCGGCGTCCAGCGGCGCCGCGGTGCTGACCTTGGGCAGCGACCTGCCGGTGTCGGCGCCTTTGCTCTGGCTGTGCCTGGGCCTGTGGATGGCGGTGCCGTTGTGGCTGGCCTATCGGTTGTTCAATCGCCGATGCCCGTGAATTTCAATCTTGATAAGGGAGCATGCAACGATGAACAGGGTGTATTTCAAGGCGGGTCGCCTTTGGGTCGGGGTATTGATGTGCCTGGCACTGGCGGCCTGCGGCAAGGCCGAGCCACCCGCGGCCAGCGAGGCCGCGCTGGCGTTCCATCCCAGTGACGAATGCCATGTGTGCGGCATGGTCATCACTGACTTTCCCGGACCCAAGGGCGCGGCGGTCGGGGCAGGGGGCGTAAAGAAATTCTGCTCGCCGGCGGAGATGCTGGGCTGGTGGTTGCAGCCGGAAAACCATCGGGCCGACGTCAAGCTGTATGTCCACGACATGGGCCGCAGCCATTGGGACACACCGGATGACGCCCACCTGATCGACGCCCGGACCGCCTACTTCGTCATCGGCAGCGGGCTCAAGGGCGCCATGGGCGTTGTCCTGGCTTCGTTCTCCGACCCCCAGGCGGCACAAAAACTCGCCAGCGATACCGGTGGTCGGGTGCTGCGCCTGGAAGACATCGACCAGGAACTGCTGGGGCAGGCGACCGCCATGTCGCCGATGAGTCACTGATATTGCCTGCACACCGAACCGCCTTTGTGGTGAGGGGATTTAGCGAAACGTCGCACCGCCTCGCTGGGCTGCGAAGCAGCCCTGAGACTTGACAGCGCGCTGTGTCAGGTTGACTGCATTCAATTTGCTTGGGGCTGCTTCGCAACCCAGCGGGAGCAAGCTCCCTCGCCACAAAGGTATTCCATATCAGGGGTGTGGGTGGTGGCGGCACCGTCGTGTGCGCCGATCTTCTCATCCCATGGAAGCGTCCACCCGCTACCCAAGTAGCATACGTCGACTCGACGCGGCTTCGTACACTCAGGGCTCCTATCACGCACCCGTCGGAGGCGAAGATGCAGCAGGCCCAGAGCGAAGGTGTGGTGAGCGCCATGTCCCAGGCCACGGACGTCCAGCAGGTGGCCCAGGAGTTGGCGCGGCAGTTGTTGCACCCGCACCTGGGCTTCGTGCTGTTTTTCTGTTCCGCCGAATATGATCTGCCGGCCCTGGGCCAGGCGCTGTCCCAGAGTTTCGGCGGGATTCGCCTGGTGGGCTGTACCAGCGCCGGTGAAATCACCGCGCAAGGTTATGGTCGCAACTGCGTGACGGCGGTGGGTTTCGATCACCGGCACTTTTCCATCGCCGCCGAACTGATCGGCGAGATGGAGCACTTCAGCCTGATCGACGCCCAGCAAATGGTCGAGCGTCTGGCGAGTGGCTGTCGCAGCAACGCCCTGGCCCCGATCAAGGGCCACAGCTTCGCCTTGACCCTGCTCGATGGCCTGTCCAGCCGCGAGGAAATGGTGCTGGCGGCCTTGAGCGCCGCGCTGGGAGACATCCCGCATTTCGGCGGGTCGGCCGGCGATGACAACTACCTGACTCACACCCACGTGTACTTCGAAGGCCAGTTCCACAGTGGCGCGGCCGTGGTGGTGCTGATCAACACCTGGCTGGAATTCGAAGTCTTCACCACCCATCACATCCTGCCCCGGGAGGAGAAATTGGTGGTGACCGGCGCCGACAGCGCCTCGCGACGGGTCTACGAGCTCAACGCCGAACCCGCCGCCGAAGAATACGCCCGGCACATCGGCGTGCCGGTGAGCGCCCTCGACTACCGGGTCTTCGCCGCCCATCCACTGGCGGTGCGCATCAACGACCAGTACTACGTGCGCGCCATCCAGCAGGTGCATCCGGACCTGAGCCTGAGTTTCTACTGTGCGGTGGAGAACGGCATCGTGCTCACCGCCATGACCCCCGGGCCCTTGCTGCACAACCTGCAAACCTTGTTCGACGGTTTGCAGGCACGCCTCGGCGACTTGCTGCTGACCATCGGCTGCGATTGCTTTCTCCGGCGCCTGGAGCTGGAAGATCGCGGCGGCCTGGAGCAGATCGGCCAGTTCCTGCGCGAACAACGGGTGATGGGGTTCAACACCTATGGAGAACAGTTCAATGGCATGCACATCAACCAGACGTTCACCGGAGTTGCCATTGCCCGACATCGCGTCCCCGGCCATCGCTGAGCTGCAGGCCCAGCTCGCCGCCCAGCAGCATGAAAACCGCAAGTTGCGGCGCATCAATGAGGCGCTGATCGAACGGGTGGAGTCCGGCGTAACTCGGGGCAACGACCCGTACGCGGCGTTCCAGCACTCGGTGGTGCTGGCCGAGCAGGTGCGCGAGCGCACCGATGCATTGAACCAGGCCATGGCCGAACTCAAGGCCGGCAATCACTTGCTGGGCGAGGCGCGGCTGCGGGCGGAAACCGCCCACCGGCATCTGATCGACGCCATCGAAAGCATCTCCGATGCGTTTGTGCTGTTCGACGAGCAGCAACGCATTGTCCTGTTCAACAGCCGCTTCAAGGCCTTCTGGGCCAACAGCCGGGTGCGCATCATCGCCGGCATGCGCCTTTCCGAGGTCAAGCGCTTGATGACCGCCAACGGGCTGTTCAGCGAAGAGCCCCGGGGCCAGGCCGACGAGCATGTGCTGTATCGCTTGCAGAACGGACGTTGGTTGCAAGTCAGCGAGCGGCCGACCCAGGAAGGCGGGCGGGTGATCCTGTTTACCGACATCACCGACGTCAAGCTCAGCGAAACCGTGCGCCGCGAGCAGGCCATCGCGCAGAAATCCCATTTGTTGCAGCGGGCGGTGGACAACCTGTCCCAGGGCGTGGCGATGGTCAATGCCCAAGGCGTGCTAGAGCTTTGGAACCGGCGCTTCCTGGAACTCAGCGGCTTGGCTCCGGTGGCTGCCCATCGGCCCTTCAACGAGGTCATCGCCGACAGCGAGCTGCACCTGCTGACGCCAACCAGCCGTGACAGCAACGGGCGGCTGATTCACGAAAGCGAACAGCGCCTGTCGGATGGCCGGGTCCTGGAGATCCGCACCCACCCGCTGCCTACCGGCGGTTATGTCAATACCTTCACCGACATCACCGAGCGCTATCAGCACGCCGAAGCCCTGAGCGAAAGCGAGCGCTGGATCCGCCTGATCACCGACCATGTGCCGGCGCTGATCGCCTACCTCAACGCCGACCTGGTCTACGAGTTCACCAATAAGGTCTACGAGCAATGGTATTGCTGGCCCCGTGGCGTGATGCTCGGCCAGAGCCTGCGCGAGGCCCACAGCGAGCAGCATTACCAGCGCCTGGAAGCCTACGTGGCCCGGGCGTTGGCGGGGGAGAGCGTGACGTTCGAGTTCGCCGAGACCAACATCAACAACCAGGAGCGCTACATGCTGCGCTCCTATGTACCCAACCGCCTGGCCAACGGTGAAGTGGTGGGGATTTTCGTGCTGATCCGCGACATCACCGAACGCCGGCGCACCGCCGAAGCGCTGCACCAGGCCTACCAGAACCTGGAACAGCGGGTCCAGGAACGGACCGCCGAACTGACTACGCTCAATGACCAGTTGCTGCGCGAGATCGACGAGCGCAGCCGGGTGGAATTGCGCCTGCGGGAGGCCAAGCGCGAGGCCGAGCAGGCCAACCTGTCGAAGACCAAGTTTCTCGCAGCGGTCAGCCATGACCTGCTGCAACCGCTCAACGCTGCCCGGTTGTTCACCAGTGCCTTGCTTGAGCGCCGCGAGCCGGTCGCCAACGCGCAACTGGTGCGTAACGTCAGCAATTCGCTACAGGACGTGGAGAACCTGCTGGGCACCCTGGTGGACATCTCCAAGCTGGACGCCGGGGTGATCAAGGCCGACGTCGCGCCGTTCGGCCTCAGTGAGTTGCTCGACAACCTGGCCGCCGAATACGCCCAGATCGCCCGCAGCGAAGGGCTGGAGCTGCACTTTGTCGGTTGTTCGGTGCTGGTGCGCAGCGACATGCAATTGCTCGCGCGGATCTTGCGCAACCTGCTGAGCAACGCCATTCGTTACACCCCCAGCGGGCGGGTGGTGCTGGGTTGCCGGCGACACCGCCAGCGCGTGTCGATCCAGGTCTGGGACAGCGGCATCGGTATTGCCGAGAACCGCCTTGAGGAAATATTCCAGGAGTTCAAGCGTGGCGACGTGCAACGCCCGAACCAGGACCGTGGGTTGGGCCTGGGCCTGGCGATTGTCGAAAAAATCGCCGGGATCCTCGGGCACCGGATCCAGGTGCGCTCTTGGCCGGGCAAGGGCTCGATGTTCTCCATCGACGTGCCGCTGAGCGCCACCGCGCCCAAGCCGCTGCCGTGCCTGGACATGAGCGAGCCAATGCTCGAGCGACTGCGCGGGGCGCGGGTCTGGGTGCTGGATAACGATGCAGCGATCTGCGCTGGCATGCGTACGTTGCTGGAGGGTTGGGGTTGCCAGGTAGTGACCGCGTTGTCGGAACAGGACCTGGCCCGCCAAGTGGACAACTACCATGCCGAGGCCGACTTGTTGATCGCCGATTATCATCTGGACAACGATCAGAATGGCGTCGATGCGGTGGCCAGGATCAACGCCCGCCGGGCCTCACCGATCCCGGCCATGATGATCACCGCCAACTACAGCAACGAACTCAAGCAGCAGATCCGCGAACGCGGGCACACCCTGATGCACAAGCCGGTGCGGCCGATGAAGCTCAAGATTGCGATGAGTCATCTGTTGGGCCAGCTCCCGAACCATTGAGTCGGACACCGTTTGTGGCGAGGGGATTTATCCCCGTTGGGCTGCGAAGCAGCCCCAGGATCTGTCAGACGTACTAAATTGTTAGGTTTTAGGGCCGCTTCGCGCCCCAACGGGGATAAATCCCCTCGCCACAGGAAAGTGTTAACCGTGTCCCCCCGGTCCAAACAGGGGGACCGGTTCAGCGCCGCAAATAAGCCCCGAAATCAATATCCCCGGCACTGAGGATCGCCTGCACCCGGTTGTGCACGTTGAGTTTGCGCAGGATCGCCGAGACGTGGGCCTTGACCGTGGTTTCGGCGATGTCCAGGGTGTAGGCGATCTGTTTGTTCGACTCGCCCTTGGTCATGCGTTCGAGCACCAGCAGTTGCTTGCGGGTCAAGGCCTGGAGCAGTTCCGGCGGGAATGCCGGTGTTTCGTTCAGGCGGCGGCCCATCGGGCTTTTTTGCGTGCGAATGATGTCGGGCGGCAGGTACACGTTGCCGTTGAGGATCTGCTCGATGGCGTCGGTCATCTGCGAGCGTGGCGAGGATTTGGTGATGAAGCCCACCGCACCATAGGTGATAGCCTGCAGCACCACCTGTTTGTCCTGTTCGGCGGAGACAATCACCACGGGGATGGTCGGTGCCTCGTTGCGCAGGTTGATCAGGCCATTGAGCCCGTGCATGCCGGGCATGTTCAGGTCCAGCAGGATCAGGTCCAGGTCGTCGTGCTCGGCGGTCAAGGCCAGGGCGCTGTCCAGGTCGGCGGTCTCCATGACCTCGCTGCCCGGAAAACCGTCGCTGATGACGTTGTGGATGGCTTCGCGAAACAGTGGGTGATCGTCGGCTATCAGGATTTTATACATGGCCATTCACCTCGTTATTGTCGTGTGGGGCAGGGCAGTTGCACGCACTTCTTGCAAGATCAGGGAAAAGGTTCGGGCCGGGCCGCTTGCAGGGGCAGGTTGGCCGCCTCCCAGGCATCGAGGCCATCGCGATACCAGTACACATGGTTATAGCCCATGGCAGTGGCGCGTTTTACCGCGTTCCAGCTCAGCCAGCAATCGGCGCGGCAATAAAAGACCAACGGTGAATCCAACCGCCCGCCGGTGGCCGTGCGCAGGTGATGGCTGAAGTAGTCCTGCCAGGTCGGGTCGAGGTCGCCGTCACCGGTATTGGCCAGCCACAGGCTGCCAGGGAGGTTGGCGTGGGGTTCGTTGTCGATGAAACGCCCTTGGACCCACGGCCGGCGATAAACGTCGATCAGCACCGGGGGCGAGGCCTGCTCAAGCAGCTGTTGCAGGGCCTGGGTATCGAGGGTCTGGGCGCCGTCGACAGTGGCGGGCGTCGGGCTGCGGTATTGGGCGATGCGATAACCCTGCGCCGAAAACAGCGCGGTACCGGCCTGCGCGACATTCAGCGCCAGGCCCAGCAGGAGGATCGCCAGCAAACGGAGCATAGGATTTATCCTTTTTGTTATGCGCCCATTACATGCCAGGGTCGAGGTCTTGTGAATGCGACCATAGACAGGAAAACCAGTACTAAAGTAGTAATTTTGGCCATGAGCCCTGCACAGAACCCCCGTGGGATATGGGTATGGGGCAATTCAATTGGCCTTGCGCAACGCCGCATGCTGCGGATTGAACGTCCACACCGCCAACAGCGCGAACACCAGGGTCAACCCCACGCACACCGCCATCGCCAGCAGGTTGAACTGCTCGTACAGCGCAAAACGCACCAACTCCACGCCGTGGGTGAACGGGCTGACCGAGCAAAGCCAGTACAGCCAAGGGCTGGCTTCCTGCATTTTCCACAGCGGGTACAGCGCCGAAGACAGGAAGAACATCGGGAAGATCACGAAATTCATCACCCCGGCGAAGTTTTCCAGTTGCCGGATGGCATTGGACAGCAACAAGCCCAGGGCGCTGAGCATCAGGGCCACCAGCAACAGGGCCGGCAGGGCCAGCAGCAGGCCCATGGTCGGTGGCTGGATGCCGTACAGCCAGGCGATAGCGAGAAAGGCATAGACCTGCAACAGTGAGATCAGCGAGGTCGCCAACAACTTGCTCGCCAGCAGGAAAGCCCGGGGCAAGGGGCTGGTGAGCAACACGCGCATGCTGCCCATCTCCCGGTCGTAGACCATCGACAGCGAGCCCTGCATGCCGTTGAACAACAGGATCATGCAGGCCAGCCCGGGCACGATATACACCTCGTAGGGGATGTAGGTGTCGTAGGGCGCGATGATGGCGATGCCCAGTGCCGCGCGAAAACCGGCGGCGAACACCAGCAGCCACAGCAGGGGCCGTACCAGGGCACTGAGCAGCCGTGTGCGTTGCAGCACGAAGCGCAACCATTCGCGCGTCACGATGCCGCTGAAACATTGCCAGTACGCATTCATGGCCGGACTCCCGTGGCGGTCAAGTGGGTGAAGGCCGAACCGAGGGTGCCCCCGTGTTCCAGGCTCACCGCGTCGGCCTGGCCGCTGGCGACCAGACGGCCCTGGTGCACGATCAACAGGTCGTCGCTGGGCTGCACTTCGTCGAGCAAGTGAGTGGTCCAGAGCACGCTGATGCCTTGCTCGCTGCACAGTTGCCGGATGTGCAGACCCAGGGCGAGGCGGCTGGCCGGATCGAGGCCGACGCTGGGTTCGTCGAGCAGCAGCAAGTGCGGTTCGTGGAGCAGGGCGCGGGCGATCTCCACCCGGCGTCGATGGCCACCGTTGAGGTCGCGTACCCGCTCGTGGCGGCGCTCCGTCAGGTGCTGGCGGGTCAGTTCGGCGTCGATGCGGGCGCTGCCCTGGCGCCGCGAAAAACCGTGCAGCGCCAGGTGATAGCGCAGATTCTGTTCAATGCTCAGGTCCAGGTCCAGCGTGCTCTGTTGGAACACCACACCCAACTGGCGCAGGGCCGGTCTTGGTGATTTCTGCAGGGAATGACCGCCGATGTGGATCTCGCCACGTTGCAGGTCGTACAGGCGTGTGAGCAGGGCGATCAGCGTCGACTTGCCGGCACCGTTGGGACCCAGCAGCGCGGCGAAACGGCCTGCGGGCAGGCTGAAGTTCATCTGCTTGAGAGCTTCGCGCGCGCCATAGGCAAAGCTCAGGTCGCTGACCTCCAGGGCGTTCATGGCGTGACCACCACGCCCCAAGGGTAGCGCCCGACTTTCACCGACTTCAGGACCTTGCGGCTCTCTACATCGATCACCGAGACATCGCCGCTGACGCCGTTGGTCGCCAGCAGCTGCTTCTGGTCCGGGGTGAACGCCAGTTGCCAGACCCGTCGGCCCACCAGCAGGTAATCCAGCACTTCGAAGGTCTTGGCGTCGATCACCGCCACATGGTTGGCCGGGCCCAGGGCGACGAACGCCAGCTTGCCGTCGGCGCTGAGCTTGATGCCCACTGGTTGGACCTTGTCCGGGTGCACGCCCTTGATCTGGAACGTCAGGGTCTTGAGCACCTGGCGCGTGGCGACGTCGAGTACGGTCAACGTGCCGCCGATCTCTGCCGAGGCCCAGAGCTGTGTACCGTCGCGATTGAACTCGACGAAACGTGGCCGCTGGTCCACCAGGGTGTTGTCGGCCAGGGTCTGGGTGCTGGTGTCGATCCAGTGCAGCATGTTCGTGGTTTCACTGGTGTTGACCGCCCACTTGCCGTCAGGGCTGACGGCCATGCCTTCGGGTTCGACACCCACGCCGATCTGGCCCAGCACTTCGGAAGTCTGGGTGTCGATCACCGTGACCAGGGCATCGTCTTCGTTGGAGACATACAGCCAGCGGTCGTTGGGGTGCAGGGCGAACTGCTCCGGGTCCTTGCCGGAAGGCAGTTCCTTGATGATCTTGCGGGTGGCGACGTCCATCACCTGGACCCGGTCCGAGTCGCTGGCGCAGATGTACAGCAGGCGATTGTCGTGGGACAGCAGCAGGCCCCGGGGGCGCTGGCCAACCGGCAGGGTCTCGATGACTTCCAGGCTCTGCATGTCGATCAGGCTCAGGCTGTTGTCCTTCTCGTTGGAGACCCAGGCGATGCTGGCGGCGGCGGGGCCGGCAGCCAGCAGAACAGCGCCCAGGGCAAGGACTTGGCAGAGCAGGGCCGGTTTGAACAGCGGGCGGCACATGGCGGTTTTCCTTATTGTTGTTTTCGGTCAGGGGTAACGGCAGCTCACTTCGGGCCGGTCATAACCCAGGCTGTCCATTTCATTGGAAGGGTGGAGAAAACCGTCCTGGGGCGAGGTGCTGACCAGTGCCCGGGGCTGGACCAGGGGAATCGGTTGGCGCAACTGGCCGTTCCAGGGCCGGTAGCTGAGCTTGCGACCCTTGAAGCCGTCCAGGGGCAACTGGTCGCTGAGGGCCAGTTGGCGAATGGCGAGCGGGTCGTCCTGACGCAACTTGCTCACGGCGCTGGCGATGCTGCGCACGGCGATCCAGGCAGCAAAGTCGCGGTCGTTCATCCAGCGTCCGGCCAGGGCTTCAAAGCGTTTTTGCAGTTGCGCCGCGCCGTAGGTTTCCACGGTCTTGTGCCAACCGGTGGGCGTCAGCCCTTGGGTGCCGGCCACCGGGCGTGGGTACCAGGTCTGGTAGGGCAGGTATTCACCGAAGTCGCCGCGCTCATCGGCCACCAGCACCACGTCGTACTCGGCGGTCTGGGTGAACAGCGGCATGTCGGCCTGGGCGCTGCGGCGCTGGTCGTTGTCGAACTGCCAGGCCTTCTCGGCGACGATCTTCATGCCGAAGCGTTTCATGGCCCGGCGCAATGCGGCGGCATAGGCCTGGTCCTCGGGCGTCTGGCCGACGATCAGCAAGGCCCGCTGCCATTTACGCACGACGCTGAACTGCACCAGGGCATCGGCGAGCATGGCGCGGTCGGGCAGGCTGTGCAGCACGTTGCCCAGGCAGTCGGTGGTGCGCAGGCTGTCGTCGGGGCTACCGGCGTTGAATAGCAGGCTGTCGGGCAGGGCGGCGCTGAGTTGGCGCAGGCTGGCGGCCGGTGCGTTGACCACGAACAGCCGCAGGCCCTGGTCATGTTGGGTCCGGGCGGCCTGGAGCAGCGCTTCGGGAGTGTCGACGCTGGTGCTTTCCAGGCGGTAGTCGTGCTTGAGAAAACGCCCGGTGCTGCTGCTGTCGACGATCGCCAATTCAGCGCCGCGCAACCCGGCATCGGCCGGTTCGGCAATGACGTTGGATAGCAACGGGCCCGGATCGGGACGGTAACCCAGGTAGCCGATGCGCACTTGCAGCGGCGTGGCATCGCCCGCGTGAGCAGTTGCCGCTGCCAGCAGAGAAACCAGGGCGTAACTGACGAGCCGGCGCATGACATCCTCCATTGCAGGTAGCGCCAGCATAGAAAGCCCAGGGGCATGGGGAAATATGCAGAAAGTACCGCCGGTGCAGTACCAAGGTAGTAACTCACCTTGGAGGTCGGGGTTTTAGCATGCAGGCATCGTCATTGACCAGGAGGGGGCAGACCATGCGGATTCTCAAAGCGCTGCTGTTGCCGTTTCTGCTGATCCTGAGTTTGATCGGGGTTGACCGTCCCAAAACCGGGAAACCCCCGCTCCCACAGGGTGTAGGTGTCAATTCAGGGCTGGAGCGCTAGCCATGTCAGCCCTCTGGCGCATCAACCTCTGGGTCTCCGCCTTTTTCGCCCTGGTCACCCTGGCCTGTGCAGTCCTGCTGCTGCACCAGGCCATGGCCGATGTGAAACGAGAGCTGCAATCGGCCGAATCGGTGGTGCATTACCTGCGCGAAACCGCCGAGCGCGATCCGGCCAGTCTCCAGCCGCGGTTGACCGGCAGCCTGCGGCATGTGCGGGTCCGTTGGCTGGCCCCTGGGGAGTTGTTCCCGGCGAATGAATCCGGAATGAAGGCCTGGCTCGGCCGCCGGTTACTGGATGACGGACCCGCGGCTCAGGTGGTGGATTTGCCGGACGGTCGGCGGGCCTGGATTGCCGTCGACCCTCGCGATGAAATCGACGAGATTCTCGATTCCTTGGTGCAACTGTTGTACGTCTGTGCCCTGGCGCTGTCGCTCAGCCTGTTGGTGATTCGTTGGGGGGTACGCCGGGGCATGCGCTTGCTCGATGAGCTGCTGCATGCGTTGCGTCAGGTCTCAGCCGGGAACCTGCAGGTGCGCCTGGGCACTGAGGGTGTCCCGGAGGCGCAGCATCTGGCGGGGCATTTCAATCGCATGACCGCTGCGCTGGCCGAGGCCCAGGCCGATAACGCCCGGCTTACCCAGGCCTTGCTGGCCGTGCAGGAACAGGAGCGTACCCAGCTGGCCCAGACCCTGCACGACGACTTGGGCCAATACGTGGCCGGCATTCGTGCTCGCGCCTGCCTGCTGCGGCTGTTGATGGATCAGCCGCTGGCGCTGGAGCAGACCGTCAGCCAGCTCGAAGAGCATTGCGAGCATTTGCAATCGGGTTTCCGGGCACTGGTGCATGACTTGTACCCAGTGGTGTTGCAGTACCTGCCATTGTGCGAGGCCATCAGGCTATTGGCCGGGCAATGGCAGGCCAGCCAGGGCATCACCTGTCAGGTGTGGATCGACAAAACACTGCCGTCCTTGTCCGGTCCGGACAAGACCCACTTGTATCGTTTGTTGCAGGAAGCGTTGACCAACGTTGCCCGGCATGCCGGCGCCACGCAGGTGCGGATACGCCTGCAACACCGCGCCGGGCGCCTGCGGTTGCTGGTGCGCGACAACGGTTGTGGAGCGACGCAACCATCGCGCGCCGGTGTCGGCTTGCACTCGATGTCCGAGCGGGCGCGCAGCCTGGGCGGTGAGCTGCGCATCCTCAGCCAGGCTGGCGCCGGTTGGGCGCTGGCCTTGAATATCCCCCTGGAGGAGTGATGAACATTCTGTTGGTGGACGACCATGCGGTGGTTCGGCAGGGCTATGCCAGCCTTTTGCGGGTGTTGATGCCGGACCTGCAGGTCCGCGAAGCGGCGACCGGTGAGGAGGCGTTGAGCCAGGTGCAGGAGCAGGTGCCGCATCTGGTGATCATGGACTTCGGCCTGCCCGGTATCAGTGGCTTGGAAACCACCCGCCGGCTACGCCATCGCCTGCCGCAACTGCGGGTGCTGTTTTTCAGCATGCACGATGAATTGCCCTTGGTGCGCCAGGCATTGGACGCTGGCGCCGCGGGCTACCTGACCAAGAATTCGGCACCCCAGGTGCTGGTCGACGCGGTGCGGCGAGTGCTGGCCGGGCATGTCTACATCGAGCAATCCCTGGCCACGCAACTGGCCTGCACCCGTTCGCGCCAGGATGTCGACCCGCGGCTGCAATGCATGACTCAACGGGAGTTGGAGATCTTTGTCATGCTCGCCAAGGGCACCCCCGCCCGCACCATTGCCGAACAGCTGTGCATCAGCGCCAAGACCGTGTCCAACCATTTGACGCTGCTCAAGAGCAAGTTGCAGGTCAGCTCCCATGCCGAGCTGGTGCACTTGGGGATCGATATGGGGGTGGTGCGGGTGGCGGGGTGAATCCCAGGTTCATTGTGGCGAGGGAGCTTGCTCCCGCTGGGGCGCGAAGCGGCCCTGAAACCAGGCACCTCGGTAGGACGGATTGACTGAGTTGGCCGGCGGAGGGGGGCTGCTGCGCAGCCCAGCGGGAGCAAGCTCCCTCGCCACAGGGGGTTGTGGCAATCCTTACTGATCCCAGGAAGTCGGGCAACCGGTACAGCCCTCCATATTCGCATCCTGGAAATTCCCGTAGTGCTGGCGAGAACCGCTCAGGTTGGCCTGTTCCAGGTTGCTTTCGCCGAGCTTGGCTTCCTGCAGGTTGGCGTCGCGCAGGTCGGCGCCCTTGAGGTCGGCCTTGCTCAGCCAGGCCATTTCCAGGTCAGCGGCCTGCAGGTTGGCACCCTGCAGGTGCGCGCCGGACAAGCGGGCGAACTGAAGGTAGGCGGCGGTCAGGTCGGCGCGTTGGAACTGCGTGCCTTGGGCGAACAGACCCCAACCCTGGATCGCCTTGAGCGTGGCGCCGCTGAAGTCCGCCAGGCGCAGGTTGCTTTGTTGCAGGCTGGCACGGGTTAGGTTGGCGCCCTGCAGTTGGGCTTTCTCGAGGTTGGCCAGGTCCAGCCGTGCGTGCCGCAGGTCGGCGTCGCGCAGGTCGGCACCGCTGAGGTTCATTTTGCGCAGGTCCTGGTTCGCCAGTTTTGCACCGCGCAGGTTGGCGCCGGGGCATTGGCTGGATTCGGCGATGAGGCAGCCGTTGAGGGTGAGCGGGGTGTCGGTCTCGTCGGCGTTGGCAAAGGCGCCAACGAACAAAAGCAGCAATGACAAGCATCTCATGGCATGAGCTCGGGCAATTGTGGGAGCTTGCTCGCGATAGCGCCATGTCAGTCAACATGAATGCCAGCTGAACCACCGCTATCGCGAGCAGGCTCGCTCCCACAGGGGATTGTTGTATCGATTAGGATTCAGGTGGGATTGGGCTATTTCTGCGCCGTCGCCTTATCCCAGCTCGGAATCTTGAATACCCAGAACGACCCACCCTGGGCCACCGGCTTGGTCAGTTCGGCCATGTCGCCGCCCCACAACGGTACGGCACCACCGTAGCCGACGGTCACGCCGATGAATTGCTCGCCGTCCTGCTCCCACGTGATGGGTGGGGAAACGATGCCGCTGCCGGTCTGGAACTTCCAAAGCTCCTTGCCGGTTTTCGCATCAAAGGCCTTGAAGAAGCCGTCGCCGGTGCCGGTGAACACCAGGTTGCCCTTGGTCGCCAGTACGCCGGCCCACAGTGGCAGCGGTTCCTTGTGCTCCCAGACTACCTTGCCGGTGGTGGGGTTCATCGCCCGCAGGCTGCCAACGTGATCGTCGTACATGCGCTTGATGCGAAAACCCATGCCGAGGTAGGCCGAGCCCTTCTTGTAGTTCACTTCCTCGGTCCAGTATTCCTCTTTCCACTGGTTGCCGGGGACGTAGAACAAGCCGGTGTCCTGGCTGTAGGCCATGGGATTCCAGTTCTTGCCGCCGAGGAAGGGCGGCGAGACTTCCACCGGCTTGCCCTTGGTTTCACCCGGCAATGGCTTGGCCGGACGCTGGCCGGGGTTTTCCACCGGGCGGCCGGTCTTGAGGTCGATGTGGCTGGCCCAAGTGATGTTGTCGACGAACGGGAAGGCGTTCTGCAGCTTGCCGTTGTTGCGGTCCACCACGTAGAAGAAACCGTTGCGGTCGGCGTGTGCGGTGGCTTTGACCACCTTGCCGTCCTTGTCCTTGTAGTCGAACAGCACCAGCTCGTTGTTGCCGGAGAAGTCCCAGGCGTCGTTGGGCGTGTGTTGGTAGAACCACTTCACTTCGCCAGTGCTTGGGTCGACGCCCACCTGGCCGGAGGTGTAGAGGCTGTCGTAATCGTGAGGGTTGCCGTCCTTGGCCGTGCGCGCCCAGGTGTTCCACGGGCCAGGGTTGCCCGCGCCGACGATGATGGTGTTGGTCTCGGCGTCGAAACTGGCGCTCTGCCAAGGTGCGCCGCCGCCGTGGCTCCAGGCTTCGACCTTGCCGGTTTCAGTGGTCTTGTCGTCGGGCCAGGAAGGCGCCTTGACATCGCCCGTCGGGGTGCTGTCCTTGCCGTTGAGGCGGCCCATGTGGCCTTCGACGAACGGGCGCATCCAGACTTCTTCGCCGGTATCGGGGTCGCGGGCGAACAACTGGCCGACCACGCCGAACTCATCGCCGGAACTGCCATGGATCAGCAGGACCTTGCCACTGGTCTTGTCCTTGATCAGCACCGGCGCCCCGGTCATGGTGTAGCCGCCGGCGTGGTCGCCGAACTTCTTGTTCCACACCACTTTGCCGGTGTTCTTATCCAGGGCGACGACTCGCGCGTCCAAGGTGCCGAAGTAGATCTTGTCGCCGTAGATGGCCGCGCCACGGTTGACCACGTCGCAGCACGGGCGAATGTTGTCCGGCAGCCGGTGGTTGTAGGTCCACAGGCGCTTGCCGGTCTTGGCGTCGAGGGCGAATACCCGCGAGTACGAGCCGGTGACGTACACCACGCCGTCGCTGACGATGGCCTGGGATTCCTGGCCGCGCTGCTTCTCGTCGCCGAATGAGTAGGACCAGGCCGGGGTCAGCTTGAACACGTTCTTGTCGTTGACCTGGGCCAACGGGCTCCAGCGCTGGGCGTTGGTGCCCATGCCGTATTGCAGCACGTCCTGGGTGGTCAGGTGGTCGTTGGCGATGTCTTCCCAGGTGACGGCAGCGCGCGCCAACGGACTCGTTGACAGACTGCCGGCCAGCAGCAAGGCGACCGTCAGGGAGGAGAGGGCGGGTAGCGTTTTTATTCTCATGGTGGCAGTTCCCAGTGAAAGGTTTTGGCCTGACTAGGGTGAGTGGTGCCACGACCCGGCCGATACGGAAAAAGTCCCGCCCTTGCCGGGAAGACTTCCCAAACCGCCTGTCTTTACGACCTGCGTCGGATGGCCTGCTACCAAGGAACTAGATCCCGGCCACCAAAGCAGCATTCGGCTGGGGCAGGGCGGTTCCTAAGATGACGGCACGGCTTCTCACAGAGGTCTTGCGTGCAATCCAGAGGGCATAACAATGACAACAAAACGCAACGCCATCATCGCTACCGCACTGCTGATGGGGCTGACCGGCGCAGGCTCCGCATGGGCCCATGGCAACGTAGTGCCCCAGGCAGTGGAAACCAAGGGATTGACCCCGATCAAGGACACCAACCTGCCGCTGGACGGTGATGGTTGGGCCGCCCAGAACCCCTATCGCAGTTCCCCCGAGCGTGACAAAGCCATAGAAATCGGCGCTTCGGCCTACAACCAGAACTGCGCCGCGTGCCATGGCCTGGAGGCCAAGTCGGGCGGCATCGCCCCGGACCTGCGGATGCTGGACGCCGCCGAAGCCGGGGATGAATGGTTCGTCGAGCGCGTACGTCACGGCGCGGTGCGCGACGGCCGAGTCTACATGCCGAAAATGGCCGACTACCTGAGCCAGGAAGCCTTGTGGGCGGTGCGCACCTATCTCGACAGCGTACACGTCGAGGAGTGATCGCCATGCGCCTGTTCGCGTGGGTGATGTGCAGCCTGCTGCTGTGTGGCCAGGCGGCGCAGGCGCAGGTGCGCAGCTACGACCAGATGATCGCCTCCGGTGAGTTGAAGGTCGCGGTCTACAAGGACTTCGCGCCCTACAGTTTTGAGGATCACGGGCAACCCAGGGGCGTGGACGTGGAACTGGCCCAGGCCCTGGCCAAGGCGCTTGGCGTGCGTCTGCAATTGATGTGGGCACCACCGGGCGAGAAGCTTGATGACGATTTGCGCGATTACATCTGGCGCAGCAGCCCGCTGCACGACCGACAACTGGCCGACCTGATGATGCGTGTGCCGTACGACCATGACTACGTGCAGAAGCGCAACGACATCGGTGAGCTGGAAAATGCCCAAGTGGTGATGTTCGGACCTTATCAGCAGGAATGTTGGCAGGTGGCATATGACCGCCGCCGACTGGATTCGGTGGGCAGTGTCGCAGTGTTCCAGCAACACCCCATCGGGGTGGAAGTCGACAGTGTGCCGTCGTTCTACCTGACCTCGGTGTTCAACGGCATGCTCAGTGCCAAGACCCGCCATTACTCCGGTGTCAGCCAGGCCTTCAAGGCCATGCAGGCCGGGGAGGTGGACGCCGTCATGGCCATGCGCGGTGAGGTCGATTGGCAAGTGCACGAGGCGGCTGATCCGCAACTGGCGCTGGCGGAAAACGCCTACCCGAACATGGGCAAGCAACGTTGGGAAATCGGCATGGCGGTGCATGAAAGCAACCGTCAGTTGGCCTATGCGGTGGAAGAGGCGCTGGAAGGCTTGATCCGCGACGGCAGCGTCAAGACTCTTTATGCCCATTACGGCCTGCGTTACGAAGTGCCGGAGATGTATCAATAGGAGCGCAGGGATGAAATGGGCCATGTGGTGCCTGCTGTGGTGCGGCCTGCCGACGATTGCGCTGGCGGCGGTCGAACCGGGGAAGGACCCGGTGCCGTCGGTGATGTGGGCCTTTTATCACAAGCAATTGCTGGGGGACGCGCCGTTCGTGTTCGATGACCGGGTGCGCCTGCTGGCCCCACCCTTTGCCGAAGACGCACGCCAGGTGCCACTGGAAATCGATGCCCGGGCCTTCACTGGCGACGTCGTACGGGTGCTGGCCTGGGCCGAACTGAACCCGTTGCCGAAAATCGTCGACTTCCAACCGGGGGCGCGTGTGCTGCCCTGGTTGTCGATCCGTATTCGTATCGAACAAGCCACGCCGCTGCGTGCTGCCGTGCAGACCCGCGATGGCCTGTGGCACGTCGGCTCGACCCTGATCGACGCGGCCGGTGGCGGCTGCACCGCGCCCAGCGTGGTGCGCACCCAGCCAGGTTGGGAGGAACACTTGGGCGAGGTGCTGGGCGCCCGCTATCCCCGGGGCGATTCGAGCCGCTTGCGCCTGCAGGTCGCTCATCCGATGGATAACGGCCTGGTGAGCGGTATCCCGGAATTCTTCCTCAACCAGGCGCAACTGCTGGACGCCGACGGCCAGGTGCTGGCGCGCCTGGAGCTGTTCCCGGCGGTCAGTGAAAACCCCAACCTGGGCTTCGACATCCGAGGCCCGGGCCAGACCCGCCTGCTGCTGCGCGACAACAGCGGCAATACGTTCGAGGCGGCGATCCCCTGACCACAAGGAGCGCGCCATGCGCTGGTTGTTGCTGATGTTCCTGAGCCTGTGCTGGCCGACGTGGGCCGGGACGAACTACGCGCTCAAGCCCCGGCAGATCGCCGAAGGCACCTGGCTGCTGGAAGGCAGCACCGAGAATTTTGCCAAGGCCAACGGCGGCAACATCGTCAACACCGCGTTCATCGTCACCGATACCGGCGTGGTGGTGATCGACACCGGACCGTCGAAGCGCTACGGCGAAGCCCTGCGCCAGGCCATTGCGGCAACGACGGATAAGCCGGTGATCCAGGTCCTGCTGACCCATCATCATCCCGATCACGTACTGGGCAACCAGGCCTTCAGCGACGTCCCCATCGGCGCCTTGGCCGGGACCACGGACCTGCTGCGCCAGCAGGGCGACGCCATGGCGGAGAACATGTACCGGCTGGTGGGCGACTGGATGCGCGGCACCGAGGTGGTGCTGCCCACCCAAGCGTTGACGCCCGGTGTGCTCAAGGTGGGCAATCACGCGTTGCGGCTGCTGCAACTGGCCGGGCACACCGGGGCCGACCTGGCGATCCTCGACGAAACCACGGGCGTGCTGTTCGCCGGCGACCTGGTGTTCTACGAACGCGCCCTGACCACCCCCAACAGCCCGGGGCTGGAGGTCTGGCTCCAGGACCTCGACACCCTGCAGGCCTTGCCCTGGAAACAGATCGTGCCCGGCCACGGCCCAGTGGCGACCGGCGCCCAACCCTTTGCGCAGATGCGCGATTACCTGGGCTGGCTCGACCAACTGATGCGCGACGGCGCGGCTCGCGGCGACGACATGACCGAGATGATCCGCAGCCCCATCCCCGAACGCTTCGCCGGGATCAGCCTGAGTCGTTATGAGCTGATTCGCAGTGTCAGCCATCTCTATCCGCGCTATGAGCGGGCGGGGATGAAGCGGGTGGACGCCCAATGACCGTTGGCTGAGCAAATCCTCTGTGGCGAGGGGATTTATCCCCGCTGGGGCGCGAAGCGGCCCTCTATCTTCTGCCGACTATCGGGGTGACTGGACGGGCTCATGGGGCTGCTGCGCAGCCCAGCGGGGATAAATCCCCTCGCCACAAAGGGAGGTGCTCGCCCAACTGAGACCACATTGCCGAACTGTGTTTAGCAGAGTTTTTTAAAAATCAGCAGGTTGTGATTTTTTTCATGAAGGCTTGCTCCCGCAGGGCTGCGCAGCTGCCTGAAGCATCCAAAAGCGCGGTGTTCCAATTCGCTAACCTAACAGTTCTGTTAGTAGTCGCCTGATGCAGTACCCACTACCCTTCAGTTGCACGTCAAAACTTACTAGGTGTCATCCTATGCCTACCCAACACGAATCGTTGCTCTGTCGATACCATTACGACCCGCTCGACCGTTTGATCGGCTGTACGTTGCTGAATGGGCCTGAATCACAGCGTTTCTACTGCAGAAAGCGCCTGGTCACAGAGATTCGAGGCACGATAAAAAATTCAATATTCCAATACAACGACCAGCTACTCGCGCAACAGTGTCATGGCGTTAAGTTTGACACTGCGCTGCTGATAACCGATTGCCAGCGGTCGGTGTTGCACACGCTCAGTGAAAACAGCCAGCGACAACCCATCGCCTATTCACCTTACGGCCATCGCCCCACTGAACGCGGTGTAGCCAGTTTGCTGGGGTTCAACGGCGAACGAGCGGATCCGGTGACCGGGCATTATTTATTGGGTAATGGGCGTCGGGCGTTCAGCCCGGTGTTGATGCGATTTAACAGTCCAGACAGTTTTAGTCCGTTTGGGGAAGGTGGACTAAATGGATATGCATACTGCTTGGGTGACCCGATTAATAGATGCGATCCTACAGGGAACAACCCACTGGAATGGTTAGGCCTGAAAACAACGCACGTGGGTGAAGGTCTTTGGACAAAGAAAGGGGTCACCAGCTTTAAAGGAAAACGTGCGTTAAAAAGAATTCACGCTTTAGATGAAGCGATTGAGGCGATTAAACGTGATGCTCAGAGGCAGCTCTTCCAAGCAGATAACAAGGTATTGAACCCGGGGGGCGGCCCCCAAAAAAACACCACGCCACAAACCGGAATCCGACTTGATAACCTTGCTTATAAGGCGGCGCGCCCTGAAAACCATCCGTTTTCTTCACTGGCAGGCAAAATCCTAGAACCTCATTTAGAGCCGATGCAGCGCCAAGCGGCCATCGAACAAACTAAGCATCGTGGTATCTTCGAACATTTGGAGAAGAAGGTGTTACCGGATAGAAACGAGTATCTTGCAGACGCCCTAGAAGACAACAGTCTCAAGTTCGACGAGGAAATAGTTGATGCATATAAACTTAGGCTGCGATTGTATGCACTGAAAGCGAGGTCTGAGTCTGGTTTGGTTGCAGAGCAAAACCGAATTCGCGATAAATACTTGACTTATTTTCCTTGAGGGCATCGCCCCGGAAATAGTTGAATCCGTATCGCGCTAGACTGCAATCAGCCACATTTCAAGAGGTTGCTACATTGGTGAAGGAACGTAACCGAGCTCACGCATAAAGTACTTGCGCGTGGATAGAAAGACCTTAAGCAGACTGCATTGGACAGATGCCCAAGAAGTTGTGGTTTTTTACCGACGAGACCGCCGCACAAACGTCAGGGTGCTCAAATAAGAGGGAGCAGTTGCTCATTCCCTCTCCACGGGGGCGTTGCGTTGGCCGACCAAGCCGCCTTTGACATGTACCAAGGAACTAGAAAACTCAACACTGCGGGCAATTGTTGCCAGCGGCCCTGGGGCCAAGAATCTGCGACAGACCGGGAAAATTTCCCGGGTATAACAATAACCGCAGAGGTAGCCGTCATGAGTCAACCCGCACGTCGCCAACCGTTCGCCGTGAGCCTGCTGCTCAGTGCCATGCTGCTGTCCGGTTCGGTCCTTGCAGCCGTGACCGATCAGGAAATTCTCCAGGACCCGAAGAACCCCGAGCAGATCGTGACCAACGGCCTGGGCGTCCAGGGCCAGCGCTATAGCCCGCTCGACACCCTCAACACCGACAACGTCAAGGACCTGCGGCCGGTCTGGGCGTTTTCCTTCGGTGGCGAAAAGCAGCGCGGCCAGCAAGCCCAGCCGATGATCAAGGACGGGGTGATGTACCTCACCGGTTCTTATTCACGGGTGTTCGCGGTGGATGCGCGCACCGGCAAGAAACTGTGGCAATACGATGCGCGCCTGCCCGATGACATCCGCCCTTGCTGCGACGTGATCAACCGTGGCGTGGCGCTGTATGGCGACCTGGTGTTCTTCGGCACCCTCGACGCCAAGCTGGTGGCCTTGAACAAGGACACCGGCAAAGTGGTGTGGAGCAAGAAGGTTGCCGACCACAAGGAAGGCTACTCCATCAGCGCCGCGCCGTTGATCGTCAATGGCAAGCTGATCACCGGCGTGGCCGGTGGCGAGTTCGGTGTGGTGGGCCAGATCAGTGCCTATGATCCGAAGAACGGTGACCTGTTGTGGACCCGTCCGACCGTGGAAGGCCACATGGGTTACGTCTACAAGGACGGCAAGGCCGTCGAGAATGGCATTTCCGGCGGCGAGGCGGGCAAGACCTGGCCGGGCGATCTCTGGAAAACCGGCGGTGCCGCACCTTGGCTGGGCGGCTACTACGACCCGGAAACCAACCTGCTGCTGTTTGGTACCGGTAACCCGGCGCCGTGGAACTCCCACCTGCGGCCTGGCGACAACCTCTATTCGTCGTCGCGCCTGGCCCTGAACCCGGACGACGGCACCATCAAATGGCACTTCCAGAGCACGCCTCACGACGGCTGGGATTATGACGGTGTCAACGAGCTGATCTCGTTCAACTACAAGGAAGGCGGCAAGGACATCAAGGCGGCAGCGACCGCCGACCGTAACGGCTTCTTCTACGTGCTCGATCGCACCAACGGCAAGTTCATCCGCGGCTTCCCGTTTGTCGACAAGATCACCTGGGCCACTGGCCTGGACAAGGACGGGCGGCCGATCTACAACGAGGCCAGCCGTCCGGGCGCTCCGGGCAGCGAAGCCAAGGGCAGTTCGGTGTTCGTCGCACCGGCCTTCCTCGGCGCGAAAAACTGGATGCCGATGGCCTACAACCAGGACACCGGGTTGTTCTACGTGCCGTCCAACGAATGGGGCATGGACATCTGGAACGAAGGCATCGCCTACAAGAAAGGCGCGGCGTTCCTCGGCGCCGGTTTCACCATCAAGCCGCTGAACGAGGATTATATCGGCGTGCTGCGGGCCATCGACCCCAAGACTGGCAAGGAAGTCTGGCGCCACAAGAACTTCGCGCCGCTGTGGGGCGGGGTTTTGACCACCAAGGGCAACCTGGTGTTCACCGGCACGCCTGAAGGGTTCCTGCAGGCGTTCAATGCCAAGACCGGGGAAAAGGTCTGGGAATTCCAGACCGGCTCCGGCGTGCTCGGTTCGCCCATCACCTGGGAAATGGACGGCGAGCAATACGTCTCCGTGGTCTCCGGCTGGGGCGGCGCGGTGCCGCTGTGGGGGGGCGAGGTGGCCAAGCGCGTGAAGGACTTCAACCAGGGCGGGATGCTCTGGACCTTCAAGTTGCCGAAAGCGTTGGTGGCCAAACGCTGATATCCGCACTGAACCGTGGCGAGGGAGCTTGCTCCCGCTCGGCTACGAAGCAGTCGCCAACCCGGCGGGCCAGTTTTTCGGCCATGAACCGAGGTAAGGGGAGCGCTTCGCACTCCAGCGGGAGCAAGCTCCCTCGCCACAAAGGTATCTGCGATGGGTTCACGTTCGCGGATGCCTTGCTCTGAATCTACGACCAAATAACGAGAGTCCCCCTGCCAACGACGCATTCGTCCGCCGCGCGGGGCTCTCTACCATCGGTCTATCGCCTGTCCCGCGACAGGCATCGACCAGGCAGAGGCCCATCATGATCTACGCACAACCCGGAACTCCAGGCGCCGTCGTTTCCTTCAAGCCGCGCTATGGCAACTTCATCGGCGGCGAATTTGTCGCGCCGGTCAACGGCGAATACTTCACGAACACGTCTCCGGTCAATGGCGAAGTCATTGCCGAATTCCCGCGTTCCAGCGCCGCCGACATCGACAAGGCCCTGGATGCCGCCCATGCCGCGGCCGATGCCTGGGGCAAGACCTCGGTGCAGGACCGTTCCCTGGTGCTGTTGAAAATCGCCGATCGTATCGAGCAGAACCTGGAAATCCTCGCTGTCAGCGAGACCTGGGACAACGGCAAGGCCGTACGCGAAACTCTCAATGCCGACGTGCCGCTGGCGGCCGACCATTTCCGTTATTTCGCCGGCTGCATCCGCGCCCAAGAGGGTGGGGCGGCCGAGATCAACGAACTGACCACGGCCTATCATTTCCACGAGCCGCTGGGCGTGGTCGGACAGATCATCCCGTGGAACTTCCCGCTGCTGATGGCCGCCTGGAAACTCGCCCCGGCCCTGGCTGCCGGTAACTGCATCGTGCTCAAGCCGGCTGAACAGACGCCGCTATCGATCATGGTCTTCATCGAGCTGGTCGCCGACCTGCTGCCGCCCGGCGTGCTGAACATCGTCCATGGTTTCGGTCGCGAGGCCGGCGAAGCCCTGGCCACCAGCAAGCGCATCGCCAAGATCGCCTTCACCGGTTCCACCCCGATCGGCTCGCACATCATGAAATGCGCCGCCGAGAACATCATCCCGTCCACCGTGGAACTGGGCGGCAAGTCACCGAACATCTTCTTCGAAGACATCATGCAGGCCGAGCCGGCCTTCATCGAGAAAGCCGCCGAAGGCCTGGTGCTGGCGTTCTTCAACCAGGGCGAAGTCTGCACCTGCCCATCCCGGGCCCTGGTGCAAGAGTCGATCTACGCGCCGTTCATGGCCGAGGTGATGAAAAAGATCGCCAAGATCAAGCGTGGCAACCCGCTGGACACCGAGACCATGGTTGGCGCCCAGGCGTCCGAGCAGCAATTCGACAAGATCCTGTCGTACCTTGAAATTGCCCAGCAAGAGGGCGCCGAGCTGCTTACTGGCGGTGCTGCCGAGCGACTCGAGGGGGATTTGTCGAGCGGCTATTACATCCAGCCGACCCTGCTCAAGGGCCACAACAAAATGCGTGTGTTCCAGGAAGAGATCTTCGGCCCGGTAGTGGGCGTGACCACCTTCAAGGACGAAGCCGAAGCCCTGGCGATCGCCAACGACACCGAGTTCGGCCTCGGTGCCGGTCTCTGGACCCGCGACATCAACCGCGCCTACCGCATGGGCCGGGCGATCAAGGCCGGTCGCGTGTGGACCAACTGCTACCACCTGTACCCGGCGCACGCCGCGTTCGGTGGCTACAAGAAGTCCGGTGTCGGCCGTGAAACCCACAAGATGATGCTCGATCACTATCAGCAGACCAAGAACCTGCTGGTGAGCTACGACATCAATCCGTTGGGGTTCTTCTAATCCCCGACATCGAGTGAGTGAACACTGTGGCGAGGGAGCTTGCTCCCGCTGGGCCGCGCAGCGGCCCCAAAAGTAATCATCAAGCACTCAAATGCAGTGCCTTGAAGAAGGGGCGCTTCGCGCCCCAGCGGGAGCAAGCTCCCTCGCCACAGGTGCCCGCTCTGCAGTAGTACCAACGCACTCCCTCCACCGCTTCGAAAGTAGCATTCGAGCCTTGGGCGGGGTATGCATTAATGACTTGCCGGAATCGCCCGGTACAAGAAGAGGAAAGACCCATGTGGACTAAACCCGCGTTTACCGACCTGCGTATTGGCTTTGAAGTGACGATGTACTTCGCCAACCGATGAGTGCCAGCCCGGCCTGACGCGTTCAGGCCGGGCTACCCATTGGTCTGATTGCAATCGCGGTGGGATGCTTTAGGCTCAAGGTATCCCAAGACAATAACAACAGGCTTACCGATGAGCCACGTACCTGAAAAGATGAGCCTCAGCCCGCTGCGCAAGTTCGTTTCCCCTGAAATCATGTTCGGTGCCGGTTGTCGGCACAATGTCGGCAATTACGCCAAGACGTTCGGTGCACGCAAGGTGCTGATCGTCACCGATCCCGGGGTCATCGCCGCCGGTTGGGTGGCCGACGTCGAAGCCAGTCTCCAGGCCCAAGGCATCGACTACTGCGTCTACAGCGCGGTCTCGCCCAATCCGCGGGTCGAGGAAGTGATGCTCGGTGCCGACCTTTACCGGGAAAACCATTGCGATGTCATCGTCGCGGTGGGCGGTGGCAGCCCGATGGATTGCGGCAAAGGCATCGGCATTGTCGTTGCCCACGGTCGCAATATCCTCGAGTTCGAAGGCGTTGATACCCTGCACGTGCCCAGCCCACCACTGATCCTGATCCCCACCACGGCGGGGACGTCGGCGGACGTGTCGCAGTTCGTGATCATCTCCAACCAGCAAGAACGGATGAAATTCTCCATTGTCAGCAAGGCGGCGGTGCCGGACGTGTCGCTGATCGACCCGGAAACCACCCTGAGCATGGACCCGTTCCTGTCCGCCTGTACCGGCATCGACGCCCTGGTGCATGCCATCGAGGCGTTCGTGTCCACCGGTCACGGGCCGCTGACCGACCCCCATGCCCTGGAAGCCATGCGCCTGATCAATGGCAACCTGGTGCAGATGATCGCCAACCCGGCGGACATCGCCCTGCGGGAAAAAATCATGCTGGGCAGCATGCAGGCCGGGCTGGCGTTTTCCAACGCGATCCTCGGCGCGGTTCATGCGATGTCCCACAGCCTGGGCGGCTTCCTCGATTTGCCCCATGGTTTGTGCAACGCGGTATTGGTTGAGCACGTGGTGGCGTTCAACTACAACTCGGCGCCGGAGCGTTTCAAGGTGATTGCCGAGACGCTGGGCATCGACTGCCGGGGGCTCAACCACCGGCAGATCCGCACTCGGCTGGTGGAACACCTGATTGCCCTCAAGCACACCATCGGCTTCCACGAGACGCTGGGCCTGCATGGCGTGAGCACCTCGGACATTCCGTTCCTGTCGCAGCATGCGATGCACGACCCGTGCATCCTCACCAACCCTCGGGAGTCGAGCCAGCGGGATGTCGAGGTCGTCTATGGCGAAGCCCTCTGACGAGCAGCAAAAAGCCCTGGCGGGGCTGTTGGGGCTGGGCAATCACTCAACGCGCAAGAGTCACTACCCGGAACTGGCGGCGCGCCTCGATGAACTGGAGCAGGCCCGGCAACATCTGCAGCAGCTCAATGATCAACTGGAACAGCGGGTGGCCGAGCGCACCGACGCGTTGCTGGAGGCCAACCACAACCTGCAGCAGCAGATTGTCCAGCGCGAACTGATCGAGCAACAGTTGCGCGATGCCCGGGACGCCGCCCAGGCCGCCAACCGCAGCAAGGACAAATACCTGGCCGCCGCCAGCCATGACCTGTTGCAGCCACTCAACGCGGCCCGCCTGCTGATCGCCACGTTGCGTGAGCGCCAGTTGCCTACCGCCGAACATGTACTGGTGGAACGGACTCATCAGGCGCTCGAAGGGGCCGAAGACCTGCTCACCGACCTGCTGGACATTTCCCGGCTGGACCAGGCCGCCGTCAAGCCCGACCTGGCGCCGTATCGGCTGGATGAGTTGTTGGGGCCGCTGGTTTCCGAATTTCAATCGGTGGCCGGCGCCGCGGGGTTGGAATTGCGGGTGCGGTTTGGCGATGAAGCCGTGCTGACCGACCTGCGATTGATCAGCCGTATCCTGCGCAACCTGCTGAGCAATGCCTGCCGCTACACCACTCAGGGCGGTATTCTCCTGGCGGCCCGGCGCCGGGGAGGGCGCTTGAGCATCGAGGTCTGGGACACGGGGCGGGGCATCGCTGCCGATTGCCTGGAGTCGATTTTCCTCGAATTCAACCAACTCGATGTCGGCCGGGCGGCGGATCGCAAAGGCGTGGGCCTGGGGTTGGCGATTGTCGAACGTATCGCCCACATCCTCGGTTACCGGGTCAAGGTGCGTTCTCGGCCGGGACGGGGCTCGGTGTTCAGTATCGAGGTGCCGCTGTCCAGCGAAAAACCCCTGCCAGTGTCCCAGGTTCCGGTACAGGCGGTCGCGGGCAACCCGCTACCGGGGCGGCGTTTGTTGGTGATCGACAATGAGTTGAGCATCTTGCAAAGCATGGCGGCGTTGTTGGGGCAGTGGGGCTGCGAAGTCTTGACCGCCACCGACGAAGCGGGCGCCCTGGATGTGCTGCAAGGCCGTGTGCCGGAGCTGATCCTGGCGGATTTCCACTTGGATCACGGGGTCGTGGGCTGTGAAGTGGTCAAGCACCTGCGCGAGCATTTCCACCAGGCGATCCCTGCGGTGATCATCACCGCCGACCGCAGCGACCAGTGCCGCCGCGCCTTGCGCAAACTGGGCGCGCCGCTGCTCAACAAACCGCTCAAGCCTGGCAAGTTGCGGGCGGTGTTGAGTCAGATGCTCGGGTAGGGGGCCCGAGGCAGGCCTCACCTGGTGAGGTCCCCGAAACCGTCTCCACCACAATCCCCAGTGGCAGCGAGCCTGTGCGCGATAATAATTCAGTGTTATGTTATCCGTTTCCGTTTGGCAGGAATTCTCATTCCCTGCCTTGCACGGACCAACGACCTCCATCCGAGTAAAGCCATGAGCCTACCTTCAAGCATGACGAGCCCGTCCGGCGTCATCGCGCCTTTATTTGCAATCAGCGCCACCAAAACCCATGTGCGCATGCTCGCCATCGATGCCTTGCGAGGTTTCGTCATGCTGCTGATGCTGGTGGATCATGTTCGCGAGACATTCCTGCTGCACCGTCAGGTCACCGACCCCATCGATGCGCTGAGCGTGACCCCGGACCTGTATTTCACCCGCCTGCTCAGTACGCTCTGTGCCCCGGTCTTCATCTTCCTCACCGGTTTGTCGGCCTGGCTCTACAGCCAGAAACACACCGCCGGCCAGACCTCGTTGTTCCTGCTCAAGCGTGGCCTGTTCCTGGTTTTCCTGGAACTGACTTTCGTGTGTTTCGCCTGGAACGCCGAGTTCCCGCCCAAGACACTGTGGTTGCAAGTGATCTGGTGCATTGGCATTTGCATGATTGTCCTGGCTGCGTTGTTGCACCTCAAGCGCAGTTGGCTGATCCTCCTCGGCGTTGCCATCGTTGCTGGACACAATCTGTTGGACGGTGTGGTGCCAGGGCCTGACTCGCCGTTTTTCGTGCCGTGGTCGATTCTTCATCAACGGGCATTCATCGATATCACCGAGTTCACCCGGGCCCGTACCACGTATCCGGTGCTGCCGTGGATCGGCGTGATCCTGCTGGGCTGGGTCATCGGGCCGTGGTTTGGCAAGGATGTTGAACCCGCCGTGCGCCTGCGACGGTTGTTCAAGATGGGGCTGGGCCTGCTGCTGGCCTTTGTGCTTATCCGTTACCTGAACGTGTACGGCGACAAACCCTGGCTCCAGACCGGCGACGCGCTACGCACCTTCATGAGCTTCATGAGCGCGACGAAGTATCCGCCGTCGCTGATGTTCCTGATGCCGACCCTGGGAATAGGGCTGATGTTGCTGGCACTCTTTGAAAAAGCCCAGGATCGGGGAGCCATCGCGCTGTTGGCGATCTATGGCGGCGCACCGATGTTTTTCTACCTGCTGCACCTTTACGTGCTCAAGGCCCTGTACCTGACCGCCGTTGCCATCTGGGGCACCAACCAGGGTACCTATTTCGGATTCGATGATTTACCCATGGCGTGGTTGTGGAGTGTGTTGCTGGGTGTCGTGCTGTTTTTTCCGACACGTTGGTTTGCCGGGCTCAAGCAACGGCGGCGTGATATCGCGATCCTCAAGTATCTCTGACTCGCGGGGGCTCTGGTCGCGCGAACGGTGGCGATCAGGGCCATTAAAATGCCGTCATTTGGTCGGCGTTTTTGTCAGGAATGTAAAAAGACGTTTCGGTCTGTTTATTTCCTTATGTAAACTCCCCCCGCTGCGACAATCGGACACGGCCGCGCCATGCCCGATGAACACCGTTCGCAGCGTCCCTCACCCCAGCTGAAGCCAAGACCTACAAGAAGTCAGCGCCGGAGAGATATAAACGAGAGGCCGACGTATTGCTCGGCCCTGTAGGTCCATCCTCCGGTCCTTCTCGATAGCCGCCCTGCTGGCGTTGCCGGCCATGGACGTGGGCTATCCGTGATCAGGACAGGTGGACGGAATGGCGTTCATCCTAGGGATACACACATGTTGAAGAAAACACACACGGCGCTACTGGGCCTGGCGATGGCGATGGGTCTTGCGACCACGCATGCCGCCGAGCCAAAAAAAGTGGATGTCTTGCTCATTGGTGGGGGCATCATGAGCTCGACACTCGGCGTCTGGCTCAATGAGCTGGAGCCGGGCTGGACCATGGAAATGGTCGAGCGCCTGGACGGTGTTGCCGAAGAGAGCTCCAACGGCTGGAACAATGCCGGTACCGGTCACTCTGCGCTGGCCGAGCTGAACTACACGCCGGAAGACAAGAACGGCAAGGTCGATATCTCCAAGGCCATCGAAATCAACGAAGCCTTCCAGATCTCCCGTCAGTTCTGGTCCTGGCAGGTCAAGAACGGCGTGTTGAAGAACCCGCGTTCGTTCATTAACTCCACGCCGCACATGAGCTTTTTGTGGGGCGACGAGAACATCGCGTTCCTGAAGAAGCGCTACGAAGCCCTCCAGGCCAGCCCGTTGTTCGCCGGCATGCAGTATTCCGAAGATCGCGAGCAGATCAGCAAGTGGGTGCCGCTGATGATGCAAGGGCGTGACCCGAGCCAGAAAGTCGCGGCCACTTGGAGTCCACTGGGCACTGACGTGAACTTCGGCGAAATCACGCGTCAATTCGCGGCTTACCTGCAAACCAAGCCGAACTTCTCCCTCAAGCTGTCCAGCGAAGTGGAAGAGATCACCCGCAACGAAGACGGCACCTGGCGCGTTTCGTACAAGAACCTGAAAGACGGTACCGAAACCGAGACCGACGCCAAGTTCGTGTTCATCGGCGCCGGCGGTGGTGCCTTGCACCTGCTGCAGAAGTCCGACATCCCGGAAGCGCGTGAATACGCGGGTTTCCCGGTGGGTGGTTCGTTCCTGGTCACCGAAAACCCGACGGTTGCCCAACTGCACCTGGCCAAGGCCTACGGCAAGGCTTCGGTGGGCGCACCGCCGATGTCGGTTCCGCACCTGGATACCCGTGTGCTCGATGGCAAGCGCGTGATTCTGTTTGGCCCGTTCGCAACCTTCTCCACCAAGTTCCTGAAGAACGGTTCGTACTTCGACCTGCTGACCAGCACCACCACCCACAACGTGTGGCCGATGACCAAGGTCGGTATCGAACAGTACCCACTGGTCGAGTACCTGGCCGGTCAACTGATGCTGTCGGATGAAGATCGCTTCAACGCCCTGAAAGAGTACTTCCCGGAGGCCAAGCAGGAAGACTGGCGCCTGTGGCAGGCCGGTCAGCGCGTGCAGATCATCAAGCGTGACGAAGAGAAGGGCGGCGTACTGAAACTCGGTACCGAAGTGGTTGCGTCCCAGGACGGCAGCATCGCCGGCCTGCTGGGTGCCTCGCCAGGCGCCTCGACCGCCGCACCGATCATGCTGACCGTGCTTGAGAAGGTCTTCAAGGACAAGGTCGCCAGCCCGGCCTGGCAGGAAAAACTGCACCAGATCGTGCCAAGCTACGGCACCAAGCTCAACGATAACCCTGAGCGTGTCGCCCAGGAATGGGCCTACACCAGCGAGGTCCTGCAACTGGATCCTCCGCCGGCGATCGGCAAGCCAGGCGCCACCGCGGCACCGGCCAAGCCGGCCGCTGCCCGTGAAGCCAACCCAGCGGCTGACATGGCGCTGTAAACCGGACGCCGTCTGGTGAGGTACAAAAACGCCGCTCATTGAGCGGCGTTTTTTTTGGGCTCGGTTAACCCTGTGGGAGCGAGCCTGCTCGCGATGGCGCACGCTCAGTCAGCATCAATGCTTGATCTGCTCAACATGCGAAGGATCATCTGCACTTGCCCGCATTCACCGCTTGTTCAAACCTGTACCGCTCCAGTCGCCACCGCGAAGGCGAGCATCACCAGGCTGACGCCCCAGGCCCAGAAGAACGTATAGGCCATGTGCTTGCGCAGCTCTACGCCGGACAACGCCAGCGCCAGGTACACGCTGGGCACCACCGGGCTGATGGAGAATCCGGTGTTCTCGCCGATCAACATGGCCCGGGCCACGGCCTCGAGGGGGACACCCGCGGCAGCGGCCACGTCCCTGATCACTGGCAGCAAGGCGAAATAGTAGGCATCCGGTGAGAAGATCATCCCCAGAGGGACGCCGAAGAAACCGACGATCACATGCAGATATTGGGCGGAACCGGCTGGCATGGTATCGATCAGTGCCAATGCCATGCCGTCGGACATCTTTGCGCCGGAAAGCACGCCCAGCAGAACGGCGGCGGCCATCATCACCAGGACCATTTGCAGCGCATCGGCCGCATGGGCCTTGAGGCGTTCGGCCTGGGCGTCCAGGGACGGGAAATTCAAGGGCAGGGCGATGCCCAATCCCACCATGAAACAGGCATACAAGGGAAAAATGCCGGTGAACAGGCACGCCAGGATCCCACCGGTCAGCGCCACGTTCAGCCAGTAACGCAGTCCTCGCGGGGAGAGGGCGAGTTCACGGTCTTGGGGTTGCAGGCTGTCCATGTCACAGGTTGCAGCCGCGCCCAGCGACATCGGTTGGCGACGTTGGGCGCGCAAGCCCAACACTGTCGCGACAACGAGCATGCACGCCAGGCCCACCATCTGCACTGGCAGCAAGCCTAGCCACAGTTGGGTGGCATCCAGCCCCGACACTGCGGCGGCGCGTGCAGTCGTTCCACCCCAAGGGACCATATTGATCACGCCGGCCGTGGTGCCCACCAGGCACAACAGCATCGCCGGGCTCATGTTCAGGCGTTTATACAAGGGCAGAAGGGCCGGGATGGTCAGTAAGAATGTGGCGGCGCCGACGCCGTCGAGATGGACCACTGACGTCACCAATACCGTCACCAGTGCCACGGCCAGCGGCTTGCCGCCCGTGCTGCGGATCAGCAGGTTGACCAAGGGATCGAACAATCCCCGGTCGCGCATGATGCCGAAGAACAGGATGGCAAACAGAAACAGTGCTGCGGTCGGGGCCACCGTGATCAGGCCGGTCTTGATGAATTCGCCGATCTGCCCGAGATTGAAGCCGGCCAGCAGGCAAACGATCACGGGAAGGGTGGTGAACGCCACCACCGGGCTGATCCTGCGTAGCAATATCAACCCGATAATGGCGAGCATCATCAGGAAACCCAGGGTTGTAATCATGTTGCAGCCTCTCTTTTTTATTGTTGTCGAAGGTTCGCGGGCGAAGTCGATCAGCCTTGCGGTCCGGGCAGGCGCAAGGCCAGAAGCAGGTAACTCAGGCTCTTGCCGTGACGATCAAGACCGCAACTGCGGTTCACCCCGCCCTCCAGGGCGTCCTCGAGCACGAAATTCAGCGCATTCAGGTTTGGCAGTTCATAGCGATGCACCTTGGAGGGCTGTCGCGTCGCGAATTGCTCGGCCACTCGGGCGCAGGTCAATTCCCGTAGCAGCCATGGATAGTGGGCCGGATCGTGGGGGAACAGGGCGATGCTGAGAATGTTGCCCTTGTCGCCAGCACGGGCATGGGCATAGTCGGCGAGGGTGACTAGGTTCATCAGTACCACTCCAGGGTTGTATGGATTTGATCTCGCGGTAGCAGGAAACTGCGGGTGGTAACGGTCTCGGAGAGGTGTCGCCGGACGCCACCGCCGCCCGCCGGCCCGTTGGTGTAGAGCGACTCGACCTCTGCCAGCAGGGCCTCCACCAGCCGTCGGTCGGTGTGAGTCAGGCCGATCCGCACGCGCACATCCTCCAGGGCGGGCGCCTGGGCCAGTTGCTGTTGCAGGTATCGACCGCCCTGGTCGTTGAAGAGGCTGGCGACCCCGGACAGGTCGATCCAGGGCTGGACCCCGGGTGCCAACTGGTCGAAGCGCTGCAGCAGGATTTCCCGCGCCAGGGCGGCACGCGCCACGGCGCCGGGGCCTGCGTAGGATATTTCCGCCTCGCCGAACCAGAGGCCTCGCACACCCGCCAGGCCCTTGAGTGTGTCGGGACGCGGATGACCCAGCAGGCCACTGATTTCAACACGGTCATCGCCCAAGTCCTGTACACGGGCCTGGCCCAGGTCCAGCACCACGTCCGGGGTCAGATAGCGTCGAGGGTCGTGTACTTCGTAAAGGAGCTGCTCCTTGACCGTCTGTTCGCTGACCCGTCCGCCGCTGTTGCGGGTTTTGCCGATGATCAGGCGGCCATCCTGATGGACTTCAGCAATGGGGCAGCCGAGATTGGCCGGGTCCGGAACGTCTTTCATTCCAGGATGGGCAAAATAGCCACCCGTGACTTGGGTGCAACACTCCAGCAGATGGCCAGCGGTGGTGGCGATCGCCATTTTCTGCCAATCGTCCGCCGACCACCCCAACCCATGGCGGATCGCGCCTACGGCCAACGACGGATCCGCGACCCGGCCACACAGCACGATGCCAGCGCCCTGGGCCAACGCCTGGGCGATACCGTCGGCCCCGGTGTAGACGTTCACCGCCACGGGCTGCTCCAAGGGCTCCGAGGACAGCCATCGTTCGTAACGGGGCGGTGTTTCTTCCAACAGATCATCACCCAGCACGCAGGCGATTTTCAGTGCAGGGAAGCGGCCCGCCAGCGTCTGGCGCAGCCGTTGCGCGGCCGCCCTGGGATTGGCGGCGCCGCCGTTGGTGATTATTGGGATGCCAGCCTCGATGCACACGTCGAGCATGGGTTCGAGGAAATCGAACAGGCGCACGGAATATCCCGCTTGGGGATCCACGCGCTTGCGTAGTTGCGCCTCGGCCAGGGTCCGTTCAGCCAGCAGTTCCAGCATGATGTAGCGTTGGCCGCCGCGTTGTGCCAGGTCTTGGGCCAGACGCAGGGCGGCGTCGGGTCGATCATTGGCGAAACCGGCGCCGCAGCCGACGAGAATTGTTTTTGTCATGTCGTTTTCCACTGAGGGGTGGCCCCATAGTGGAGAGACTGGATTGTTCTGTGAATTTTAAAGGTAGAATCAATTGATTCATTAATTTTATAAGTTGGCCATGAACGTTACTTTTCGACAGCTTCGTGCCTTTATCCTCATCGCCGAGACGTCGAGCTTTACCCGCACGGCAGAACAATTGCACCTGTCCCAGCCGGCGCTGAGCTATAGCGTCCGCAAACTGGAAGAGAGCATGGGGCTGCAGTTGCTCGCGCGTAATACCCGCAGTGTCGAGCTGACCCCGGCCGGTGAGCATTTTCTACCCCAGGCGCGGCGCATGCTCCGGGACATGAACGACGCCGTGCGCGATGCTCGCGACACCCTGAGCCTGAGCCGTGGCACGCTCCGGCTGGCCGCCTTGCCCACCGCTGCGGCGTCATTCCTGCCGATCGCCATCGCTTCTTTCCAGCACGAGAACCCTGGCGTGACGGTGAGCTTGTTGGACGGCCGCGCCGGGGAAATCATGGGCTGGGTGCAGCGAGGGGAGGTGGACGCCGGCATCAGTTCGTTGCCTGACGATCTGTCCGGACTGAGCTTTGTGCGCCTGTTGGATGACAATCTGGTGTTGCTGAGCCACAAAGACCCGCAGCGTGACGGCCAGGGCGACTGGAAGCGGCAACCCTATATTGCCCTCACGCCTGACACCAGCATCCGGCCCCTGGCTGACGCTGCGTTGCGCTATTTGAACGTCGACCCTGTGCCGGCCTGGGAAGTGGCGCACATGAGCACGGCCACGGCCCTGGTGCGCGAAGGATTGGGGTTTTCTCTGTTGCCGGCCAGTTGCACGGCGGTGTTCAACATTGGCGAGCAGTGTGCTGTCACCGCCATCGACCAGCCGGCGAAGCGCTCGATAGGCCTGTTGCAACGCAAGCCGGTGGCTCAATCACCTTCGTTGAGTCAGTTCATGCAGCATTTGCGGCAGGTGCTGCACAAGGACGATGTCAGCCACGGACACTGAGGTTGATCGGGCCACCGCGCTATTGAGTGCCAAACATTGCCGTCCAATAGATCCCGGCATCGCTTTTCGGATCGCTCGCGTACCCGGCGCCCAATTCACGAAACTGCGGGTTCATCAGGTTGGCGCAGTGCCCCGGGCTGGCTAGCCAGCCGTCCACCACCTTGAGCGCAGTGTCCTGTCCGGCGGCGATGTTCTCGCCAATCAACTGGCCCAGATAGCCGGCCAGCTCGGCGCGGTCGCCCGGCATGCGGTTGTCGCGGTCCTTGTGGTCGAAGAAATTGTTGTTGGCCATGGCCCGGGTGTGGTTCACAGCGGCCAGGGCCAAGGTGGCGTTCCAGGCCAGCGGCGTGGTGGCGGCGAAGGTTTCGGTGCCACAGCGACGCGGCTGGGTGCGGGCACTGTTGATCAGTTTCAGCAGCTTCTGGCCCTCGGCTTGCCAATCACCCAGGCGCGCCGACAACAGTGGGCGCGCCAGCACGATGCGCCATTCGCGGTCCAGGCGGCTGACGCCGATGTCGATGAACTGCGGGTCGAGTACTACCTGGCAGAAGCTTTCCTGGACGGCTTTCATGGCTGATTGTGCGTCGCGCGGCCCGGACAGGCTGATGGCCTGCACGTTGACCATTGGATAGGCCGCCCGCGCCAGCGCCTGCTGCAGGTCGCCGATGCCGTTGGCCGACAGGATCAGCCGGGAATCCATCGCCAGCGGTGGCAACTCCAGCGAGGCCTGGCCGGCACAGCTTTGGGACTGGCTGCGGTAAAGGTTGATGGACTCGACCAGTTGCGTCTCTTCGGTGGCCGTGGCACCGGTGGTGAATAGCAGGCCCAGCGACAGCACGACAAGACCCATGACGGATGAAATGGCACGCATGTAAATCTCCCTTGAGCGGACGGCGCCTATGATGCGCAATTTTTGCCCCGCTGGGGCAACGGTATTCACGCTCTTTTGAAATCCCTTGGAACGGCACCGTTGGGTAGCGTTCGGGATGATCCTCAAATAGTGGGATCAACTTTCAGGCGAATAAGTCCATTTCCGTCGTTTCAAGGCCATAAAATCGCAGATTATCAGCTCATCCAGTTCCCGCCATCGACGTTATAGGTCTGCGCGACCACGTACTCGCTCTCCGCCGAGGCGAGGAAAATCGCCATCCCGGCGAGGTCCTCCGCCGTGCCCATCCGGCCATAGGGCACCTGTTGCCCTGCCTGGCGCTTCTTTTCCCCCAACGGCAGGTTTTCGTGGCGGGCGAACAGCGCATCCACGCCATCCCAATGCTCGCCATCCACCACGCCGGGGGCGATGGCGTTGACGTTGATCCGATGCTTGATCAGATCCAGCCCGGCGGACTGGGTCAGGCTGATCACCGCTGCCTTGGTGGCGCAATAGACACCGACCAGCGCTTCGCCGCGCCGACCGGCCTGGCTGGCCATGTTGATGATCCGGCCGCCATGGCCCTGGCGGATCATCTGCCGCGCCGCCGCTTGCAGGGTGAACAGCGTGCCGGCGACATTGATGGAAAACAGCCGCTCGTAGCTCTGGCGGGTGATTTCCACGATGGGCGCCAGGTCGAACAGCGCGGCGTTGTTGATCAGGATATCCAGCTTGCCCACCCGGGCCACCACGGCGTCGATGGCCTGGTCGATCGACGCCTGGTCCGTCACATCCATTTTGACCGCGTAGGCGCTATCGCCCAGTTCGGCGGCGGTGGCCTGGGCTCGCTCCAGGTCGATATCGGCGATCGCCACTGTGGCGCCTTCGTTGATGTAGGCCTGGGCGAATGTCCTGCCGATACCGCGGGCGGCACCGGTCACCAGGGCACTTTTTCCTTCCAGTCGTTTCATGGGTTGTCCTGTCTTCAGTCTAGGTGGTAGGCGGCGCACACAGCCGTGTGGCGAGGGAGCTTGCTCCCGCTCGAGTGCGTAGCACTCGCCGATGTGGGGCCGCTGCGCGACCCAGCGGGAGCAAGCTCCCTCGCCACAAAAAGGCCGGGGCCAATCGTTATAGCTTTGGATACCCAGCCCGCTTCATTTCCCGCTCGGTGCTCGATTGTGCCGAGGCCAGCGCCTGTTCCACCGTGACCTGTCCGGTGAGGGCGACGGTAAACAGCTGGCCGACGGAGGTGCCGATGGCTTGGAGCTCTGGAATCGTCACGTACTGGATGCCCACGTACGGCACCGGTTCGTCGCCAATGGCAAGCCGATTACAGCAGCGCCCGTGGAGGCCGACAAACGCAGGGAGGATCGTGCGTTGATACTTTTTTAACGCCCTTGAGTGCGACAGGTGCGGGTTAAAAAAGTATCAGTGACCGGTCAGGCCGAGGCTGGCGAAGCGCTGCGCACTCGGCGTAAGGTGCCCGCTATAACGATAAAAGAGGCGCGACATGCCTGATCCCCGAACGCCCCTGTTCGAGCAGCGACCAGCCGAACTGGAAGTCATCCTGCCTGAGCCCGAACACAGTTTTCGCTGGTACGAGCATGATTACCCGTACCCGATGGCGCGCTGGAACCATCACCCCGAATTTGAAATCCACCTGATCCGCCAGGGCAGCGGCAAGCTGTTGGCGGGCGACTACATCGGTCCGTTTGGCCCTGGCCACGTGGCGATGATTGGCCCGGACTTGCCCCACGATTGGATGGGCGACCTGGCGTCGGGCGAGCACCTGCCCGGGCGCGACGTGGTCTTGCAGTTCGACGGTGCCACGCTGCTGACCTTGCGCCGAACCCTGCCCGAACTGGGCGATCTGCAGGGCCTGTTCGAACGCGCCCGCCGCGGCCTGGCCTTCGGCGGCAACACCGCGCGGCAGGCTGCGCACCTGCTGGAAGCCATCGGGCCGGCCCAGGGACTGGCGCGGTTGGCGCTGTTCCTGGAACTGCTTCACACCCTCAACCAAGCCCCTGGCGACGAAGCCTTGAGCCTGGCGAGCCCTTGCTATGCGCCGACCCTCGATGCGCGCAGCTCCGAGCGCATCCACAAAGCCTTCGAATACTTGCAGGCCGAACTCACCGGCGACCTGCGCCTGTCGGTGATCGCCCGCCAATTGGGCATGAGCGAGCCAGGCTTCTCGAGGTTCTTCAAGCGCATCACCGGGCACGGTTTCATTGACTTGATGCGCAAGCTGCGGGTCCAGCGTGCCTGTCGCTTGCTGTTGCAGAGTGAAATGCCCGTGACCGATATCTGTTTTGAAGTGGGCTACAACAACTTGTCCAACTTCAACCGGCATTTTCGGATAGAAATGAACCAGACCCCCAGCGAGTACCGGCGGGGCGCTTTTGCCCCTGCTTGACGGAGCCTGCCATGTTGACCGTCGTTGAGCAGCCAGTGTGGGAGCCGAGCTTGCTCCCGCAGGTAATGTTGTTCACTCAAGGCCGGCGATATACCCGTGGCGAGGGAGCTTGCTCCCGCTGGGGCGCGAAGCGGCCCCAAGACCTGCCTTCGCAGCATCTCCCAGGTTCGGTGTTCAGTCCGGTACACCTTTTTGATGCTTCTTCAACCGATACGCGAACTGTGCCCGGCTCAGCCCCAATGAGCGTGCGGCCGCTGCCAGGTTGCCGCTGCTCAGTTGCAGGGCTTCGTTGATCAGCCGTGACTCCAGCCCGTCAATGGAGAAGTCCGAGTCCAGTTGGCTGAGGGACTGGAGCAACGCCGGTTTTTCCGCGGGGTCGTTGGCAGCCATGCCCATCGGCGAGAGACCGCCGTGCAGGTCCACGGAATACGCGTCCACCGGCAGTTGCTCATTGCGAAACAGATGGACCAGGTCAATCGCCTGGCCTTCTTCGCTGGCGATCAGGCCGCGCTCGATGAGGTTCTGCAATTCGCGCACGTTGCCCGGGAAGTCATAGCGCAGCAGGACCTTCAAGGCGCGCATGGTCAGGCCCATCGGGGTGCGGCCGTATTCCTGGCAAAAGCGCTTGAGGAAGGCATTGATCAGCAGCGGTATGTCATCGCGACGCTCGCGCAAGGGCGGCAAGGCGATGGGGTAGACGTTGAGCCGATAGAACAGGTCTTCACGGAACGCGCCGTCCGCCACGGCCTTGCGCAGGTCGATGTTGGTGGCCGCCACGACCCGTACATCGACCTTGATGCCGTGGCCACCACCGATCCGTTCGATTTCCCGCTCCTGCAAGGCGCGCAGCAACTTGCTTTGCCCGGCCAGGCTCAGGCAGGTGATCTCATCCAGGAACAACGTGCCGCCATGGGCTCGCTCGAAACGACCGGGACGTGAATGGGTGGCCCCGGTATAGGCACCGCGTTCGACGCCAAACAGTTCGGCTTCGATCAGGTTGTCGGGGATGGCCGCGCAGTTGAGGGCGATGAACGGACCATCGCGTCGGCGACTCAGTTGGTGCAGCTGGCGGGCGAACATCTCCTTGCCGACGCCGGATTCGCCGCTGACCAGCACGGTGGCGGGGGTCAAGGCCACCCGCTGCAAGGCTTGGGTCGCGGCGTTGAAGGCGGCGCTGGCACCGATCAGCGGCTGTTCGCTGTCCGGCAGCGGGGCGGTGCCGGCAACGCTGTCGGACTGGCTGTCGGTGCGCGCGACGACCGCTGGCGGTGAGGCGTTGAGGTAATTGAGGTCCTGCTCGACATCGCCCCATTGCTCGGCGGTCTTGCCGACGACTCGGCAGCGTTCGTGTCCCATGCCTCGGCATTCCACTTCGCGGAAGATCACCAGTTGCCCGAACAACCCGCTGACGAAACCGATGGCATAGCCCAGTTCGGTCCAGCACACCGGATCCTGCCCGGTGCCATAGGCGGCGACATGCTCGTCGGCCTCACAGGAGTGGTGCCAGAGAAATTCCCCTTCATAGAACCCGGAGTCGGCATCGAACTTGAAATGCAGCGGCTCGACCTTGGTCATGCCTTCAAGGGTGTGCAGATGCGTGCCGGCGCGAAATACCGCCGCGGCATCGGCGTGGGGCCAGCGTTCGCGAATCAGCCGGGCGTCCCGGGCGCCGGAGGAATAGCCGGTGCGGGTGAGCATCCCACGGGCCTGTTCCAGCCCCTGGCGTTCGATGATTTCCCGGCGCAACGCACCGAAGGATGAACTGTGCAGCAGCAACATGCGTTGGTCGTTGAGCCAGATACGGCCATCGTCGGGGGAGAAAAACAGACATGCGGTGAGTTCTGCCGTCGTGGGCGAGCTGTTGTCGGTCAGCTCGTTGCTGTCACCCCGTGGACGGAAGTGCTCGGTGGCGATCCGGTGATCCGGCAATTGGCAGTGGGGATTATTCATTGTTATGCCCCTGATGGCGGGTGATCGAAATGATCATCTGGCGAGATAGTTATTAAGCATAACTTTATCAAATGAACAAGTGGCAGCTGGCCAACGGCCACGTCGGCAGATGCGTCATCAGCCTTGCACTCGATGCAGAGCATTGATCCAGAGCCCTGCGCCAGGTTTATCAACGTCCGCAGGCGAAACCGGCACAGCGCTTGCTCAAGCACTTGCACGGCGTGCGTCGATACCTTCCAGGTGCGGCAAACGATGACAACAAAAAAGAGCCGGGAGTGTTAAATGTCTGCATCCAAAAGCCACCTGTTGTCCCAGGTGATCGAGTCGGAATGTGTCTTCAACGGTGACTGGGTGCCTGCGTCGGGGCCGCTGCAATCGATCATTGAACCGGCCACCGGTGAGCGCTTGATGCGCTGTGCCACGGCCGACTCCGCCGACATTGCCAAGGCCAGCCGCGACGCAGCCCTGGCGCAGCCGGGTTGGGCGGCGCTGGGCCCGCGACAACGCGCGGCGATCTTCCGCAAGGCCGCCGAGGTGGCAGAGCATTCCTTCAACGAACTGGCACTGTACGTGGCTCGGGAGTCCGGCGCCGCGCTGTTCAAGGGGCAACACGAAGTGCGCGAAGCCATCGTGCTGTTGCATCAGGCCGCCGGCCTGCTGTCCCAGGCCCATGGGGTGGTCCTGCCCAGCGAGGCGGGGCGCCTGTCCTATGCGCGGCGCCAGCCCCATGGTGTGGTCGGCGTGATTTCGCCCTTCAACTTTCCCCTGGTGCTGTCCATGCGCTCCGTTGCGCCAGCCCTGGCGGCGGGCAATGCGGTGGTGCTCAAGCCGGATCCGCAGACCCCGGTGAGCGGCGGTTTTCTCATCGCTCGTTTGTTCGAGGTGGCAGGGCTGCCCAAGGGCCTGTTGCAAGTGTTGCCCGGCGCGGCGGATGCCGGTGAGGCACTGTGCCGTGACCCTAACGTGCGCATGATCGCCTTTACCGGTTCCACGGGTGCCGGTCGCAAGGTCGCTGAAGTCGCCGGGCGCAACCTGAAGAAGGTCGCGCTGGAGCTGGGTGGCAAGAACCCGCTGATCATTCTTGAAGACGCCGACCTCGACCTCGCCGCCCGCAATGCGGCCTGGGGCGCCTGGCTGCATCAAGGGCAGATTTGCATGGCCACCGGGTTGATTCTCGCCCATGAATCCATCGCCGAAGAACTGACCCGCAAACTGGTGGAAAAGGCCCGGGCCTTGACGGTAGGCAACGCCGCCCAGGGCGAAGCCGCGTTGGGGCCGCTGATCAATCAGCGGCAACTGAAACGGGTGCACGACATCGTCAGCGACTCCGTGCGCGCCGGCGCCCGGCTGGAGGCAGGCGGCGAGCACGATCGACTGTTCTACCAGGCCACCGTGCTCAGCGGCGTGAAACCGGGCATGCGTGCCTTCGACGAGGAGATCTTCGGCCCCGTGGCAACGGTGGTCAGCTTCGCCACCGATGATGAAGCCGTCGAGTTGGCCAACCGCACCGAGTACGGTTTGGCGGCGGCGATCATTTCGTCGTCGGTGGGCCGGGCCATGGCCATCGGTGAGCGGTTGCAGTGCGGCATGTTGCACATCAATGACCAGACCGTCGCCGATGAGTGCATCAACCCGTTCGGCGGGCGCGGCGCCTCGGGCAATGGCGGCAGCGTCGGCGGCCCGGCGGACTGGGACGAATACACCCAATGGCAGTGGGTGACGGTCAAGGACAAGGCGCCGGTCTACCCCTTCTGACAGACAGGTTTACAGGGCCCGATGAGCTGAGGGCCCTGCGAGTACACAAAAATAATAAGAGGACTCAACATGAAACTCGACAACAAGATTGTGCTGGTCACCGGTGTCTCGTCAGGCATTGGTGCTGCCACGGCAAGCCTGCTGCGCACTCATGGCGCCCACGTGATTGGCGTCGACCTCAAGGCGCCGCACATGACCCTGGACGGTTTTGTGCAAGGCGATTTGAGTAGCGCCGAAAACATCGAACGGTTGCTGCCGCAGCTACCCGCACGGCTCGACAGTCTGTGCAACATCGCCGGGGTGCCGGGCACCGCAAACCCGCAACTGCTGGCGCGGGTCAACTACCTTGGGTTGCGCCACTTGAGCCGTGCGCTGCTGCCGCGCATCAACGCTGGCGGCAGCATCGTCAATATCGCCTCGATCCTCGGCGCCGAATGGCCGTTGCGCCTGGAACAGCACAAGGCGCTGGCGCGCATCGAGGATTTTACCGCCGCGCAAGCCTGGCTGGCCGACCACCGGGTGCCGGACCAGACCTGCTACCAGTACTTCAAGGAAGCCTTGATCGTCTGGACCTACCTGCAGGCCCAACCCTGGTTTCTTGAGCATTCGGTGCGCATGAACAGTGTTGCGCCAGGCCCAGTGTTCACGCCGATCCTCGACGACTTCGTGAGCATGCTCGGCGAGGCCCGGACCCAGGCCGATGCCCATCGCATGAAACGTCCTGCTTACGCCGATGAGGTGGCGGCGGTGATCGCTTTCCTGTGTGCCGACGAGTCGCGCTGGATCAACGGCGTCAACCTGCCGGTCGATGGTGGATTGGCCTCCACCTACATCTGAATGCGCATCCGTAGAACGGTGCAAGCCGCTACCCAAGCGTGTTGGCTGCAAAGCCATGCCCAAAAATAACAATAATGAGAAGCGTCCATGGATAACCTCAAAGATTGCTTTGGTTTCAAGCATTGCGCCCT
Organism: Pseudomonas sp. NFACC46-3; assembly: GCF_900114515.1. Classification (NCBI taxonomy): domain Bacteria; kingdom Pseudomonadati; phylum Pseudomonadota; class Gammaproteobacteria; order Pseudomonadales; family Pseudomonadaceae; genus Pseudomonas; species Pseudomonas sp. NFACC46-3. The sequence continues at coordinate 52,962 of NZ_FOTH01000019.1, forward strand.
GTTCCTGGCGTTATGCAGCACCGGTGTGATGGTCGAAAGGGTCCAGGCCATGCAAATGGACCTGGGTGACTCCGACTGGAAACTGCGCTGGGACAACACCATCAAGTACAGCCAGGCCTGGCGCCTGCGAGGGCAGGGCAGCCGCCTGACCAACGCCTCGACCGCCAACGGTCTGTACCCTTCGATCCAGAGCCAGGGCGACAAGAATTTCAGTCGCGGCCTGGTCTCCAACCGCCTGGACCTGTTTTCCGAAATGGACCTGAGCCGGCAAAACTATGGTCTGCGCGTGAGCGGCGCAGCCTGGTACGACGATATCTACAACAAGGACACCGACAGCAGCGAGCAGCCCCACTTCCTCAGCGAAACCCGCAAGCTCCACGGCCGTGACGCGGAAATTCTCGACGCCTTCGTGTTCCTGCGCGGTGACCTTGGCGAAGACTCCCAGGGCGTGGTGCGCGTGGGCCGGCATAGCCTCATCTACGGTGAAAGCCTGTTCTACGGCGGCAACGGCATCGCCAATGCCCAGGGACCGAGCGATGTGGTCAAGTTGCTCAGCGTGCCGGGGACCCAGTTCAAGGAGATCCTGCGGCCGGTCAATCAGATTTCCGGGCAGTTGCAGATCAACCCGCAGTTGTCGGTGGGGGCTTACTATCAGTTCGAGTGGGAGCGCTCCAACGTTCCCGGTGCCGGCAGCTACCTGAGCGATGTCGATGCCATTGGCTACGGTAGTGGTCCGTTGCGCGAAGTGTTTGGCAACGACACCGTCAATGCCGGTGACTTGAAGCCGCGTAATTCGGGGCAGGGCGGTATGCAGATCCGCTACAAGCCTGATGGGACCGAACTGGAGCTGGGTTTCTACGCCGCGCAGTACCACGACAAAGCCCCGAGTGGCCTGTACGCCTACCTCGACGGAGCCGCCTCGGCGGCCACTGGCTTGCCGATCCTGGGTTCCTATCGCCAGGTCTACGCCGAAGACATCAAGACCGCCGGCGTCAGTTTCTCCACTGCCCACGGGCCGTTCAACTTCGCCGGTGAAACCTCCGTGCGCTGGAACGCGCCGCTGGTCAGCAATCTGCAAGTGGTCGCGCCAGGCCTGGACGTCGATGGCGGTAACGATGAGCTGTTTGCCCGAGGCAAGACCGCCCACGCCAACCTGTCGGCGATTTACCTGTTGTCGCCCACCTCGTTCTGGGACGGCGGTTCCGCGCTGGCCGAACTGGCCTGGAACCGTACCTTGAGCGTCACCAAGAACGCGGCGGCCCTGGACTCCAATACCACCCGCGATGCCACGGCGTTGCGGGTACTGCTGGAACCGGCGTACTTCCAGGTGATCGACGGCATCGACCTGACCGTGCCGATTGGCATGGGCGTGGTACTCGATGGGCGTTCGTCGGCCGTCAGCAAGGCAGGCTTCGGCAACACCCACTCCGGTGACTGGAGCGTCGGGGTCAAGGCGACTTACTTGCAGCGTTGGGACGTCGGCCTGAACTACGTGAACTTCTTCGGCGCACCGAAAGCCGGGCTGCGCGAGGACGGCAATTTCAGTTACGGACAGTCGTTGGCCGACCGCGACTTCGTCTCGCTCTACGTGAAAACCTCATTCTAATAAGGTGGATTCGCCATGCAGAACAACACATTGCTCAACACCTGCCTCCTGACGCTGGCCCTGGCCGGGGTGAGCCTGGCCCAGGCGGCGGTGTCGCCTGAACAGGTGGCACGCCTGAAGACTGAACTCACGCCCCTCGGCGCCGAGCGCGCCGGTAACGCCGATGGCAGCATCCCGGCCTGGGACGGTGGCTACACCAAGGTCGTGGCCGGCTACAAGCCGGGCGATAAGCGGCCCGATCCGTTTGCCGGCGACAAGCCGCTGTACTCGATCAAGGCGTCGAACATGGAGCAGTACGCCGGCCAACTGGCGGAAGGTACCAAGCTTCTGCTGAAGAAATACCCGGACTACCGACTGGACGTGTACCCCACTCATCGCTCGGCGGCGGCACCACAATGGGTGTATGACAACACCGCCAAGAATGCCGGCCGCGCCACGTTGGATGTCGAGACCGAGAAAGTCAGCGGTGCCTTCGGCGGCATTCCGTTCCCGATCCCGGACAACGGCACGCAGGTGTTGTGGAATTACCGCTTGTCCTGGCAGGGGGCCGAGACCATCAGTGCGCCGTTCGATACGTGGCTGATGACCGCTGGCGGCAAGAAAGTCCAGGCCACCCGTGCCCTGTTCAGCTACCAGTTTCCCTACTATTCCGAGAACGGTAGCCCGGAACAATTCGCTGGCAAGTACCAGGTCGGCAAGTTATTGACTGAGCTGCCATCCTCCAAGGCCGGTGAAGGCCTGATGACTCATTGGGACCTGGACCCGGGCAACCGTGCGGCCTGGCAATACCTGGTCGGCCAGCGCCGAGTGCGTCGGGCGCCGAACATCGCCTATGACACGCCGGACTTCGTCACCTCTGGCGTTGGTCTGTTCGACGAAGCGTTCATGCTGTTCGGCCCCACCGACCGCTACGACCTGAAGCTGGCGGGCAAGAAAGAACTGATCGTTCCCTACAACAATAATCGCGCCGGCCTGGTCAAGAGCGACGAGCTGGTCAAGCCGAACTTCCTCAACCCTGACCTGGTGCGCTGGGAGAAGCACCGGGTCTGGGTGGTCGAGGCCACGCTCAAATCCGGCAAGCGCCATGTGGTGCCGCGTCGGACCTATTACATCGATGAGGATTCCTGGCAGATCCTGTTGGTCGACGGCTATGACGCCCAGGGCAAGCTGGGACGGCAGATGTATTCGCTGACGCTGTTGGCCCCGGACATGCCGGTGCTCACTTCACAGGTCATGTGGGGCAGCTACAACCTCGATACCGGCGCCTATTTCCTCAATTCGTCGAGCAACGACCTGGCGGTCCAGTACCAGAAGATCGCCACGCCTTCGGCGTCCTTCTACACCCCGGATGCCATGGCGAACGAAAACATGCGTTGAACCCTGGAGCACCGCGGCGGGTGAGAGGCTCGTCGCGGATGCTGGCGATTTTCGAAGTGGGAAAAGACATGAACGTTGAACAATGCTTTGCGAGTTTTGCCCGGCGCTGGGGAGCCTGTGTCCTGGCGTCGTGCCTGTTGGCCAATAGTGCCATCGCGGCACCGGCCACGACCTTCGCCGCGCTCCAGCAATCGGCCTTACCGACGGCCAAGGCACCGCGTGCGGTGTTGCTTGGCTTGACCCGGGCCGGGGAGCGTCTGGTGGCGGTCGGTGAGCGCGGCATTGTGTTGCTCTCGGACGATTCCGGGACGACCTGGCGCCAGGCCCGCGTGCCGGTCAGTGTCAGCCTGACGGCGGTGCAATTCGTCGATGCCGAGCAGGGTTGGGCGGTCGGTCATCTGGGCGTGGTGTTGCACACCCAGGACGGCGGGGAAACCTGGCAAAAGCAACTCGACGGTCAGCGTGCCATCGCCTTGGCGGTGCAGTTCGCTGAGCGCGATGTCAATCAACCCGACGGTACCAGCCACTTGGCGCAGGCACGGCGCATGCTCGATGACGGACCGGATAAACCGTTTCTCGACCTGTACTTCAGTGACCGCCTGCACGGCTACGTCGTGGGTGCCTACAACCAGATCTTCCGTACCGACGACGGCGGGCGAAGCTGGCAGCCGTGGATGCGGCATGTGGACAATCCCCAGGGCTTGAACCTGTATGGCATCCGCGCCGTGGGCAACGATCTGTGGTTGGTGGGTGAGCGCGGTTTGCTGTTGCGTTCGACCGACGCAGGGCAGTTATTCCAGGCCTTGAAGTCGCCGTATGAGGGCAGCTTCTTCGGTCTGCTCGGCACCCGCGACGGGGCCTTGGTGGTCTATGGCCTGCGCGGCAACGCCTGGTGGTCCGGGGATCGTGGCAACAGTTGGCGCCGCCTTGATACCGGTATCGAATCGACACTGGCGAGTGCCCTACAACTGCGCGACGGCGGCCTGTTGTTGGCCAGCCAGAGTGGTGAGCTTTTATTCAGCCATGACCAGGGGCGAAGCTTTGACAAGCGGCAGAGCCGCAGCGGCGGGACCCTCGCTGCCGTGCAACAGGCGGTCGACGGCAGCCTGACCAGTGTCGGCTTGACCGGCGTGGCCGCTGACCAGGATCCGCGGGCCGCAGGTCAACCTTGAAACTTCACGGTGTAGCGCTATCGGGCCACGGCTCGTGCAACAGGAGTCAAACTTGAAAGACGATAAAACTCAAACCGTGATCGGCCGCCAGGAAGACTTTGACCGGGCGTCTGGCAACTTCGCTGAGCGAGCGATCTTCAACCATCGACCGCTGGTGATCCTGCTATGCCTGCTGGTGACGTTGGTGCTCGGTTGGCAAGCCACGCGCATCGGCATCAATGCCAGCTACGAGAAGACCATTCCCACGGGGCATCCCTATGTCGCCAATTTCCTGGAGAATCGCAAGGAACTGAGCGGCCTGGGCAACTCGCTGCGCATCGCCGTGGAGGTCAAGCAGGGGAGCATTTTCACCAAGGACTACCTCGACACCCTGGCCAGGCTCAACGACGAGCTCTATCTGCTGCCGGGCGTCGACCGCCCCTACATGAAATCATTATGGACCCCGACCACGCGCTGGACCGCCGTGACCGAAGACGGGCTCGACGGCGGCACGGTGATCCCTGACGACTACGATGGCTCGGCCACCAGCCTCGAGCAGGTGCGAACCAACGTGGCCCGTTCCGGGGAAGTCGGTCAATTGGTCGCCGGCAACTTCAAGTCCAGCGTGATTTTCGTGCCGTTGCTGGAAATCAATCCGCAGACGGGCAAGGCGCTGGACTATGGCGAGTTTTCCCGACAACTGGAGGCGCTGCGAGACAAGTACCAGACCGATGACCTGCGGATTCATGTCACTGGCTTTACCAAGATTGTCGGCGACCTGATCGAGGGCATGACCCAGGTACTGCTGTTTTTCGTGGTGGCGGTGCTGGTGACGGTCTTGGTGCTGTTTGGCTACACCCGTTGCGCGCGAAGCACCTTGGTGGTGGTGATCTGTTCGCTGGCGGCGGTGCTTTGGCAACTGGGGTTGCTGGCGCTGCTCGGTTATGAACTGGACCCATACTCGGCCTTGGTGCCGTTCCTGGTGTTCGCCATTGGCATGAGCCATGGCGCGCAGAAGATGAACGGCATCATGCAGGACATCGGCCGTGGCACCCACCGGGTGGTCGCCGCGCGCTATACCTTCCGCCGACTGTTCGCCGCCGGCATCACCGCTTTGCTCTGCGATGCGGTGGGCTTCGCGGTGTTGCTGCTGATCAACATTCGGGTGATCCAGGACCTGGCTATCACCGCCAGCCTCGGGGTGGCGGTGCTGATTTTCACCAACCTGATCCTGCTGCCGATCCTGCTCAGCTATATCGGCGTCAGCCCGGCGGCAGCGCAACGCAGCCTGAGTGCGGAAACCACCGAGCAACAGGCGCAGATCAAGCATCCCCTGTGGCGTGTGCTCGATTTGTTCACCCAGCGGCGCTGGGCCACGGGTGCCATGTTGACTGGCTTGCTGTTGGCCGCGTCTGGTTTTGCCGTGAGCCTGCACCTGAAAATCGGCGACCTGGACCCCGGCGCTCCAGAGTTGCGTGCCGACTCGCGCTACAACCGCGATGCGTTGTTCATGACCCAGAACTATGCGGCCAGCTCGGATATTTTCGTGGTCATGATCAAGACCCCCGAGGATCAATGCACCCGTTACGCCAGCTTGTCCGCGGTAGATGCGCTGGCCTGGCAACTGGAGCAATTGCCCGGCGTGGAATCGACCACCTCGATGGCCGCGCTGAGCAAGATCGCCACGGTCGGTTATAACGAAGGCAACTTCAAATGGTATGAACTGATCCCCAATGACGGTGCACTGGGTGCCGTGCAAACCCGTGCCCCGCGAGAACTGTTCAATCAGGGCTGCTCGATGCTGTCGCTGTACGTTTACCTGGCCGATCACAAGGCTGACACCTTGAACCGGGTGGTGGAGGCCAGCGAGCAGTTTATCGCCGGGCACCAGATGCCGGAGGTCAAGTTCATGCTCGCGGCCGGCAGTGCGGGTATCGAAGCGGCGACCAATATCGTGGTGAAGAAGTCCATGCGCGAGATGCTGTTCTGGGTCTATGGCGCGGTCAGTCTGCTATGCCTGGTGACCTTCCGCAGCTGGCGCGCAACCCTGTGCGCGATGCTGCCGCTGATGCTCACCTCGATCCTGTGCGAGGCGCTGATGGTGGGGCTGGGTATGGGGGTGAAAGTCGCGACGCTGCCGGTCATTGCACTGGGCGTGGGCATCGGGGTCGATTATGCGCTCTATGTGTTGAGCGTGATCCTGGCGCGAATGCGGGCCGGTGACACCTTGGCCCAGGCGTATTACCAGGCGCTTCTGTTCACCGGCAAAGTGGTGTTGTTGACGGGCATGACTTTGGCTGTGGCGGTGTCGACCTGGGCGTTCTCGCCGATCAAGTTTCAAGCTGATATGGGGATTTTGCTGGCCTTCATGTTCTTGGTGAACATGCTGGGAGCCTTGATCTTGCTGCCGGCGTTGGCTTGGTTGCTGTTGCCGCAGAGGGTGTTTTTAAAAAAGCCTGAGTTGAGTCGGCAGGGGCGGTGGGTTCGAGGGTGATGGGGGATATGGCACTGCGCAGTACCTGCGTTAAGCCAGCGTGGTTAATGGGCCGCCGAGATCAACGCCCGCCGCGAGGTGGCCTGATAGCCGACCTGGTTCTTTGGTGATCGCGTTTCCTCTGTGGGAACGAGCTTGCTCGCGATGACGGTGGTTCAGTCACATGCATGTCGGGCTTGCCGGCCTCATCGCGAGCAAGCTCGCTCCCACAGGGTTTTGTATCGAATCTAGGTGTCGTGAACACATCACCATCCCCAGAACTGCAGCCACCAGCCATAACCCACCAGGCTGCTGGCCAAGACCAGGCAGGCCATGGCAGGCCATCGACGGATCGGTGGAGTCTGCGCCTGCTGCAGGCGTTTGCAGCCCAGCCATAAACTCCAGGCTATCGCCGCTATCAGCAATACGGCCCGAGCCGGTTGTACCCATTCCAGCAGTAGACCTTCATAGCGCAGCAGTTTGACCGTGGTGGCCGACAAGCCGAGGAACAACCCTGCACCGCCAAGGGGCGTCAGGGTGATGGCTAGGGGCGGATATTGTGTGCTGTCACCTGAGAGGCGTGCCGCCAGGCGCATCAGCAGCATCAGCGAAGTGCCTATCAGTAGCGCACTCATGCCCAGGTACGCGAAGATGCAAAAACCATCGAGCCAACTGAAACTGTCATTGAGTTGCGGATAGTGCGTCAACAGCCACCAGGGCGCGTTGTCCTGGAGTGCCCAGAGCCAATCATGACTGACCAGCCATTGGGCCAGGCTTTGCTTGAGGTCGATGAACCATGGGCTGACAGTCCACTGGAAGGCGCCCATGGCCAGGCCGATGACACCGAACAACAGCAAGCGAACATCCCAGGGCGAGAGGGTGTTAGCCGTCGAGTGCAGGATTTCGTCGCTGCTGGAGCGGGCAATCAGGCGCACCGCATCGCGCTGGCCGCTGCAGCGACCACAGGCGTGGCAATCGGCGGCGCCACGCATGCGGCGGATGTCCAGCAAGGGCGCGCAGTTGGGAGGAGGGCGACGCGGTGCGGGATTTTCCAGCCAGCGTTGTTCGTCCACCTGAAAGTGCACCGGCGCCAAGCGAGCGAGCAGGGAAAAGACGCCGCTGACCGGGCACAGGTAACGGCACCACACCCGCTTGCCCCGGGCGAACAACAGGCCGACGATCACCGCAGCGACGGTCGAGCCGCCCAGGATCAGCAACGCCGCCTGGGCGTAGTCGTAGACGCTGATCAGTTGACCGTAGAGGGTCGTCAGGCAGAACGCCAAGGTCGGCCAGCCAGCCCAGCGCAATCCGCGCGGCACCCCTAAGCCCTTGCCGTACTGGCTGGCCCATTCGCTCAAGGCGCCTTCCGGGCACAGCACGCCACACCAGAGCCGCCCGAACAACACGATCGACAGCAACACGAACGGCCACCACAGGCCCCAGAACAGAAACTGCGCCAGCAGCGTGAGATTGTCGAACAGGCGTGCCTGGCCGCTGGGCAATGGCAGCAGGGCCGGCACCACCAGCAGCACCGCGTAGAACAGCACCACCACCCATTGCACGGCACGAATGGTTGCACCGTGGCGCCGCATGCCGTCGCCCAGGCGTTGGAGCCAGGGGTTCAGGTCGGGCATGGCAGGTTTTCCGCCTTGCGTTGCCGCAGCCAGCCCACGACGACGCCCCAATAGCCCAGCCACACCAGCAGCGTCATCGCACTCGGGCTGGCCCGATACCCGGTGAAGTCCGCCAGGAACCCGCCGAAACCATGGCCGTCATCGAGTATCGCACTGCTGTCCCACAGTGCGTCGCCAATGGCGCGATACACCGCCTCGGGCCAATCCATCGCGAGCAGTTGCCCGCCGACGCGCTCGATACCGCTGACCAGCAACGCCGCCCCCAACATCAGCAGGATCGCTTCGCTGATGGCAAAGAAACGCGGCCATGAAATGAACCGGCGGCTGCTGTGCAGCAACGAGACGGTCAGCAGCGACAGCACCAGCCCGGCCAGCGCGCCCGCAGCGAACAAGCCCAGTTGCGGCCCTTGCAGGCGCCCACCGGCACCATACAAGAACACCACGGTTTCACTGCCTTCGCGACTGACCGCCAGCAGGGCCAGCACCAACAGGCCCAGGCCGCCCTGGCGGCTCAGGCGCTGGTCGGCGTGGCGCGCCAGGTCATGCTTGAGCGTCCTTGCGTTTCGATGCATCCAGCCGACCATCTGCACGATCAGCAGGCTGGCGACCAGTGCCAGCGACGCTTGGAACCATTCATTGGCCGTCCCGCTCATGGCCTCGCCGGCCAGCAGGATCAGGCCGGCCAGCACGCCCGAAAGCAACAGGCCCAGCGCCGCGCCGGTCCATACATAGCGCAACAGCTGGCTGGCCTGGTGTTGCCGGCTGACCCAGGCCTGGAGAATCCCGATCACCAACAACGCCTCGACGCTTTCGCGCCATACAATGAACATCGATTGAGTCATGCAAATGCCTCCTGCAGACCAACTACTGCGCGAGAATCCCGCCCTCGGGCAGTTGCGGATTGAATTCGTCGAAAAACGGATAGTGCCCCGGGCGCAGTGGGTGGATGACCACGAAGGTCGTGACACCGGGCGAGAGCACTTTCTCGACGCGCAAAGGCGTGCTTTCGAACTCCGCCGGGCCTTGGCCGATGTTCTTCAGCACGATCTTGAAGCGTTGCCCGGCCGGTACTTCCAGTTGCGACGGCGTGAAATGCCCGTCGCGTATGCTCAGCTCGTAGGTCGGCAGTTCGGCATGGGCGATCGAGGGCAGCAGCAAACCGGCCAGCGTCAACCAGGCCAGGCGTCGATGAGGCGCGACGTGCCGTGGGCAGGATGAGTGGCGCATGCTCAGTACCCGCCTTTTTTACCGATCCCGGCGTAGACGAATTCGTAATGCAGTTCGCAACGTTCGAACCATGGCGCCACGCCGGTTTCCTTGTCGGTATGACGGCCGAGGGAGCCATGGCCGCCAGGTGGCAGGAGGGTGAACGTCAGTTGATATTTGCCAGGGCCGAGCAGCTTGACGTTGTCGCCATAGTGCGGCCCGTCGTTGGCGACCATGGCGTGGAAGTCACCCTTGAGTTCGGTGTCGTTGCCTTGTTTCTTCAGTTGGAACGACACATTGAGGTAGGGCACGAAACTGCCTTCCTGGAAGCCCTGCTTATTGTCCGCCGTGGCGCGGATGTCGGCCTCCAGGTGCACGTCGGAATCGGCAGTGGCGCGCATCATCCCGGCCGGGGCCATTTCAATCGGCTGCAAATACACCGCACCGACCTCCAGTCCCGGGCACAGTTGCGGTTCGCCGATGGGGTATTCCTTGGCCTGGGCCAGCGGTGCGAGAAACAGCAGGGCCAGAGGCAGAGTTGCAAGTGTGCGCATGATGACTTCCTGGTTGGCTAAATGATGGCGCCGAGTCTAGGAAGCTTTGCTGCGAATAATAATGATTCTTGTCAATTTTCAGCGCGAATTTTCCAACAACGAGTGACGACTCGTTCCTGCGCGGTTGTTCTTGATCGCGATCAAGGGGCACGGCGCCCCGACGCGGTAGGGTGCGGGTACACCCATCCGTTATACGGGGTCGTCATGGCAAAGCCCTTTCCCATCAGTCCCAAACATCCCGAGCGCATTTGCTGGGGGTGTGATCGCTACTGTCCGACCAGTGCGCTGGCCTGCGGCAACGGTGCCGATCGAACGATGCATCCGGCTGAGATGATTGGGGAGGATTGGTATCTGCACGGGGATTGGGGGTTGGAGCTGGTCGATATCACCGCCAAGGTCATCGATCCAAGCGCCACTCACCCGAAGGAATGAAATAACCTGTAGTGAGGGGCCCCCTGTGGCAAGGGAGCTTGCTCCCGCTCGGCTGCGAAGCAGTCGTAAACCGGCGGGTGGGGTGTGTCTGATGCTGCGCATTTGGCAGGTTTAGGGGCCGCTTCGCAGCCCAGCGGGAGCAAGCTCCCTCGCCACAATGGATCATACGCACCTTAGAGCTTCGGCAACTGCCCGATCCGCCCCATCATCTCGGTCACGATCTGCAAGTCCAACAGGAACTGCTCGACCGTCTTGAACTCGTTGTCGTTGTGACCGGTGTACTTGACGTCGGGCATGGCCAGGCCGAATTGCACGCCATTGGGCAAGTCATGAACCGAAGTGGCGCCGGCAGAGGTGCCGTATTTGTGTTCCATGCCCAGGTTTTCACTTGCCACGGCCAGCAGTGCCTTGACCCATTCCCCCTCGGGGTTGCGGTACATCGGCTCGTCAATGGAATAGTCGAAGGCCACCGCGACGTGGGACTTCTTGCTCCAGGCGGCCAGTTTGTCGGCGATTTCAGTCTTGAGGGCTGCTGTGGTCTTGCCCACTGGCACTCGCAGGTTGACCGCCAACTTGAAGGTCTTCTCGTCCATGCCGACGTAGGTCAGGGACGCGGTCAGCGGGCCCATGAAAGCATCGGAAAAACCAATTCCCAGTTTGCTGCCCAGATAGTCCAGGCCCCAGTTGTCGGCGGCATAGCGGGCGGCGTCGGTGATGTGGTTGCGTTTGAGCGCGACCTTGCCGTTCAGGCTATTGATGAAGTCCAGCATCCTTGCCACCGGGTTGACGCCTGACTCGGGTTCGGAGGAGTGGGCGGACACGCCAGTGAAGGTCAGTTGGACATCCTTGCCGACAACCTGGCTGGCCACCTCGAAGTGACCGCCATTGCGCTTGGCATAGTCGGTACCGGCCTTGAGCAGGCTGGTAGCCAGTTCGGCGGGCTTGTCGCTGGCGAAGGTGGCAACGGACGTCGACGGAATCTGATTGGTCGCCAGGCCGCCCGTCAGCGCGGTAATTTCTGCTCCCTTGCCCTGTGCAGCGCGTCGGGTAAAGTTCGCCATGATGGTGCCATAGCCTTTCTCGGCGATCACTACGGGGTAGCCGCCATCCAGCGCCAGGTTGTAGTTGGGCGTCGGGTTGCGTTCGAAGTAATAGGGGATGGCGTCGCCAGTGGTTTCCTCGGTGGTGTCGACCAGCAGCTTGAAGTTGCGCGCCAGCGGCAGTTTCTCTTCCTTGATGATTTTCATGGCATAGAGCGCGACCACGATGCCGTTCTTGTCGTCCTCGGTTCCGCGGCCATACATGCGGTCGCCCACCAGGGTGACCTTGAACGGGTCGAGGCGGGTGCCATCTTTCAACACCCAGTTTTCCGGCGTTACCGGCACCACGTCGGCATGGGCGTGAATGCCGACGACTTCGTCACCGCCGCCTTCGAGGGAAATCTCATAGACGCGGTTGTCGACATTGCGGAAGTTGAGGTTGAACGCTTCGGCCAGGCTTTTGATCTTGTCGGCGATCTTGAGAAATTCCGGGTTCTCGTGCTGGGCGACGCCGTCCTTGCGAAAAGTCGGGATGGCGACCAGTTCCTTCAGCGTCTCGGTGGCCGCTTGGCCGTATTTCACTCGGGCATAGAGACCTAACAGGCGATGGATTTCATTCTGCTGTTCAACTGAAAGGGTTTTGTTGCCTTGGAACGCGCTGATGGCCGGGCCGAGGTTCGCGGCTTTGCCCGGGTCGCTCTTGGCCACGTCGGCCAGGAACTGCCTGAAATCGGTGGCTGAGGTGTTGGAGAAGGTTTTGACGATGGCTGCGCCCTGTTGGGCGGTGATGTTGGCGAGTGCTGGTGTGGTGATCGAAGCGAGGCTGGACAGCAGCAGGGTGGTCACTGCCAGATGTTTGAGCGAGAAGTCCATTGCTGGGCATTCCTTTGCAGGCGGTAGGAGACAAGTGTCTGATTTGATGACACAAACGCTTGCAACCTAACACCGCGAGGAAAGGGTGGGGGAGTCCTGCAGGAAAATCTGTCGCACAGCGAAGCAAAAACGGCGCAGAAATGAAAAATGGCGCAGGGCCATCAAACACCCGAAAACCCATGTGGCAGCGAGCCTGCTCGCGAAGGCGGCGATACATTCAGCCTCAATGCAAGCAGGCCCACCGCTATCGCGAGCAAGCTCGCTGCCATAGGTGCGCATTGCTTAATGCGGTGCGCGGGGGATCGTCTTGAGCAGGTCTTCAGGGCTGATGTGGCCGACCACGGGCTGCGCCGTGCTGCCAGGTAACGGCAGGTCGAGGATGTGTCCCTTGATCTTGCCGACCACGTGCATTTCGCAGGGTTTGCAATCGAACTTCAACGTCAGCACTTCATCACCGTGTATCAGCTGCATCGGCGCCACCTTGGTGCGCACGCCAGTGACCCCCTTGGCCTGCTTGGGGCAGAGGTTGAACGAGAAGCGCAGGCAGTGCTTGGTGATCATCACCGGCACTTCTCCCGTTTCCTCGTGGGCCTCGAACGCCGCGTCGATCAGCTTGACGCCGTGACGATGATAGAAGTCCCGGGCCTTCTGGTTGTAGACGTTGGCCAGGAACGACAGGTGCGATTCCGGGTACACCGGCGGCGGGTTGGTCTCGGCCTTGCGGCCACCGCGTGGGTGGGCTTTGATGCGGGCGCTGGTCAGGGCCTCGATGGCTTCGCGGCGCAAGGCCTTGAGCTGCGAGTTGGGGACGAAGAACGCCTGGGGTGCATCCAGCTCGATCGCGGTGGCGTGGTATTCGGTGGTGCCCAGTTGGCCGAGCAGGTCGTGCAATTGCTCCAGGGCCTGTTCCGGCTTGTTGGCCTGGCCGAACGGTCCGTCCAGGGCGACGCTGGCGCTGATGCCTTCTTCGCTGGTGGCGGTCAGTTCCAGGCGCTCTTCGCGCAGGCGCGCAACCCAGGCCAGGCCGACGCGGCGTTCGGAGGAGGTCTTGAGCAACGCCTGCTGCCAGTTGTGGTCCAGGTTGCGGCTCAACGGGTGGTTGGGGCGCAACTGGTACATGCCGGCCGGCATCTCGTTGGGTTCGACACGGTAGCGGTAACGCTTCTGGCCGTCCTCTTCGAACTCACCCTTGGGCTCGGCGATGTTGGCGCGGAAACCGACGACTTCGCGCTTGACCAGCACATTGAGGCCGTCGCCGTTGGACAGCGGATCGAAGGTCACCACTTGCAGGTCACGTTTGCCGACTTTTTCCACCACGCCCACCGGCACGCCCGTAAAGGTCGGCGAATCGAAGGCGCCGATGTCGATCTTGCGTTCGCTGACGAAATAGTCGGTGCTGCCACGGTGGAAGGTCTTGTCCGGGTCGGGGACGAAGAAGTGCGCGGTGCGGCCGCTGGACGCGCGGGCCAGGTCCGGACGGTCTTCGAGGACATCGTCCAGGCGCTGGCGGTAATAGGCGGTGATGTTCTTCACATAACCCATGTCCTTGTAGCGCCCTTCGATCTTGAATGAACGCACGCCGGCTTCGACCAGGGCGCGGATGTTGGCGCTCTGGTTGTTGTCTTTCATCGACAGCAGGTGTTTTTCGTAGGCGACCACCCGGCCCTGGTCGTCCTTGAGGGTGTAGGGCAGGCGGCAGGCCTGGGAGCAGTCGCCACGGTTGGCGCTGCGGCCGTTCTGCGCGTGGGAGATGTTGCACTGGCCGGAAAACGCCACGCACAGCGCGCCGTGGATGAAGAACTCGATGGCCGCCTCGGTCTCGTCGGCGATGGCGCGGATTTCCTGCAGGTTCAGCTCACGGGCCAAGACCAGTTGCGAGAAACCGGCCTGGTCGAGGAACTTCGCTCGGGCCAGGGTACGGATGTCGGTCTGGGTGCTGGCGTGCAGCTCGATGGGTGGAATATCCAGCTCCATTACCCCCAGGTCCTGGACGATCAGCGCATCGACGCCGGCATCGTACAACTGGTGGATCAGTTGGCGGGCTGGCTCCAACTCGTTGTCGTGCAGGATGGTGTTGATGGTGGTGAACACACGGGCGTGGTAGCGATGGGCGAACTCCACCAGCCGGGCAATATCGCCCACTTCGTTGCAGGCGTTGTGACGTGCGCCGAAACTCGGGCCACCGATGTACACGGCGTCGGCGCCATGCAGGATGGCCTCGCGGGCGATGGTCACGTCGCGGGCGGGGCTGAGCAATTCCAGATGATGTTTGGGCAAGGACATTTGTTTTTAGTCAGGCTGGTCACGGTCGAAGCGAGCATTGTAGCCGCCAGGCGCCTTGCAGGCACCTGTGGACTTGGGTTTGCACGACCTTGACCGATACGCGGCGGTCTTGCGGGGATTACCCAGGCGTCGAGCCGGCACTGCACCAGCGGTTGCGCCCGGTGTTCTTGGCCAGGTACAGGAAGGCGTCCGCGGCCCTGATCAGCATGGCCGGGGTGACGTCCTCGCCGCTCGGCTGGCAGGTGGTGACGCCCGCGCTGATGGTCACGATGCCCGAGGGATGGTCGCCATGTTCAATGTTCAAGGCCCTGACCGCTTCGAGGATTTGCTGCACGACCCTGGTGGCGCCGGCGCTGTCGGTGTTTGGCAGCAGCACGGTGAACTCTTCACCGCCGTAGCGGACAGCCAGGTCGCCCGGCCGCTTGATGGTCTGCCTGAGCGCGGCTGCAATCGCCCGCAGGCAATCGTCCCCGGCGGCATGGCCGTATCTGTCGTTGAAACGCTTGAAGTAATCGACGTCGAGCATGATCAGGGCCAGGGACGAACCCTGGCGCCTGGCCAGGCGGATCTCATCGGCCAGGGCGATGTCCAGCCGCCTGCGGTTGCCCAGCCCGGTCAGGCTGTCGGTCAGCGCCATGTCGCGCATGGCCTGGTGGGCGCTGCGAATCTGCTTCTCCATGGCCATGCGGTAGCGCAGTTGGCTCAACACGATGAGCCCGAAGCCCACCAGTATCGCGATCAGGAAAATCAGCACCAAACCGGTCTTGAACAGGTCGCGGCGCCAGGGCGCGATGATCGATTCGCGGGACAAGCCGGCTTCCACCACCAGCGGGTAAGTGGTCAGCGCCCGGTAGCCGTATAGGCGCTCGGTGTCGTCGACGACGGCCTTGGCTTCGGCAACCCCTTGGTTGGAGGTGGGTAAATGTTCTCTGAAAATCACGCTGTTAACCAGGCTCTTGCCAATCACCGAAGCGACGAAGGGACGTCGGACCAGGATCGTTCCGCTGCGCTTGGCCAGGACCAGCGCGCCTTTGCCATCGATTTTGAAGTCGCCGTAGTAGTCGACGAAATAGCTCACCTTAACTGTTCCCAGCAATACGCCGGCAAACGAGCCATCGGGGTTGTTCAGGCGGCGGGAAATGGGGATGATCAGGTCATTGGTGGAACGGCTCTTGACGACGTCACCGATGCGCACGCCTTGATCGTTGTGGGTGCGGTGGTATTGGAAGTAATCGCGGTCGGCGTTGTTCGCCATTTCCGGGATCGTCTCCTTGTCCGTCACCAGCCATTGGCCGTCCGGGCCATAGATAAACAACCCGTGCAGTTGCGGCATGATGGCGGCCTGCTGCACCAATAGTTTATGGATGCGTGGGATATCCATGTTCTGCAGGCTATCGCCCTCCACCCGTTCGGCGAGGGCGGCGGTGACCACATCCACTTGTCGAATGGTGTCTTCAGCGTGCTGGGCCGTCGCCCGCGCCAGGTTCGTCACTGAATCCCGGGCAGATGCAAAAGCGGCGCGGTAGTCGCGCCAGGTCCGCCAACCTTCGACGGCCAGGAAGGCCACAACCACCACCAGCATGAAGCTCACGGTGAGCCGCAACGCCGCTCCGGCCTGGGCGCTCTGAGGAGAAAAGACCTCATCAGTGTTTTCAATCTTTGGCTCTGGCCGTTTGCGTCCGAGCATCAACATTTCCTTTTACGACGGGTCTGCACACTATTGATGCGCAGCCTATCTTATTCGATTTCAGCACGTTAGCTTGCTACGACGAGGCAGGTACAACCGGCGACACACGATTGGGGAGAGAGGTTTCATGAAAGTTGGCGTCATTTCCGACACCCATGGTCTGCTCCGCCCGCAAGCGCTGGCAGCATTGCAAGGGTGTGAGCGTATCATCCATGCCGGTGACATCGGCAGCCCCGAGATCCTGGATCAATTGGCGTCGATTGCGCCATTGCACGTGGTGCGCGGCAATAACGACCTGGGGGCCGATTGGGCTGGGCCGCTTGCTGACCGCCTGCAATTCGACCTGTGTGGATGGCAGGTCTTGCTGGTTCACGACATTGCCGATGTACGGGACTCGCTCGACCCGGGCGTGAACTGGGTGATCAGCGGCCATTCCCACAAGCCGGGCATCGAACGGCGTGGCGACCGGTTGTACCTGAACCCTGGCAGCGCCGGCCGGCGGCGGTTTACGCTGCCGGTGACGCTGGCGTTGGTCGAGGTGAGCGCTGGCGCGATCGAGCCGCGGCTGGTCCAGTTGCTGGAGTGATGGACACGCTTACTTGAAGTATTTGTCAACGTAGGATTGGATTTCCTTGCGCATGAAGCGCCCGGATTCATCCGCCCGCTCTTCCCAGCCGAACACGCACGCGGTGACGATGCCGTCGAAGCCGGTCTTGGCCAGTTCACTGAAGAACAGGTCCCAGTCGATCTCGCCCTGGTGCATGTCCATATGCTGGTGGACGGTGACCTTGGCGCCGGGTGGGTTGACGATGTAGCGCAGGCCGGACGAGGCCTTGTGATTGTAGGTGTCGGCGATGTGGACATGGGCGATCATCGACCCGGCCTCGGTGATCATGGCTTTCATGTCATCGCCGAAATAGAAGGTGTGCGGCGTGCAATAGAGGAACTTGACGTTGTTCGAACCGAGGGTCTTGAGCATGTCGAGGGCCGGGTACAGTGTCTCGCACCAGTCCTCCGGGTGAGGTTCGACGTTCAGCGTGACGCCTTCTGCCTCCAGGACAGGCACCAGTTCTTCCATCGAACGCCACCAGGCCGCTTCGCTCGATTCGTGGCTGTGCACACCACCGCAGCAACTGACTTTATGCCCGCGATCAGGCGACGGCCCACGGCCGAACTCCGAGTTCATCGTCGTGCAACCCATTTCCACGGCGATCTGGATGGCCTCCTTCCAGTAGTTCACCGCTGCCCGGCGTTCGTCTTCGTGGGGGCTGGCCCAGCGATACATCGGCAGCAGCGAGGCCAGTTGCAGATCGTGATCGCGCAGGGCTTTCTTGAACTCGGCGATGCGTTCCTTGTGGGCGCGGGGGCGTACCCACCAGGGCAGGAAATCTTCCCGTGGCGACAGTTCGAGGTATTCGAAACCGAGCTCGGCAGTCTTGCGGCACAGGTCCGGCAGGCTCAGGTGGCGATGCATGTAGGGGTCGAGGGCGATTTTCATTGTTGTTCTCCTTAGGAACGCTCATTACCCGTGGCGAGGGAGCTTGCTCCCGCTGGACTGCGCAGCAGTCCCAAGACGGGGCCGCTTCGCAGCCCAGCGGGAGCAAGCTCCCTCGCCACAGGGTTATTTTGACTGACGGGTGTCGGGTCAATAGGCGACCCACGCAGCATCCTGGTTGGCCGATTCCACGCAGCGTTCGATCCAACGCACGCCTTCCACGCCGACGTCGATGTCGGGGTAGCGCAGGGCGGCCAGCACCTCGCTGTCACCGCGGTTCGCTGCATCCATGGCCAGGGCGAAGCGGCGATAGAGATTGGACCAGGCTTCGAACAGCCCTTCGGGGTGGCCACCACCGATGCGGTCGTCCTGCAGCGCGTCGGCGTGCAGGTAGCCCATGCCGCGTTCCAGGGCCTGCGCAGGTTGGCCCTGGATCTCGAAGCTCAACTGGTTGGGCCGCTCGTCCCACCATTCAAGGCTGGCCCGGGAGCCGATCACGCGGATTTTCTGCCCGTGCATGGAGCCGGCATTCACAGCGCTGGACCAGACCATGCCCATGGCGCCGCCTTCGTATTCCATCAAGGTGTAGGCGTTGTCTTCCAGCGGTGCGCGACTGGCGACGAAGCTTTGCCGGCTGCACATCAAGCGTTTGATCTTGAGATCGGGCAACATCACCTTGGACAAATACAGCGGGTGCGTACCGACATCCCCCAGTACATAGCTGGGCCCGGCCTGGCGCGGGTCGACGCGCCACTGGGTGGCCTGGTTCTGCGCCTCCACCGGGGCGCAGTGAAAACCATGGGCAAACTGCATGTGCACCATGCGGATCTCGCCCAGTGCCTGCGCCGCGATCATCGCCCGGGCCTGCTCGATCAACTGGTGCCCGGCATAGCCGTAGGTCAAGCCAACGATGCGTCCCTTGGCGTGCGCCAGGGTGCGCAGCGCCTCGGCCTGCTCGAGGGTAAAGCACAGCGGCTTTTCGCAGACCACATGCAGCCCTGCTTCCAGGGCGGCGCGGGTGATGGCGTAGTGGGTGCCGTTGGGCGTGGCGATTGACACCGCTTCAATCCCGTCGGGACGTTGTGCTTCCAGCTCGAACAGGCTGAGGTAGTCCGGATAGCAACGCTGGGGGTCGATACCCAGTTGCTCGCCAAAGGCTCGGCCACGGGCTGGATCGATATCCAGCGCCGCGGCAACCAACTCGAAATTCCGGTCGCGCAGGGCGGCCGAGCGATGGATGTAGCCGATCTGGCTGTGCTCGCCGCCACCGACCATGGCCCAACGGATGGGCCGCGTGATTGTTTTGCTGCCGTTGATCATGACGTTGTCCTTGTGTGATCAGAAACCGATGCGGGCCAGGTAGGCGCGGCTGGCGGCCACGTCGTCGAGGCTGCTCCCGGCGTTGCGTGGGTCACGCTCCTGTTCGACGGTGATGCAACCCACATAACCCAGTTCATGCACGAGGCTGTGCAGCGCCGGGTAATCGATGACGCCCCGCCCGATGGGGCACATCACGCCCCGGGCGCAAGCGTCGAAGAAGCGGATGCGTTCGTTCAGCACCTGGTCGAACACCGCCGGGTCGATGTCCTTGAAGTGCAGGTAGTCCAGGCGATGGGCGTAGGTGCGCAGCGACGCGACCGGGTCCATGCCCGCGTAATAGAGATGCCCGGTGTCCAGGCACAACCCGGCGACTTCATCGGGAATGTCGTCCACCAGGCGCGCCAACTCGTCGGCGAACTCGATGTAGCCCCCGGCGTGAGGATGGATGACGGCGCGGATGCCGTATTGATGCCAGGCGATGTCAGCGATGGCGCGGATGTGCGCCATCATCGTGTTCCAGCGAGCATCGTCCAGGCGCGGGGCGCGGTCCGAGTGACCGGCTGCGTAGTCGCGCGCCTCGTGGCCCCAGTCGATGATCACCAGGTACGGCCCGGCGAAGCGTTGGCCGAGCTGTTTTTCCATGGGGGGCAACTGCCTGAGCAACGTGCAGATGTCGTGGGCCTGGCGCAGCAGTCCAGGCAGGTTGGCGGGGTTGACCAAGTCGTCGAAGATCGTCCCGGCAACCACGTGCAGGCCGTGTTCGGACAAGGCCGGGCCTACGTCTTCGGCGTCCAGGGGCAAGTAACCATAAGGCCCCAGCTCAATGCCGCGATAACCGGCCTCGGCGGCTTCGCCAAGTACCCGGCGCCACGGTGGCAGGAACGGGTTCTTGACGTCATCGACGCCCCAACAGCAGGGTGCTGTACAGATGTGAATGGCCATGGAAGCTCTCCGGCTGTGTTTATTGTTATGGGCTGGACTTGATGCTATTGCGTTGCTGGGGAGGGGGCCATGGGGTGTTGGCTTAATCTGTCAAAACCCCTCATGATGCCGGGCAGAGGTGTCAAAACATGTCAGAAAAGCCACGCCGAATGCTTCGCCCCACCATGGCTGATGTCGCCCGGGAGGCCGGGGTCAGCTTGTCTACCGTCGACCGGGTGTTGAACCTGCGCGCCGATGTGCGCGCCGATACCGCCCAACGTATTGCCGCGGCGGCCGCGCGGTTGGGGTTTCATGCCAAGGGCGTTATCGAGCAGCGGGTGCTCAACGACCGCCCGACCTTGCGGCTTGGCTTTCTGTTGCAGAAAAGCGGCGTACCTTTTTACCAGGGGCTGGCCCATGCGTTGTCGAACGCTGCCGCGACCTGCACGCGAGCACGGATTCGCGTGGTCATCGGCTACTTGGACGACCTCGATCCGGTCATCGTGGCGCAACGCATCCTGGCCCTGCGCGATCAAGTGGACGGCCTGGGCGTGGTGGCGGTGGATCATCCCCGGGTCCGGGAGGCGGTTGCGCAATTGCGCGAGACAGGGGTTTCGGTGGTAGCGCTGCTGTCGGAGCTGTCCAGCGCCAGCGGCACGGGGTATGTCGGGTTGGACAATCGACTCACGGGCCGCACGGCAGGTTGGTTCATCAGCCGTCTGGCGAGTCGACCCGGGGCGGCGGCCGTCATGCTCAGCAGCCAGCGTTTCCAGTGCCAGGAATTGTGTGAGCTGAGCTTTCACAGTTATCTGGCCGAGCACTCCAGCGAATGGGAGCTGCTCGCGTCGCGCCTGACGCTGGAGGACGATGAGTTCGCGTATGGCAACACGCTGGATTTGCTCACCGCAGAGCCTGACCTGGTAGGGCTTTATGTGGCCGGTGGTGGCATCGCCGGCGTATTGCGGGCCTTGCGCAGTCTCCAGAAACAGAAGATTCGCTTGCCTGTGGTGGTGTGCCATGACCTGACGCCGTTGACACGCGAGGCGTTGAAGACGGGGCTGGTCCAGGCGGTGCTGTCTCATCCCGTCGTGACCATGGCCGAACAGGCAGTCGAAGCCCTGGTCGAGGCAGCGACTGCCACCTCGCCAGGCCCGGCGCCGAGGCGGGTGGTGTCGCTTCAGATCGATGTGCCGGAAAGCACCTGAATGTTTGATGCATTCTCAGCCGCCGCTTTCGCGAACAGGCTGGTTCCGTCGGCTCCTGGGTATTAAGCCTCTTGGCCTGCTTGAGCCTCTGTCAGGGTCGGATAGTCCGTATAACCCCGCTCGTCGCCCTGGTAGAACGTCGATGCGTCAGGGGCGTTCAGCGCCTGGCCCCGTTTGAAACGCTCCACCAGGTCCGGGTTCGCCAGAAACGGCGTGCCGAATGCCACCAGGTCTGCTTCTCCACGGCTGATGGCAGTGGCCGCGCGATCGGCACTGTAGCCGCCATTGGCGATGTACGGCCCGCCAAAGCGGCGTTTGAGTTCCAGGAAGTCGAACGGACCTTCGCCCAATTCCACGATGTGCAGGTAAGCCAGGCCGTAGCGGCTGAGCATTCTGGCGGTGTAGTCGAAGGTCGCTTGCGGGTTGCTGTCGCTCATCGAGAAGTAACTGAAGATCGGCGACAGGCGCACGCCGACACGGCTGGCCCCGAAGACTTCGATCACCGACTCGACCACCTCCTTGAGGAAGCGGGCACGGTTCTCGACCGAGCCGCCGTAGGCATCGGTGCGTTGGTTGGTGCCGTCACGCAAGAACTGGTCGATCAGGTAGCCATTGGCGCCATGGATCTCCACGCCGTCGAACCCGGCAAGCTTCGCGTTGGCCGCGGCCTGGCGGAAGTCGGCGACCACACCGGGGATTTCATCGAGCTCCAGGGCCCGTGGCAGCTCATAGGGCTTGAGACCTTCGGCGGTGTAGATCTCGCCATCGGCCTTGATTGCCGAAGGGGCTACGGGTTGGGCGCCGTTGACCTGCACCAGCGGATGAGAAAGACGGCCTACGTGCCAGAGCTGCAGAAAGATCTGTCCGCCCTCGGCATGAACTGCGTCGGTCACCTGTTTCCAGCCGGTGATTTGCTCAGGGGTAAAGATCCCTGGCGTTCTCAGGTAACCCTTGCCCTGGGCCGACACCTGGGAACCTTCGCTGATGATCAGGCCGGCGCTGGCGCGCTGGCTGTAGTACTCGGCCATCAGGGGCGTGGCGGCGTCACCGGTACCTGCGCGGCTGCGGGTCATGGGGGCCATGATCATGCGGTTTTTCAGGGACAGCTTGCCGACTTGGGCGCGGGACAGCAGAAGATCGAGACCGACGTTGCTCATGATGTTCACCTCTATGGGATTCGGACAGTGGATCAGGGTTGAGTCGAGGAGCGGCTAGGCCAGCCGACCCTCTTGCTGCAAAACGGTGCCGATGCGCTGGATTTCCTTCTCGCCTTTTTCCAGTGCGGCTTTGCTGGTGTGCACGGAGTAGTAGCCCATCACCAGGTCGTGGGGATGCTTGACTGCGGAGCCGAGCACGAAGGACGTTGCGCCTTGGGCAACCATGTCGATGGCCCCGCCGGATTCATCGAAGACCACCATTTCCCCGGCATTGACGGTGTCGCCAGCGTTGAGACGGCCGCTGCTGACCGCCAGCCAGGCGACGGTGTGCCCGGCGGGTGGCGTGTAGCGCCAGCGTTGCTGGTCTTTCAGTTGCACGGCCAGGTAGTTCATGTCCGCCGGGGCTGCAACGCTGCTGCGAGCCGCGCCATATTGGCCGAGCAGCACCCGCACCGGACCTTCCCGGGGGATATCGGCGGGTGCCAGGTAGACGCTGTGGGCCGGAGCGTTTTCTTCAGCGGCCGGCAGCGCGACCCAAAGCTGGAAACCGTGGATCGACGAGCTGCCGACTGGCCGGGCGTCGTGCCATACGCCGTTACCGGCTTGCATCCACTCCATGCCTCCGCTGGGCAGTACACCCGATTGCCCAGTGGTGTCTTCGTAGGCCACCTGACCTTCGATCATGTAGGTCAGCGTCGCGATCCCGGAATGCGGGTGCATGCCGAAACCTCTGTGCAGGGCGTCAGCGTTGAAGGCGAAGTGATCGAGAAACACGAATGGCTTGCAGAGCTGGCCGAGGTCACCCGGGCTCATGAGACGCGTAATCGGCCCGTGGCGGTGGCCGGCGGTGCGGTGGACGACGGCCCGCGGTGGGGCGGTGACGATGCTGTTCATGGTATCCCTCACTGATTTGGGCATCGGGCTTCGATGGGCGAAGGATAAGCACCTGGCAATCGATTGATTAGTCGATACAATCGGATTGAACTCGTCCAAAAAATGAAGGAATGGCGACCCGATGCTCGATCTGAACGACGTCGCACTGTTTGTCCAGGTGGTGCGCAGCGGCAGCTTTGCCGAAGCGGCGAGGCGCTTGGGCATGCCGTCCAATACCGTGAGCCGGCGCGTCCAGCAGTTGGAGGCGCAATTGGCGACGCGACTGCTGCAACGCTCCACCCGCAAACTCACGTTGACCCAGGTGGGGCAGGGGTTCTACGAGCGTTGCGTCAGCGCCGTGGACGGGCTGACCGAGGCGGGACAGGAATTGATGAAGGGCAGCGATGAACCCAGTGGCCTGGTGCGTATCGCGGCGATGGCGGATTTCTTCGATTTTTTCCCGATGCAATGGGTGGCGGACTTCCTCGCCGCGCATCCCCGGGTGCAGCTTGATTTCGTACTCAGCGATGCCCGTGTCGACCTGATTGCCGACCGCATCGACGTGGCCTTTCGCGGCGGTCCGCTACAGGACTCCGGCTATGTTGGGCGCCAACTCATCAAGAACGACGGTGACGGCATGGTTGCGAGTCCCGCTTACATTGCCAAGCGCGGTGTGCCGACTTCGCTGCAGGACCTGGCTCACCACGACAGCGTGAGCTTCGCCCATCCCAGCGGCTTGAGTCACTGGCGGCTCATTGGCCCAGACGGGGCCGAGCAGGAGGTGCAGGTTCCCAGCCGCTTCAACGCCAACACCGCTCAAGCGCAGCGCAAGGCTGCCGTTGCGGGCCTGGGCATCGCCGTGCTGCCCTCGGCGCTGAGCCGCGTGGACTTGGAAGCCGGAAGACTGGTACGTGTGTTGCCACAGTACCAGCGCATCGGCTTTGGTTTGAATGTGCTTTATCCGAGCCGGCGCCAATTGCCGCTGGCGGTCTCGGCGTTCATTGGGCTGGTGATGGAAAAGCTGGAGCTCAAGGCGTTTCCGGCGCGGTTGAACTGAGCTGGCCATTACGATCCGAGTCTGTGCCCACCGTTTGATCCTGGTTCAGCGAAGTGCATCGCAGAATCCGCGAATCGCTTCGCAGGCCTGGCGCAAGGACGCATCATCCAGAGCGTAGGCAATGCGAATGTAAGGGCCAAGGCCGAACGCGCTGCCGTGTACCGCTGCCACGTCCGCTTCATCGAGCAGCGCGTGAGCGACATCTTCATCGGTGTGCAGCATCCGTCCTCCGGATGAGGTACGGCCGATCAAGCCGGCACAGGAGGCGAACGCATAGAAGGCTCCACCCGGGCTTGCGCAGGCGAGACCCGGCGTGGCATTCAGCAGCGCCACCATCAAGTCGCGACGACGCTGAAACGCGGCACGGCTTTCGCGAATGAAGTCCTTGGGACCTTCCAATGCAGCCAACGCTGCTTGTTGGGAGATTGAGCTGGCGCCCGAGGTCTGCTGCCCTTGGAGTTTTTCCATGGCCTCCAGCAGCCAGCGTGGCCCGGTGGCAAAGCCGATGCGCCAGCCCGTCATGGCATAGGCCTTGGAAACCCCGTTCATGGTCAGGGTGCGCGAAGCCAGCCGTGGTTCGACTTGGGCAAGGGTATAGAACACCTGATCATCGAAGATCAAATGCTCGTAGATGTCGTCCGCCAGGATCAGCACGTGAGGATGGGCCAGCAACACGTCGGCCAGGGCCTGCAGTTCTTCCCGGCTATACACCGCACCGGTCGGGTTGGACGGCGAATTGAGGATCAACCAGCGGGTCTGCGGGGTGATCGCCGCATCCAGCGCGGCGGGCGTCAACTTGAAGCCGCTGTCGGCATCGCAGGTGACAATCCGGGACTCGCCACCACAAAGCTGGACCATCTCCGGATAACTGACCCAATAGGGTGCCGGCACAATGACCTGGTTCCCCTCGTCAAGGGTCGCGGCCAAGGCGTTGTAGATGACTTGCTTGCCACCGTTGCAGACCAGGGTGTCCTGCCAACTGACATCCAGGCCGTTTTCCCGGCGGAACTTGGCGGCCACGGCTTCACGCAGGGACCGTACGCCGGCGATCTGGGTGTAGCGGGTATGCCCCTGTTCGATGGCCTCGATCGCCGCCTCGCGAATGTGCTTGGGCGTATCGAAATCAGGCTCGCCGGCACACAGCGAAATGATCTTCGCACCCTGCGCCCGGCGCTCGGCCACCCGGTCCATGATCCGATAGGTCGCCGAGGGTTGCGCACGTGCCAGACGCGGATTCAGTCGTTGGATGCCGACGCTCATGCGCGGGTTCTCCACTCGGTCAGGTTCATCAGTTCCAAGGTCGAGCGGCCTTCGGTCAACGCTTGCATCATCTGGGCTTCCTTGTTGGCGCGTGCTTCGCCTTCGGCCAGGGTTCGTGCCACATCCGCCTTGGGGATGATGATTACACCGTCTTCGTCAGCCACCACCAGGTCGCCTTGGGCAACGTGGGCACCGTTGAAGTTGAACGGCTGGCCCACCGACGGCGCGCTGGCCTTGATCGTGCCTTTGACCGAAATGCCTCGGGCAAATACCGGGAACCGGCGTCTTTTCAGCGCCGCGATATCCCGCACGCCACCATCGATGACCAAGCCGACCACGCCCGCTGTTTCAGCTGCCACGGTGAGCACTTCGCCCCAATAGCCGGCGATGAAACTACCCGTGCCCACGACCAGCACGCTGCCACGGGGTACGCGTTCCATGGCCAGGTGCAGGGAAAGGTTGTCACCCGGCGAGCATTCCAGTGGGTAAGCGGGTGCGGCGATGAAGGCACCGTCCCAGACCGGGCGGATCGCGCTGTCGACCGCGCAGGGCTGGTGGCAGGCTTCATACAGGGTCGAACTGCCCAAAACCTTGGCCCGGGCTTGAAAATCCTTGGGGAACAGGAGCGTGGTCATCAGACTTTCCTCTGCAGGCTGTGGTAGCCCAGCGCGGCGCGGGCTTCTTTCAATGTCTTGCCTTGGGCGATCAGGGCACGGATGTCGGCCTCGACCGATTCGATCTGCCGGGCGCAGGCCGCCACTTCCGCGGCCCGGTCACGGGGGACGATCACCACGCCGTTGGCGTCGGCGACCACGATGTCACGGGCACAGACCCGGGCGGTGCCGATGGACACCGGCTGGTTCACCGACTGCACCTGCACGCGGTCCTTGCCGGTGCGCATGAAGCGGCCTTTGCTGAAGATCGGATAGCCATCGCCCAGGGCCTTGTTCACGTCGCGGCAGACACCGTCGACGACGGTGGCTGCGATCTGCCGCGAGCCTGCGTACTGGGTCATGATGTCGCCCCACACGGTGCAGTCGGTGCGGCCGCCATTGTCGATGACCACCACGTCGCCAGCAGCCACGTCTTCGATGAAGTCGCCCACCGTGCCTGGCGGAGTGCTAGCCGAAACGTATTGCACGGTAAATGCCGGCCCGACGATGACTTGGTTGTAGTTGTCCAAGGGGGCTACGCCGAGGCATTGGCCGGGCAGGCCGAGTTTGTCCAGTGCGTCGGAGATGCCTGGGGTGTCCAGGCCTTCGAACAAGGCGACCAGGCTTTTATCTTCAAGGTTCATCAGGCGTGCTCCACGTGGATGGCTTCGAACTGGGTGTCATGCATCACTTCGGCGACCGAGCGACCGCTGCGGACCGCCTCGACCATGCCGTCCTGGCGGCGGGCGATGCGCTCGCCCAGGTCGAGCACCTTGTCGATGTGGGTCTGGGGTATGAAGACGGTCCCGCAGTTGTCGGCAATGACAAAGTCGTTTTCGCTGACATCGACGCCAGCGACGGGGATGGTCACTGCCGCGTCGATTTGAATGACGCGGTTGCGGGCACTGACCATGGTCACGCCGCGGCCAAACACCGGGTAGCCAATGGCTTCGCTGCCGTCGATGTCGCGGCTGAAGCCGTCGATCACTGTACCGCGCACCTGCTTGCCGACCGCGGCGTTGGCGAGAATGTCGCCCCAGCAAGAGATGCCTTCGATTCCACCCGCGATCACCAAGACGCGATCATCGCTGTCGATCTGCTCCAACACCGGGGTAATCAGGTGGACCGTGGGGGCGTTGTCGGATTTAGCGGCCAGCAGCACGGTGCTGGCGCGGCCGACGATCTTCGGGCAACTCCATAATGGGCGCAGTCCAACGGTGGCTCCCGGCAACCCGAGGAAATCCAGGGCGTCGGACACCGTGTTGGTGTCCAGCGCCGCCAAGCGATCCAGCAAACTCATAGCATTCATGGGCAAACCCCTAAGGTGGCGGAGGGGCCCAGTGTCGAGGAGGAGGTTTCATAGGTATATTACTGATAACGTAATCCAAAGATACGCTGAACCTATGGATCGCCCATGATCAACTTCCGTTTGATTCGTCATCTCTGGCTGTTCCTGGCGGTTGCCGAGGAACAGAATTTCGGTCGCGCGGCCAAGCGCCTGGGCA
The DNA here is from genome assembly GCF_900114515.1 of Pseudomonas sp. NFACC46-3. Lineage (NCBI taxonomy): Bacteria > Pseudomonadati > Pseudomonadota > Gammaproteobacteria > Pseudomonadales > Pseudomonadaceae > Pseudomonas > Pseudomonas sp. NFACC46-3. The sequence continues at coordinate 80,724 of NZ_FOTH01000019.1, forward strand.
TGTCCCAGCCACCGCTGAGCGAGCAGATCCAAGTGCTTGAGCAGGCGCTCAAGGTCAAGTTGTTCGAGCGTTCGCGACGAGGGGCGCAACTGACCCCCGTGGGGGCGGCGATCCTACCGGCGGTGCGTAAATTCGCCGATCAATTGGAGCGCCTGGAACTGGCCGTGGAAGAAGCCGTGGCGGGGCAGTCGGGAATGCTGACCATCGGTGCGATCTCCACTGCCATGTTCGATGTGTTGCCAGGGTTGATCGAGCAACTGAAGACCGAGCATCCGTACCTCACCGTGTCTGTCCGGGAGATCGACAGTGTCGAAGCCGTGCCGGCATTGGAAGCCGGAGACATCGACCTGGCCTTCGCCCGGCTGGACGGGGACCTGGGTCATTCGATCAGGTCATTGCCGTTGAGGGAAGATCGCCTGGTGGTGGCCTTGCCCAGCGATCATCCCCTGGCTTCGCGGACACGGATCAGCCTGTCGAGCCTGTCCACCGAGCCCTTGGTGATGTTTTCCCGCAAGGTCAGCCCGGTGTACTTCGATAATCTGATCGCGACCTGCCGGGCCAGCGGCTTTTCGCCTCGGGTACTGCATGAAGTGCGCTCCGTTGCCTCGCAAATAGCCTTCGTCAGCTATGGCCAGGGCATCGCGCTGGTGCCGGCGTCGTTGAAGAAAATGGCGCCGCAGAACGTGGTGTTCCGACCACTCAGCCAGAAGCTCAACGTCGTGACCACCGCCGTGGCCTGGAATGCCGGACGGCTCAATCCGCTGGTGGAGGAGGTGGTGGCACGTTTCCAGGGGCGAGGAGGAACAGAGGGTTGATTGATAGGTTTGGCATATCACGGCAATCCCGAATCAGGAATTTACAGAACTCTGGATTGCCCCGATATTGCGAGCCTGAATGCCAGCAATGCGTCCTGGCACACTCTGTTCACTCAAGGAATGACTCACGTGCCCCCAGTCGAAATGTTCTCTGAACTGAAACTCCCTCTGACCGTGGAGGGTGTTGCACTGAACGTCGCTACTCTGCGGCGTGAGGGCGAGCGTGCCCCTATCCTGTTCCTGCATGGGTTTGGGTCGACCAAGGAAGACTATGCCGACATCGTGCTGCACCCGGCATTCGATGGTCATCCGTTTGTCGCCTATGACGCACCGGGTTGCGGCGAAACCCAGTGCGCCGACCTTTCCCGGATCAGCATTGCGCTCCTGCTGGAAACGGCCCTGCAGGTACTGGCGCATTTCGACATCGAACGCTTCCATCTGGTGGGCCATTCCATGGGCGGGTTGACCGCACTAATGCTGGCCCATCACTTCCCTGGCCGGGTGCTCAGTTTTGTCGATATCGAAGGCAACGTGGCCCCGGAAGACTGTTTTCTCAGTCGACAGATCGTGGACTATCCGAGCGGTGATCCCGAGGCGTTTTTCACCGCCTTCATCGAGCGTGCCCGTCACGCGCCGGCCTACGCCAGCGGTCTTTATTCGGCGAGTCTCAGGCATAAGGTCCGCGCTGGCGCCGTGCCGGGGATTTTCCAGTCCATGGTCGAACTCTCCGACAATGCCGACCTGATGGGCAAATTTCTCGGCTTGCCGTGCCCGAGGATGTTCATGTTCGGCGAGCAGAATGCCTCGTTGTCCTACCTGTCGCACCTTCAGGCCGAAGGCGTCCGGTTGGCGCCGATCGCCGATTGCGGGCATTTCCCGATGTACTCCAACCCCGTGGCGATGTGGCAACAGATCGCCGATTTCCAGGCCGGTGTCGTGGCGGGATAAGCCCGTTATGCAGCACCTCAATACCGTGGCGAGGGAGCTTGCTCCCGCTGGCTGCGCAGCAGCCTACAAGCTGAACGCAATCAGCCTGACAGACCTTGGCGACGGGTTTGGGGCCGCTGCGCAGCCCAGCGGGAGCAAGCTCCCTCGCCACAAAGGCATTCCCTCTCCAAGATGTGGATGTCAGGGGTGGCGCTACCGCGTGCATCGACCTTCTTGCCACACCGCTAAACCGCTCTTGTGGCGAGGGAGCTTGCTCCCGCTGGCTGCGCAGCAGCCTAAAAGCTGGACGCAATCCGCCTGACAGACCTTGGTGATAGGTTTGGGGCCGCTGCGCAGCCCAGCGGGAGCAAGCGCCCTCGCCACCGGTTCCGTATGTCTCAGCTGCAAACAAGGCTCGCCTTGTTCCCTTGGGCATCCCCCCGGCAGTAGCCCATTTTTTTCCTTCCCAGCAACGATAAAAACCCTCGTTTCGCAAATTCCCGCCTGCCAACACAATCGCCTCGACACCTCATCTCGATAGCCGCAACCGCAGAACAACAAGAAAGCCGAACCCGAGGCGGCGCCATGCCCGCCTGAATCAAACCTATTGTCGGAAGTGCACAGACATGCCTGTTGAACCCCTACACATCGATACGCTCGTCATAGGCGCCGGCCAAGCCGGCATAGCCATGAGTGAGCACTTGAGCCGGCAAGGCGTGCCGCATCTCGTGGTGGAGCGAAGCCGCATTGCCGAAGCTTGGCGCACATCACGTTGGGATTCGTTGGTCGCCAATGGTCCGGCCTGGCATGACCGTTTTCCGGGGTTAGAATTCGAGGGACTCGGTCCTGATGACTTCGCGACAAAGGACCAGGTGGCCGATTATTTCGAAGCCTATGCCAACAAGTTCAACGCACCGATCCGTACCGGCGTGGAGGTCAGGAAAGTCGAGCGCAATGTCGGCCGTCCGGGGTTCACCGTTGAAACCTCTGAAGGCTTGATCGAGGCGATCCATGTCGTCGTCGCCACCGGGCCCTTCCAGCGACCGGTGATTCCACCGATTGCGCCGGACATGGCGACGGTCACCCAGCTTCATTCGGCCCAGTACCGTAATCCCCGGCAATTGCCCGAAGGGGCTGTGTTGGTGGTGGGCGCCGGGTCGTCGGGGGTGCAGATCGCCGATGAACTGCAGCGCGCCGGCAAACAGGTCTATCTCTCGGTGGGCGCCCACGATCGTCCGCCCCGGGCCTATCGCAACCGCGATTTCTGCTGGTGGCTGGGCGTGCTGGGCGAGTGGGACGCGGAGGCGGTCCAGCCGGGCAAGGAGCACGTCACTATCGCGGTGAGCGGTGCCCGTGGTGGCCATACCGTGGATTTTCGCCGGCTGGCCCAGGAGGGCATCACCCTGGTGGGGCTGACGAAATCGTTCAATGGCAGCGTGGTGACCTTTGAGCCGAATCTGGCCGAAAACATCGCCCGCGGCGACGAAAACTACCTGGCGCTGCTGGACGCCGCCGACGCCTACATCGCCCGCAACGGCCTGGACCTGCCGATCGAACCTGAAGCTCGTCATCGGCTGCCCGATCCGCAATGCCTGACCCAGCCGATCCTGGAACTGGACCTGGTCGCCGCCGGCGTGACCAGTGTCATCTGGGCCACCGGCTACTCGGTGGATTACAGCTGGCTGAAGGTCGACGCCCTCGGTGCCAATGGCAAGCCTCGGCATCAGCGTGGCGTTTCCAGGGAACCGGGCCTGTATTTCGTCGGCTTGCCCTGGCTGTCGCGACGGGGCTCGGCGTTCATCTGGGGCGTCTGGCATGACGCCCGGCATATTGCCGACCACATCGTGAAGCAACGCATTTATCTCGCCTATCAGGATGCTGCCCAGCGCCAGGCGTCGGCACTCGACAGCGATTCACAGCGTTCGAAAACCAGCCTCACGGGAGTTCGTTGATGCCTACTCACACGCGTATTCGCATGTTCAATACCAAGGACACCTACCCGAACCAGACGCTGGACAACGATCTGTGCCAGGCCGTGCGCGCCGGCAACACCGTCTACGTGCGCGGCCAGGTCGGCACCGACTTCAACGGTCAACTGGTGGGTTTGGGCGATCCTCGCGCCCAGGCCGAACAGGCCATGCGCAACGTCAAGCAATTGCTGGAAGAGGCCGGCAGTGACTTGAGCCACATCGTCAAGACCACGACATACCTGATCGACCCGCGTTATCGCGAGCCGGTGTACCAGGAGGTCGGCAAGTGGCTCAAGGGCGTGTTTCCGATCTCCACCGGCCTGGTGGTCAGTGCCCTGGGCCAGCCGCAGTGGCTGATGGAAATCGACGTGATTGCGGTGATCCCCGAATAAGGAGTGCGGCATGACTTTTTCCATCGTCGGGCGCTGCGCCGAAACTGGCCAGTTAGGCATCGCCATCAGCTCCTCGAGCATTGCCGTGGGTGCCCGTTGTCCCTGGTTGCGAGCCGGCGTCGGCGCGGTGTCGAGCCAGAACATTACGCTGCCGGCCCTGGGCCCGCAGGTTCTCGATGAATTGGCCAGCGGCCTGACCGCGCAAGCGGCGCTGGAGCGGACCCTGGCGCGCAACGGCTACGGCCAATACCGGCAGGTGGCGGTGATCGATGCCGAGGGCCGCACGGCGATTTTCAGCGGCGAGCATACCCTGGGCACCCACAACGCCGTGGCCGGTGAGCAATGCGTGGCGGCTGGCAATCTGTTGGCCAACGCTGCGGTGATCGAGGCCATGGTCACGACCTTCGAGCGGGGCGGTGGTTGTCTTGTGTCACGCTTGATGAGCGCGTTGCAGGCCGGGCAGGCGGCGGGTGGGGAGGCCGGAGCGGTGCATTCGGCGGCGCTGTCGGTGGTCGATGACCTGACCTGGCCCATCGTCGATCTACGGGTGGATTGGGCCGAGGAAAACCCCATCGGCGAGCTGGAAAAACTCTGGCTCGTCTATCAGCCGCAATTGCAGGATTACCTGACCCGTGCGCTCAACCCGACCCTGGCGCCGAGTTATGGAGTGCCGGGTGATGAGTGAGCCGCGCAGTCGCGCGCTGCTTGCCGAGCTGGTGAGCTTTGCCACGGTCAGCCGCGATTCGAACCTGGCCTTGATCGAGTGCGTGCGCGACTACTTGCAAGGGCAGGGCGTGCACAGCGAGCTGATCTACAACGCCGAGCGAACCAAGGCCAACCTGCTGGCGAGCATTGGCCCGGCGGTGCCCGGTGGCGTGGTGTTGTCCGGGCACACCGATGTGGTGCCGGTGGACGGGCAGGCCTGGACGGTCGATCCGTTCTGCCTGACCGAGATGGACGGTAAATGGTTCGGGCGCGGCACGGCGGACATGAAGGGTTACCTGGCCTCGGTGCTCGCGGCGGTGCCGGTGTTCTTGTCCAGCCCGCTTCGGCGACCGGTGCACCTGGCGTTTTCCTATGACGAAGAGGTGGGTTGCCTGGGCGTTCACAGCTTGCTGGAGGTGTTGGTTCGGCGAGTTCCGCAACCGGCCCTGTGCCTGATTGGCGAACCCACCCAACTCCGACCGGTGCTGGGGCACAAAGGCAAGCTGGCGATGCGTTGTCATGTGCGAGGGGCGGCCTGCCATTCGGCCTACGCCCCTTATGGGGTCAACGCCATCGAACAGGCGGCGCGCCTGATCGGGCGGTTGGGCGAGATCGGCGCGCAACTGGCCGAACCCTCGCGGCACGACCCGCGCTTCGACCCGGCGTTTTCCACAGTGCAGGTCGGGGTGGTCCACGGCGGCACGGCGCTGAACATCGTTCCGGCGGACTGCCGTTTCGATTTCGAAGTGCGCGCCTTGCCGGATTTCGATCCCCTCGTGGTGGCTGAGCAATTGCAAGGTTATGCCGAGCAGACCCTGCTGCCGGCCATGCAGGCGGTGGCGGGGGATACGGCTATCCGCTTCGAACCGTTATCGGCCTACCCGGGCCTGGCCACTTCGCCGGACAGCGCGGCCGCCCGACTGGTTGCGCAACTGTGCGGCAGCGACGCGTTCGGCACCGTCGCCTTTGGCACCGAAGGCGGCCTGTTCCATCAGGCCGGGGTGCCGACGGTGGTCTGTGGCCCCGGCAGCATGGACCAGGGGCACAAGCCCGACGAATACGTGAGCGTTGAACAAATGGCCGCCTGCGACCGCTTGATGGATCGACTGGCGAGCTATCTCTGTGAACCCAATGATTGCTGACCGCAAGGTGCCTGAGGAGGACGATTTCAATGGAAGGAGATTCCTCGCGGTCAGCCAGGCGACACCCATGAACAGGCCGACAAGAGCCTTTGCTGTAGACCTTGCCGCCCGTATTTACGGTCACTTTTGAGTCCCGTCACCGGCTCGTGCGGGCGAGCCGGTATTTTCGAGGAACCGCTTCATGTCCAGATCCTTGCGTTGCAATATCGCGTGTGCATTGGCGTTGTTGAGTTCAAGCGTCATGGCCGCGCCCCAGAGCTTGACCGTGATTTCCTTCGGCGGCGCCACCAAGCAGGCCCAGGACAAGGCCTACTTCCAACCTTTCAACGCCAGCGGCGCGGGAAACATCGTGGCTGGCGAATACAACGGTGAATTGTCGAAGATCAAGGCCATGGTCGCCGCCGGCCACACCAGCTGGGACGTCGTCGAAGTGGAGAGCCCAGAGCTGTTGCGTGGTTGCGAGGAGGGGCTGTTCGAGAAGCTTGACCTGGGGCGCCTGGGCGACCCGGCGAACTATGTGCCGGGAGCACTCAATGAATGTGGGGTCGCCACCTACGTCTGGTCGATGGTCCTGGCTTATGACCAGAGCAAGCTCGCCAAGGCACCCAAGTCCTGGGCGGATTTCTGGAACGTTGCCGAGTACCCAGGCAAGCGCGGCCTGCGCAAGGGCGCCAAGTACACTTTGGAAATCGCCTTGCTGGCCGACGGGGTCAAGGCGCACGACGTGTACAAGGTGCTGAACACCCCGGAAGGCGTGTCCCGGGCATTCGCCAAGCTCGACCAGATCAAGCCGAACATCCAATGGTGGGAAGCCGGCGCGCAACCGGCGCAGTGGTTGGTGGCGGGGGACGTGGCGATGAGTGCGGCCTACAACGGACGCATCGCGTCGGCGCAGAAAGAAGGCATGAAGCTGAGCATCGTCTGGCCGCAGAGCCTCTACGACCCGGAGTACTGGGCCGTGGTCAAGGGCACGCCGAACAAGGCCCTGGCCGAGCAGTTCATTGCCTTTGCCAGCCAGCCGCAGACCCAGAAGGTGTTTTCGGAAAACATCCCTTATGGGCCGGTGCACCGCAAGACACTGGCGCTGTTGCCGACGGCGGTACAGGAACAGTTGCCCACCGCCGAGGCCAACCTGGCTGAAGCCCAAGCCGTGGACGCGGAGTTCTGGGTCGACCATGGCGAGGAACTGGAGCAACGCTTCAACGCCTGGGCCGCTCGCTAGAAACATCCCTTGTGGCGAGGGAGCTTGCTCCCGCTGGGCTGCGCAGCAGCCCCAACACCAGGCGCCTCGGTGTATCAGCCTGACCGCGTTCGGCTTGCATGGGGTCGCTGCGCAACCCAGCGGGAGCAAGCTCCCTCGCCACGGGGTTGGTGTTTTACTTACAGGCCGGGGCGGGCAGTTGTGCCTGGCCTGTCGTGGCTCAAGGCAGCCATTGCCTGAACTGTTCCTTGCAGTAGTCGACAAACAACTGCGCCGGCTTGGTAAGGTGCGCGCGCTTGAGCCAGCCTGCCACCAGTGCCGAACCGGTCACGTCCTCGGCGATGTCGACGCACACCAGGTGTTGCCCATCGTAGGTGCAGGTGGAGTGCGGGCGGGTCACCAGTACGGCAAAACCAAAGGACTGGCCGACCATGCCCCGCACCATCTCGATGGACGGCGAGCTGAAGACAATGTTGGGCGCCAGGCCCAGTTCCTCGAAGATGCTCACGAAATAAGTGCGACTGGGTTGCACATCCAGCAGGATCATCGGTTCGAGGGCCAGGTCGCGCAGCGACACCTGGGCCTGGTCGGCGAAGCGATGCCCCACCGGCAACAACGCGTAAGGGCGTTGCGGCGCCGTCAGCGCTTCGGTCTCGATGGTACTGTCGAGGTCGTGTTCATAAAAAATCGCCAGGTCGAAACGCCCCCCCGTGAGGCCTTGCACTAGTTCCTGTTGCTCGCCATCCTGCACGCGGATTTCCACCCCCGGGAAGCGCTCGCGAAAACCCGCGATCAGCCGTGGCAGGTAGAGCGGGGCGACGGTTTCGAAGCAGCCGATGTCGATCTGCCCGCTGACCACATCGTTATCGGCCAGCGCGTTCTGCTCGAACTCCCGGGCCATGCGCAGCAGTTCCTGGGCCTTGCGATAGAAGCGCGCGCCGCCGGGCGTCAGCGATACTCCCTGGGCGTGATGACGAATGAGCAATTGCACACCGAAACTGTCTTCCAAGCCCTTGATGGCGGAGGCGATCGACGGTTGGGCGATGTACAGCTTGCGAGAGGCTTCGGCGACGCTGCCACATTCGACGGTGGTGACGAAGTACTTCAGCTGACGCAAGGAATAGGACGCCACGGCACACCTCGATCCGGATGATTTCTGCCTACCTTACCTTGTGCACGGAGGGCGATGGGCGGGCATTGATGCGGATTTTGCTGGGCAGTGACGATATTCAGGCTGGCTTGGGGACGAGCGCCGGAAAAAACGCCTGCCCAAGGATCGTTGGCAGGCGTCGGGAAAGACCGGCGAAGACCCGAAGGATATCGACGGTGTGCCAGGTTATGTCGAACGGAGGGAACCTCACCGGAATGCTTAAATCGTTGCCCGCAATTCACGTGGCGACAGGCCATAGCGTGAGCGAAAGCGCACCGCAAAACGTGAGGCCGAGGCGTAACCGCAGGCTCCGGCAATTTCACCGATGGGACGAGACGTTGTTTGCAACCATTGCAACGCCGTCGCCAGTCGAACGCCTTCCAGGATGCTCCTGAAACTGTCCCCCTCATTCGCCAGTTGGCGGCGCAATGTCGACTCACCCAGGTTAAGTTGCTGTGCAACGCTCGCCACCGTCCAGTCTCTCTCCGGGCTGCCCATCACCATCTGCTGCACACGTTCGCAAATGGGATCGTTGCGCCCCATCAGCAAAGGTCCGATCTGGCCACCAAGGCACAGGCTCAGAAGAACCGCTTCCCCATAGAGCGTGCGTAATGCGTCCGGGGCGTTCGCATTGATGGAGGCCAACAGCTGATTCCATGCCTGTGTCGTGTGCCTGTCCAGAGGGACGCACAGATCGGTCTTCAGTGCACCGCGACGGCTCATGATCTGTTGGCTATATCGGCTGCTGAAGTTACGCAGTGTCGAGAGGGGAAAGGTGACCGCATCGGCGATGTAGTGACCGTGAGGGCCGGGGAAGTTCGAGATACCAAGCTCGCGTCCGGCCGGCATCAGAATCAGATGTTGCGGCCCCGCGCGCATCTCCCGGTCATCCCATTGCAACAGTTTTTCCCCCTGCCGCACTCGACACAGAGTGGTCGCGAACACCGGTACCCTTGACAAGCTAAGGGGCTGTCGCGCCTGTATGACACACGCATCGATAATGTTTTCCCGGTGCTGTATGCCGTCACAAGCGCGCATCGTTTTTAACGTCCGTAAGTTGAAGTGATCGTCGCTTTGGCCAGGACGTTGGCATTGAGCATGTATCCAACCAAGGCTCCACTGGCCTCACCGTCGAGGGGTAGCTTATCGACTTTCAATGCCCATACGGTGAATTGATAGCGATGGGGCTTATCCCCTACAGGTGGGCAAGCCCCGCCGAATCCTGGCTGGCCATAGTCGGTTCGCCCTTGTACGGCACCGGCAGGCAGGTTCGCTCCCACTCCTCTTGGCAAGCTATTGGTAGAGGCGGGTAGGTTGACCACCGTCCAATGCCACCAACCGCTACCCGTCGGCGCATCGGGATCATAGACCGTGATCGCGTAACTTTTGGTCCCCGCGGGGGCGTTTGTCCAGGAAAGCTCAGGAGACGTGTTGCCACCTTCGCAACCGAAGCCCTGGAACACTTCGCGACTGGTCAGCGGACGGTTGTCAGCAATATCCCGGCTGGTCAGTGAGAAGTCGGCAGCGTATCCACTGAATGCTACGGCCATGGTGAGTGCAGGCAGGAGTGACCTGATTTTCATCGTGATTCCATCTGGGGCTTAAAAGTGAAGCTCGAGTCTAGGATGAACAAAGAGTGGTTACTGTGCCGAAACGCTCGGCCAAAGTGCCGAAATGCTCGATTGACTACCGACCTGTGTTAACCAGGCGCCATTCCAGCACCTGGGCCATTTGAAAGCGGACTCGGTGGCGATGCCGATATCCAGGGACATCTCGTTCATGTTCGCTTCGCGCCGGCTGTTCGTCAGGGGAGGTCTGCAAGGTTATCAAGTGATCGTGCCCGTGAGTGCGGCTTCATGGGCTCGGATACCGAATATTTAGGTGCTATTGATATGCTATTAAGGTATTTAAATTAATATTTTTATAGCTTTAAAGTCGTGATCTTCAGTCTTTTCACCTACTGTGAGGTTCACCAGACCATGGCTTTCAAGCGTTCTGCGCTCACCTTGTTGGTTTCCCTGGCGGCCACTGCGCTGCTCAATCCCTTGGCCCATGCCGAGGGCAAGATCAGCATCGCCCAGCAATTCGGTATCGGCTACCTGATCCTGGACGTGGTGCGCGACCAGCAGCTCATCGAGAAGCATGGCAAGGCCCAGGGCCTGGATATCAAAGTGGACTGGAACAGCATTTCCGGCGCGACGGCGATGAACGAGGCCTTGCTGACCGGCGCCCTGGATGTGGTGTCGGCGGGCGTTCCGCCGATGCTGACGATCTGGGATCGGACCCGCGGCAAGCAGAACGTCAAGGCCATCGCCTCGCTGGGGTCGATGCCCAACTACCTGCTGACCAACAACCCGAACGTGAAGAGCCTCAAGGACTTCACTCACAAGGACCGGATCGCTGTCCCGGCTGCGGGGGTCGGATTCCAGTCGCGCACGTTGCAGATCGAAACCGCCAAGGTGTTCGGCAACGATCACTTCAAGAAATTCGACGACATCTCGGTCAGCCTTCCGCACCCGGATGCGACGGCGGCGCTGATCGCCGGTCAGTCGGAGATCAATTCACACTTCTCCAGCCCACCGTTCCAGTACCAGGCACTGCAAAGCCCCAATGTGCACAAGGTGCTCAGTTCCTATGATGTGCTGGGCGGGCCGGCGACGTTCAACGTGCTCTACACCACGGAAAAATTCCACGACGAAAACCCCAAGACCTACAAGGCGTTCTACGATGCCTTGGTGGAGGCGCAAGGCATCATCAAGGCCGACAAGCCGGCCGCTGCCCAGATCTACATCCGCGTTGAACAGTCCAAGTTGCCGCTGGCGCTGGTGGAAAAAATCGTCACCGACCCCGAAATCGACTTCACCGTCGTTCCGCAACGCACCTACATCTATGCTGAAAAACTGCATGAACTGGGCGTGTTGAAAAACAAGGCCGACAGCTGGAAGGACTATTTCTTCGAAGAGGCCCATGCCGACGCCGGCAGCTGAATCCGGGCCGATTATCCGTTTTCGGCACAATTGCCCGACCGGCCCACGGGGCGGAATGGAACTTGCCTGAGCTTTGACCCGTAAGCCCTGGAATCATCAAAGGTCGGGTCAATGAACAACTCCAACATGGCGCAGCCAGCGGTCTCGTGGGACCTGTTGCCGACGCTGCCGATCAATCGGTTCCGCACCGCTGACATCGATGAGCACGCCCGCAACATGGGGGGTTGGCAGGTCTGCTATGACCAGTTGACCCCCGGGCGTTTCGACGGTGAGTTGATCGAGTTCCGCTCGGACTGGATGCAACTGGTGCGCGACCGCTCTAATCAGGCCATGACCAAGCAAGGCATGGCCTGGGAGGGCGCCATCACCTTCAGCGTGCCGCTGAGTGCCGATGGACCGGTCTTTTGCTCCGGGCACCCGATTATCGAGCCCAGCCTGTTGGTCGCCCGCGGCCAAAACCTGCCCGAGCTGCGCACCCCCCAGCATCTGGATCTGCTCGGTGTCGCCATCGACGAGCAGGCGTTGGAACATGTGCTGGAGCGCCAAGGCAGTCGCTTTCGAATTACCGATCTTCCCAAGTGTTACCGTCTTGGCAATTCGACGCTGCCCGCCGAGCTTGCGGCGTTGTTCGATGAGCTTGAAGGGGGCGAGCAGGGGCGTGATTCGTTGCTGGGGTACGAGTCGATTCGCCGGGGCCTGCGGGACACGGTGATGTTGCACATATTGGAACTGGTGGCGCCTGACGAAGCGCCGCCGCTCAGCCCCACGGCGCGCAAACGCATGGTCGACCGCGCCCGGGAATATGCCTTGACTCATGTCGATGAGCCGCTGTCGATCCTCGACCTGTGCAATCACATCGGTGCCAGCCGACGCAAACTGCAGTATTGCTTCCAAGAGACCCTGGGCATCAATCCGGTGGCTTATCTGCGGGCGTTGCGCCTCAATGCGGTGCGCCGTGAGCTGCGCAATGGCGATCAGGTGCTGGGTGTGCAGGAGGTGGCGGCACGCTGGGGGTTCTGGCATTTGAGTCGGTTTTCCAGTGATTACAGGACCCTGTTCGGCGAAACCCCATCACACACCTTGCGTCGCACGCATCTGTGCTGAAAACGGATAACGGCTGACCGACCGGCTCCCTAGGATGACCCCGACACCACATGGTCGGAGGGGCATTCGATGCACCAAAACAAAAAAACAAACACCTGGCACTGTACGTGGTTAACCCTGGGGCTGATCGGTGCCTGCACCGCTGCCCATGGCACCGAAAACGGCGCACCGACCACGGCGGTCGGGGTCTATGATTTCGGCGCCGGCATGATGCCGCCGGCCACGCCCTTCGGCACTGTCGGCCTGCGCACCGCGTTCTATTCGGCCAACGTGCAGAAAGATCGCCACGGCAAGTCCGTGGACAACAATTTCTCCCTGGATGTCTTGTCCATCGGCGTTGCCTATATGCGCATGACCGATTACACCGTGCTGGGCGCCAAGTATGGTTTCGGCGCCGTCGTGCCGTTTTTCCAGATGGACGCTTCGCTACAGGTGCAGACCCCTGTCGGTCCGCTGGACCTTGCGGCCGACCCGTTTCGCCTGGCTGATATCCAGGTGCTGCCGGTTATCCTGCAATGGACCCTGTCGCCGAACCTGTTCGTCAATGCCCAGTTCCAGATCCAGGCCCCCACCGGCGACTACGACAAGGATCGCTTGATCTCGCCGGGCCTCAACCACTGGACCTTCTCGCCGATCCTCAACGCCACCTACATCTCCGACAGCGGCTTCGAGGTGTCTTCGAGCTTTGAGGCCGACATCAACACCCGCAACCACGCCACCGACTACAAGAACGGCGTCGAATACCGCCACGAGTTCGCCGTGGGTCAACACGTTGGCCCTTGGACGGTGGGCGTGGGCGGCTATTACTACCGGCAATTCACCGATGACGATGCGCCGGGCCTGGAGGCGGGCAATCGCGCCCGGGTGTTGGCGGTCGGGCCGGCGGTGAGCTACTTCAAGCCCGGCATTCCACCGGTGTGGCTGCATGTCTACAAGGAGCTCGATGCGCGCAACCGCGCCGAGGGCTATACCGCGGCGCTGCGTATTTCCCACAGTTTCTAGAAGGGGCTCGTCATGAACCAATCAAGTTCCGCTTCAACGGCGGCCACCCCATCGCGCCAGGCCAGTTGGCGCGAAGGCGCAGTACTGATGCTGGGCAGCAGCCTGACGATCATGGGGGCGGTGATGGTCACGCCGATCCTGCCCCGGTTGGGTGCCGAATTCGGTCCCTTGGAACCGCGCGCCGATCTGTTGGTGCCGTTGGCAATCACCGGTCCGGCCCTGGCGATTGCCGTGTGCGCGCCGTTGGCTGGCTGGTTGGCCGACCGGGTTGGCCGTAAGGCTTTGCTGGTGATTGCCACGGTGCTCTACGCCTTGCTCGGTGCATTACCGGCGCTGCTCGATAACCTGCCTTCGATTGTCGGTGTGCGGCTGTTGTTCGGGTGCACGGAGGCGGCGGTGATGACCTGCTGCGCGACGCTGATCGCCGACTATTGGCAGGGCGAGGAGCGGTTGCGTTACGTCAACCGGCAGGTGGTGACCATCGGCCTGGTGGGGGCGCTGTTTTTCGTGGTGGGCGGTGTGCTCGGCGAGCACTCGTGGCGTGCGCCATTCCTGTTGTATCTGCTGCCACTGCTGCTGGTGCCGGCCATGATGAAAGTCCTCTGGGAACCGCCGGTGACGAAGCAGCAGAAGGTCGAGCAGCGCGTCGATGAGTCGGCTCCGGCCAAGGTCGCCGTGCTGCCACTGCTGGTCGGCTACCTGATGATTCTGGGCGGCATGGTCTTGACATTCATCATGCCTATCCAGGCGCCGACGTTGTTGGTCAGCCTGGGCGTCACCTCCAGCACGCTGATCGGCCTGGCGGCGGGGCTGAGCCTGTTGGCGACCTTGGGCGGTTCGCTGATGTGGCCGTTGCTGCGCCGTCGCTTCGGCATCGCCGGTTGCAACGCATTGTTGCTCGGCTTGATGGGCCTGGGGCTGTGGTTGCTGATGCGCGGACAAAGCTACAACGCTGTGCTGGTGGCGGTGTTCATCCAGGGCCTGGGGGCCGGGTTGCTGGTGCCCAATGTGATGGCGCCGGTGATGAATGCCTTGACCGCCAACACCCGCGGCCGGGGTTTGGGCGGGTTTACCTCGTGTCTGTACGTCGGCCAATTCGTCAGTCCGCTGGTGGTGGCGTCGGTGGTTGTCTTCGCCGGTGACCTGCGTCACGCCATCCAGTGGCTGGCCCTGGCCAGTTTTGCCTTGGCACTGCTCTGGGTCATTGCCGGCCTGCGCGCAAGGGGCCAGGGGCAGGCGAGCACCGTCGGATCACATCAATCGTCGTGACATAAGGAATCTGAAACATGGGTATGCAAGACATCCACCATCTGATGGACAGTGAAGACGCCACGGCGCTGGCCGAGTGGGTCAGGCGTGGCGAGATTCAGCCCGGCGAACTGCTGGAAACCGCCATCGAGCGCCTGGAGCGGGTCGAGCCGCAGCTCAATGCGGTGGCCGAGCGTTTGTACGATTCGGCCCGGCAAGCCGCGCGCACGCCACAGGTTGGCCAAGGCTTGCTGGCCGGTGTGCCAACCTTGATCAAAGACCTGTTTTCGCCGGTCCACGGCGCGGCGATGACTAACGGCTCACGCGCACTGGGCGACTTCCGGGCGGATTTCGAATCGGAAGTCGTGACGCGTCTGCGTCGTGCCGGATGTCAAGTGATGGGCACCAGCACTTCGCCGGAGTTCGGCACCTCGTACTCCACCGAGTCCGCGCGCTTCGGCGCCACCCGCAACCCCTGGAGCACCGACCACAGCGCCGGTGGCTCCAGCGGTGGCGCGGCGGCGTTGGTGGCGGCCCGGGTGGTGCCGTTCGCCCATGGCAACGACGGCGGTGGTTCATTGCGGGTGCCGGCGTCTTGCTGCGGTGTGTTCGGGTTCAAGCCCAGCCGTGGCCTTATGCCGTCGGGGCCGATAGTGGGCGAGGGCTGGGCGGGGATGGGCACGCCCCATGCGATTACCTTGTCGGTGCGCGACAGTGCGGCGCTGCTGGACGCCACCGCCGGGAGGGACCTGGGGGCGCCCTATGCCGCGCCGGTCCAGGCGTTGCCGTATGTGATGGCGGTGCAGGCTGATCCCAAGCCGTTGCGCATTGCTCTGGTCGAGCAACTCGAGCCTTGGCCTACGTCACCCCAGAGCCTTCAGGCGGTGGGCGAGGCCGCGCGGTTGTGCGAGTCCCTGGGGCACCGTGTCGAACCGGTGAGCCTGCCGGTGGGATTGCTGGAGTTTCTCGACCACGTGTTCACCATCATTGGCGCCAGCTCTCGTCACTATGTCGACCTGCTGGGCCAGATGCGTGGGTTTGCCGTGCAGGCCGAAGAGCTGGAGGTGCGCACCCGGATCATCTTGCGGGACAAGGGCAACGTCAGCGGCGCCCAATATGCCGCGGCGGTGGAATGGATTCATGCCCTCGGCCGGCGGTTGGCGGTGTTCATGCAGGATTATGACGTGATCCTGAGCCCAGTCCTGACCCGTGAACCGGTGCTGATTGGCGAGCTGGATCTGCAGGATGTGTGCATGAGCCTGGATCAATTGATCGAGCGCTACCACAGCTATTCGCCATTCACTGCACTGTTCAATGCCAGCGGCCAGCCGGCGATGTCCGTGCCGTTGTCCTGGAGCGCCAATGGCCTGCCGATGGGGGCGCATTTTGCCGGTCGCTTTGGCGAGGAAAACACTTTGCTGGCCCTGGCCGCCCAACTGGAGCGCGCCCAGCCCTGGCGTAGCCGAGTTCCACCGGTCAACGCCTGTCGGCGGTGAAACTGGGAGCCTGCTCGCGAAGGCGTTGGGTCAGTCGGCATCATGGTTGACTGATAGTCCGCTATCGCGAGCAAGCTCGCACACAAACGGGATTTTTGCGGGTAGGGCTCTGGGGTTGTTACAGAGCCCTTGAAGGTCAGTAGCGGATCATCACCGACTTCAGTTCGGTGTAATCATCAATGAATGCACTGCCGAATTCACGGCCTATTCCTGAAGATTTACTGCCGCCAAAAGGCACCGCCGGGTCGAGCAGGGTGTGCATGTTCACCCATACCGTGCCGGCTTCGATGGCGGGAACCATGCGCAGGGCTTTGCCCAGGTCGTTGGTCCAGAGACTGGCGCTCAGGCCGTAGGGCGTGTCGTTCATCAGCTCCAGCAGTTCCTCTTCACTGTCGTAAGGGAAGAACGTGGCGATCGGGCCGAAGGTTTCTTCGTTGAGCAGGCTGTCGTCGCGGCGATTGGCGAGGATGATGGTCGGCTCCACATAGCAACCGGGTCCATCGATCAGCTTGCCGCCGTGGACGATGGTGTTGTTCTGTGCGCGGGCCTTGGCGAAGAATTCCGCGAGTTTGCGCTGGTGCTGGCGGTTGGTCACCGGGCCGAATTCGGTGCGTTCGTCCAAGGGCGAGCCGATGGTGAGTTTGCTCAGGCGCTGCGCCAGTTTGTCCATGATCGACTCGATCTGCGAGCGATGAACAAAGAACCGTTCCGCTGCTGCACAGATCTGTCCCGAATGCAGAAAGCCGGCCTCGATGATGCCGTTGACCGCCACCTCGGGATCGATATCACGCAGGAACCCCGCCGCATTCTTCCCGCCCAGTTCCAAGGTTGCACGGGTCAACCCGGCGCCCATGGCCGCTTGGCCCACCGCCAGGCCGGTGGGCACGGAACCGGTGAATGAGACCTTGTTGGTGCCTGGGTGTTCGATCAGCCCTTTGCCCACTTGGCCGCCGCCGGTCAACACATTCAGGGCACCGGCCGGAAGGCCGGCCTCGATGGCCAGTTCAGCGATGCGCAGGATGGTCAGCGGGGTGAACTCGCTGGGCTTGATGATGATGCTGCAACCGGTCACCAGGGCTGAGGCCAATTTCCAGATGGCGATCATGGTGGAAAAATTCCACGGTACGATACCGACCACCACTCCGACCGGTTCGCGCAAGGTGAATGCGGTATAGCGTTCGCCAGCGAAGGAGGGCAGTGATGGGGTGATCGTCTCGCCGTTGATCTTGGTCGCCCAGCCAGCGTAGTAGCGCAGGAAATGTGCGGCCTGGTCGACTTCGAAGGCCCGGGAGACGTGGATGATCTTCCCCGACTGGCAGGTCTCGATCTGCGCCAGCTCTTCGCGGTTGCGTTCCAGCAGGTCTGCCAACTTGAGCAGCACATGGCCGCGGACCGCGGGTGCCGTTTGGGACCACTGCTTGAAGCCGCGGCGGGACGACTCCACCGCCACATCAATGTCGCCGGAAGTGGCGTCGCTGACCTGGGCGATGACTTGGCCGTTGGCAGGATTGACGACGTCAAGTGTCTGGCTGCTCTGGCTTTCGACGTAGCCACCGTCGATGAACAGGGCGTGATGTTTGCCGAGGAAGGCTTCGACCTGAGGCAGCAGGGCAATATCGCTCATGAGGGTTTCCTGATCACGAATAGGGAAAGCCCCGAGGGTAATCCCGGCAGGATCATCCAGCTTGACTGTGCCTGCCGCGCCGTATGTCTGTGGCTGCCAGCCTGGGTGGTTGGCAGCCAGGAGCAAGGCCTCGTGCAGGCAGGGACAAGCCAGCCAGGCCGGTTTGCGATCAGATTCGGGTTTCGACTTGATGGCATAGGGGCGGGCGATGTTTCTCCAGACCAACAAACAGAGACTGGCGTTGACTGCGCAGGTGCAACGCGTGCTGACCGGCGAAACGGAGGACACGCCACAGCTCGACGCGTATCCGCAACTGCGCACCGTCCTTGAGCAGCATGCACGGCAGGTGGCGAGCGCGACTGCACATCTGCATCAGGTCGAAGCACAAGTGCAGGCGCAAACCCTGCAATGGCAGCACTGCGAGCGTGAGATGCACAGGGTTCGCCAGCAATTGGAGCAAGCCCTTGAGCGCGAGCAGGCGCTTGAAGTTCGTCTGGGCGAACACAGCCAGCATCTACAGCAACAACGCCAGGATGCGCAGATCTGGGAGTTGCTGCAATCGACCTTGACTGAAGGCTGCTGGGATATCACGGTCGTCAACGGTGACCTCCAGCACCCGGCCAGTGGCATGCGCTTTTCCAGTCAGTTCCGTTCGCTGCTGGGGTATGGGCCGGATGACTTGCCCGATGGCTGGGATGCCCAGGTCGGCATCACCCACCCGGACGACTTGCCCAAGATCATGGCCATTTTCGATCAGGAAATCCTTGGCTCCCAGGGCAGCGGTGAATACGTCTTCGAATACCGGATGCGCCACAAGACCCGGGATTACATCTGGTGTCGTGAACGCGGTCGGGCGGTACGCGACTCGCATGGGCAACTGGTGCGGGTCATTGGTGCGGTGCGTGATATCAGCGATGAGCGCTCGGCCCAGTCCACCCATCAGCGCATGCTCGAACAGAACCAGGTGACCTACGCCCAGATTGCCACGGTGGTGGGGGTGATCAAGGGCATTGCCGACCAGACCAATCTGCTCGCCTTGAACGCCGCGATTGAAGCCGCCAGGGCCGGAGATGTCGGGCGCGGTTTCTCAGTCGTGGCCGATGAGGTGCGCAAGCTGGCGCAGAGCACCCGGCAGGCGACCCATCAGATCCAGACCATGTTGCATCAGCACAAACAGTAAGCCGAGCGGGAGCTGCCGTCGGGGCAGCTCCCGCCACGTTCAGAACGCAACCGCCACGGTTCTGGCCGTTGAACATCGAGTCCCAGTCCTTGGAGTAACGGCTGTAGCGATAGGTCAGGTCCGGTGTCCAGGGCAGGTCGGCGAAGGTGTAGCCGGCTTCGCCGTACCAGGCTTTCTCCGGGCCCGCGTCCTTGTCCTGCCAGGCGTACTCGAAGGAGAAGTGGGCGTTTTCGATGCCAGCATTGCCGGCGCCGCGCAGGCTGTAGATGTCCATGCCTTCGTGCTGTTTCTGGAAGTTGCTGGCGTAGCGGTCATCGACATCGATGCCATGGATATAGGCCAGCCCCAGGGTGCCAGGCGCGGCGGTGTATTCCAGGGTTGGCCGTCCCGTAGAAACTGCCCAGGTTGCCGAGTGTCTGGTCGATACTCAGGCCATACTTAATGAAGCCTTCGCGCCAGCTTGAACCACCGGTGGAGCCGTCGTAGTTCTTGCGGCTGTTGAACAGCCCGTAGACCGCCAGGAAGTTGCCGATGACGGTGGTATCTTCGTCGGAATAAAGCTCATAAGCCTGGGCCGGTGAATCGGCGACCAGCAGGGCGATGCCCAAGCCGATGGGCATTGCGCAGCAGAGGTGTACGGCGTGTGTGCCCCATGGTGGAATTCCCCAGTGCGATTGGACAGTAGAGCGCGCATTAAGGGGAGAGGTACCCAGGGAAGTCTTTCACCTGCCTGCCATGGAGTTGATCCAGGCCGCCAGCGCGGCGGTGTTGGCAGGCAGCAACAAAACCGGCGGCAGACATGGGCAAGACGCCCGGCGCGGTGCGGCGCAGAGTAAGGCTACACGCAACGCCGTTTCGATCAGGGACTGGTTGGGGAAGGCATGATCGCCGGTTCCTGGACGGCTGTGGCATCCATACTAAAAATCCGCTTTCGAGGACCTTGCACCATGTCGATCAATGACAGGCTCACCGAGCACTTGAACCGGGGTTCGGTGGGCTTTCCCACCGCGTTGGCCAGCACCATTGGCCTGATCATGGCAAGTCCCGTGATTCTCACCGCGACCATGGGCTTTGGCATTGGCGGCAGCGCCTTTGCCGTGGCGATGCTGATCGCCGTGGTAATGATGCTGGCCCAGGCGACGACGTTTGCCGAGGCGGCGTCGATTCTCCCGACCACCGGCTCGGTCTATGACTATATCAACTGTGGCATGGGACGTTTCTTCGCGATTACGGGCACCTTGTCGGCCTATCTGATCGTCCATGTGTTCGCCGGAACCGCCGAGACCATCCTGGCCGGCGTCATGGCCCTGGTGAACTTCGAACACCTCAACACCCTGGCCGAATCGGCAGGTGGCTCCTGGTTGCTGGGCGTGGGGTTCGTGGTGGTCTTTGGCGTGCTCAACGCGTTCGGCGTCAGCGCCTTTGGCCGGGCCGAAATCATCCTGACGTTCGGCATGTGGACCACCCTGATGGTGTTCGGCGTGCTGGGCCTGATCGCCGCTCCGGCAGTGGAGTTGGAGGGCTGGTTCGGCGCGTCCGTGGTGGGCACCGATATGGTCACGGTGCTGTCGCTGGTGGGCATGGCCATGTTCATGTTTGTCGGCTGCGAATTCGTCACGCCGCTGGCACCGGACCTGCGCCAGTCCGCCCGGACCATGCCCCGGGCCATGATGCTGGGCTTGTTCAGCGTCGCCACCTGCATGTTCATCTACGGTGCGGCGATGAAGCGCCAAGTGGAAAACGTGCTGCTCGATGCCACCAGCGGCGTGCATCTGCTGGATACCCCCATGGCGATTCCACGCTTCGCCGAACAGGTCATGGGCGATATCGGCCCGATGTGGCTGGGCATTGGCTTTCTGTTTGCCGGTGCGGCGACCATCAACACCCTGATGGCCGGCGTACCGCGGATTCTCTACGGCATGGCGGTGGACGGTGCGTTGCCGAAAATCTTCACCTATCTGCACCCGCGCTTCAAGACGCCGTTACTGTGCATCCTGGTGGCGATGCTGATTCCGTGCCTGCACGCGTGGTGGCTGGGCGGCAATACCGACAACATCATGCACCTGGTGCTGGCCGCGGTGTGCGCCTGGAGTTTTGCCTACCTGCTGGTGACCGTGTCGGTGGTCAGCCTGCGGATTCGTCGTCCCGATCTGCCGCGGGCCTATCGCTCGCCGTGGTTCCCGTTGCCACAGATCCTGTCCAGTGTCGGCATTATGCTGGGCATGTGGTTCATCACACCGCCCGGCATGAACCCGGCAGACATCTACGTGCCCTTCGCGGTGATGCTCGGTGGCACGGCAGCGTACGCCTTGTTCTGGACCCTGGTGGTACAGAGGGTCAATCCATTCAAGCCAGCGTCGGTAGAAGACGTGCTGGCCAAGGAGTTCTCCCATGAACCAGGGCAACTTGCGGGCGAGTTTGTCGACCCTGCTGCAAAAACTGTCTGAGTTGTTCAGCGCCCAGCGCACCCCGGCCGGGTATCGGCCCGGGGTGACCCTGGAACACCTGCGGCGCAACCTGGCGCTGGCGCGATTCGAGGTGGCGGGCCCGACTACGGCGACGGCAGCCACCGACGATGGCAGCTTGCAGTTGGAGATCGTCGAACGCACCGAGTCGCAGTTGTTGATGCACCTGGTGATGACCGAGTTCGTCCTGCGCGTGCCTGCCTCCCGAGAGGGCACGGCGCGCCTGGAGCTGCACCACGGCGGGGCTGTTCGGCGCAGTGGTATTCGCTGCCGGCAGCGGGACGGGCGCAGTGACCTGGCGGCCCGGTTGCAGGCGGCGGTGGAGCAGGATCTTGTGCTGTATCAGGCCCTCATGCCCCTGGATTTCAAACGGCTGCGCATCGATTTGCAGGGACGCCAGTGGTGCGTGCGCCTGGAACACATGGGCGGTAGCGAAGTGGTCAATCGCATGCCGGCCTTTCGTCGGTATATCCCGTTGAGCCGCGAGCAGCGCTGCGTCTTGTTGGCAACCTTGAGCGGTCTGCAGCGGGTACTGGCAACGCTCTGATTCTGTTGTGCTGCCCTGGCATCATTCCTGCTACTGCTCTGGCGATCAGGTACTTGTTGCGTGCATATAGATAACATGTTAACTATTGCCGCACAAAAACAATAAGCCACTGCGGAGAATGCCATGAGCATGCAACAGGTTGGGCAGGACGGTCTGGACACCTGGAACCGGGATCTGCGGGCGACTTGCGGCCACTTCGATACCGAGCTGGCCTTCAATCGTTCGCTGTTTATTGGTGAAGTGTCGAATTTCCATCGGGGTGGCCTTACCCTCGCGAACCTGCGCACCAACGCCGGTAGCATCAAGCGTCACCTACCCAACGCGGATCACGACGATGACCAGGATTGCTTCCTGGTCAGCCAGCGCAGCGGCTACTGCCGCATTACCCAGAACGGCTTGAGCATTCAGCTGGCACCCGGTGAACTGCTGCTGATGGATTCCGTGGGGGCGCTTGAGATCAGCCCGTTCGGCCTGATCGAGCACGCGGTGCTGTCCTTGTCTCGCCAGGACGTGTCGCGACAACTGGGCGGGGAGACCAAGACTTTCGGCAAGGTTTCGTCCAGCAAGGCGTGTGGGCGGATGCTGCATGTCTTGATGGACCAGCTGTGCAGGGACACACCCGACGGCGAGGGCGCCGCGGGCGAGGGTGAAGCGTTGCAGAGTGCCTTCGTTTCGCTGTTGGGCTCGGCCTTGGAGCACAGTAGCGATGCCCGTGATGAGGGGGTTGCGTTGCAGGGCAGCCATCTGCGCAGCTATGTACAGAAGGTCATCGACGAGTCACTGACCCAGCCCGGCCTCAGCCCGGTGGGCCTGGCCAATCGACTGAATATTTCGGTGCGGCATCTGTATCGATTGTTCGAAGAGCAGGATGACAGCGTTTGCCGCTATATCCAGCGGGCCCGGCTCAAGCGCAGCGCTGATGACCTGACCAATCCGTTCCTGCGGGACGAGTCCATTACCTCGATTGCCTACAAATGGGGCTTTACCGATTCGGCGCATTTCAGCCGTTCGTTCAAGAAGCAGTTCGAGCTGTCGCCCAAGGAGTTTCGTTCCAGCCGTTTGCAGGAGGGGCAAGGGATGGCTTGAATGAGGTCGTCGTTGACTGGATGATCGCTATCGCGAGCTTGCTCGCGATGACGGTGGTCCATCCACCCTCACCGCAAGCTGACTCCCCCCACTCAGGTTCAGACCTCCGGCAACGTCGAACCCCCGTCGACCACCAAAGTCTGCCCGGTCACATAACTGGCCAGGCTCGATGCCAGGTACAGCATGGCGCCGGCGATGTCACTCGGTTGGCCCAATCGACCCAGCGGCACTCGGCGGGCAATGTCCTGGTTGACTTCATCGTCGCCCAGGTTGGCCATGGCCGGTGTCGCGATCATGCCCGGCTCGACCCCATTAACGCGGACATTCTCGGCCGCCAGTTCCAGCGCGGCATTGCGAATGAAACCATTGACCCCGGCCTTGGAGGCCGCGTAGTGGCTGAGCCCTGGATACGCCACCCGCGGGCCGGTGACCGAAGAGGTCACCAGCACGCAGCCTCGGCCCTGGCGTCGGAACATCGGTAGCGCGGCCTGGGTCAGCCAGAACAGCGCCGACAGGTTCACCGCCAGCGTACGCTCGAGCATCGACGGGGTGATCTCGGCGAACGGTGTCAGCGGAAAATACCCGGCGTTGTGCACCAGGGTATCCAGCCTCCCCAAGCGCTGCTCCAGCTCGGCCATCATCCCGAAGACCGCCGTTGCGTCGGCCAGGTCAACCCCCACCGCTTGTACCTGACAGCCCTCGGCAGTCAATTCGTCGGCCACCGCTTCGGCGCGCGCCAGGCCAAGGTCGGCGATGACCACGCGAGCCCCACGCAGGGCAAACGCTTCAACGATGGCCCGGCCAATGCCCTGGGCGCCGCCCGTGACCAATACGGTCTGGCCGCTGAAATCCAGATCCTCAGACATCGCTGGCCGCCATCCGGCTGAAGGCCAGTGTCGGTACATCGACAATGTTGGAGCCGCCATCGGCCACCAGCGTCGCCCCGGTGATGATCGACGCATCAGGGGAGGCCAGGAAACGGCAGACGTTGGCGATTTCCTCCGCACTGGCCGGCCTGCGCAACGGCACGTCGGCGCAGACCCGGTCATACGCCTGTTGCAACGTTTCGCCATGGAACTGCATCAGTGCCTGCATTTCTTCATCGGCCATGGGGGTGCGGACCCAACCTGGGCAGACTGCATTCACCCGTACGCCGTGAAGCCCGTAATCCCTTGCCAGGGAGCGGTTGAGGCCCAACAGCGCATGCTTGGCTGTGGTGTAGCCGCACACGTGGGGGCCTGCCGCCAACGAAGCAATGGAGGCAATCAGCACAATGTTGCCGGCGCTTTCCTGCAGCAGTGGCAGGCACGCCCGGGCGCTGTAGAAGGCGCTGTCGAGGTTGCTGCGCAGGGCCGCTTCCCAGGCCGATGGCTGAGTCCCAGTGGCGCTGCCCATGCCCAAACCACCGGCACAGGCGAGCAGCACGTCGAGTCGGCCATGACGCGTGAAAATCTGCTCGACGAAGCCGTCCCAAGTGTTCGGACAGGCCGCATCGCCCACCAGCACCAGGCCGCCGATGTCCTCGGCGAGTGCTTCCAGGGGCTCGCGACGGCGGCCGATCAGCACCAGGTTGGCGCCTTCGGCGGCATACAGGCGGGCGCAGGCGGCGCCAATGCCGGTACCGGCACCGGTGATCACCACGGTACGTGATTCAGGCATCGGGATACTCCGTCTGATTGAGTACCTGGCAGTAGGAACTGACCGGGAAATTGGAGAACTCATCGAACGACGCACCGGCGTAGCCGAAGATCTTGCCGTCGCTGCGGTGCTGTTGCAGGTCGATCAGCACCAGGCCCAGGGTCGGGATGATTTTTTCCCGCCAGACGAACAGGTACAACTGATCGGCGATCTTGTAGGTGTCGCAGCGATCGGTGTCGCACAGGCCTTGTTCAACGCCCTTGAGACACTGCCACGAGTAGAACTGGTCGTTGAGGTAAATGTGTTCGTAGACTTCGCTCGGGCTGTAGCGATACAGGTTGCGCAGCCCCACCAGTTCGGTGGTCGGTGCGTGCGGGCACAGGCCAGGCTGCCAGGGACGATCGAGGCTGCCGTGCAGGAACTGCGCTTGAACCGAGGTCAGGGGCTTGCCGGCCAGCGCCCGGCTGTAGAGGCCTTCGCCGGTTTCTTGCTGGCTCGGCATGCGGCCGATCACGGCGGTGAAGGCGGCGTTGGCGGTATCGAGCACCAGGCTTACCGACAGCGTCAGCTCGCCTTCGCGCTTGATGAAGTCCACCAGGTACAGGCCCGGGCGTACGGATGTGGCCCGGTAGGTCGCGCTGCCGTTGGAGTGCCCATCGGCGGCGTTCCAGGTCAGGGTGTCCTGCTCGAAGCGGTGCTCGATCTGCCAGCCATTGGCGAAATGCAGGGTGAAGGTCTTGCTGTCCAGGTCGGCCAGGTTTGGCAGGATGAAAGCTTCGGGGGCAAAGCCATCGGCCAGGGCGCCGACGGTGATCCAGTCTGAAGATGTGCTCATTACAAGGCTCCGGTGGTTGAATTAGCCACACGGATCATGCGGTGCCGGGTAACGGCGGCCTATCAACCAAATGGTTGATCAGAGGAACAGTGCGCTGACCAACTCGGTACGGCTGCTCACACCTACCTTGCGAAACAGGTGGATCAGGTGAGTCTTGATGGTCGGCAAGCCCACCTCCAGCTCCCGGGCCAATTGCTTGTTGCTGACGCCTTGGCGCAGCAGCCAGGCAATCTGGCGCTCCTTGGGCGTCAAGTCGCCCAGTGGGTCCTCATGGCTGGGCAAATGGGCCGCGGCCAGTTGCAGCAAGGCCTGCAACGCGCTGAGTTGGCTTAGATGCTGACTGGTGAAGATGCCTTGCTCGGCAGTGCGCAGCAACGAAATCGCGGCTTGGGGCTGACCGTCCCGATGGGCGAAGACCTCCACCACGTCGACCACGCCGTAGCGCTGCAGGAAGTCGTGATAACGATGGTTGTCACGTCGCGGTTGGCGGGTCATCGCCAGGCTCAACGGCACCACGGCCAACTCGCTGGACACGCAGTGGCGCGGATGCAGCGGATCAAATTGGCGATAGTTGTCCAGATAGTCGCGGTGCATCTCGCCGCTCATCCTGTGCAGACTGAAGTCGTGGACCTGCAGTTGCCGATCAACGCAGTAGAACGCCGCCCGGCTGACGGGAACGAGCTGGGTAAATGCGTGCAGGCACTGGCCGGCGATGTCCTGGGTGGGGATGAGGTTCATGGTCGCACCTTCGCCGAGAGGGCTGCCGGTTGGGCCGACAGCCAAGTACGATCAGGCTACCGCGAAGTAGTGTTTGACGAAACTCTCGCTGACCACTTCCCACAGCACTGGCGTGCCCTTGGTCACGAACCAGCTGTCGCCGGCCTTGTAGCGGGTGCTCTGGCCGGTGGCCTCGTCGGTGAGCACCACTTCACCGGTGACCACGGTGGCTTGTTCGGCGAAGGGATAGACCATCCGGAACTTGCCTTGGGTGGTACCGAAGTAGGCGCTGCTGACGGGGTCGGTTGGTGCGCCGAAGGTCATCTTGCCGAAGGCTTTGACTTCGCCTTCGAGAATCTGCGAACCGAGATCGGCGACGGTGCCCCAGGCGTCCAGGTCGGACAGCTGGATGTCTTTTTTGACGGTGATAAGGGGCATGGCAGTGACTCCTGATGATTAAAAAATAGCGAAGTTGGAAGGGGGGCTTGTGGTGAGGGATTTATCCCCGCTGGGCGCGCAGCGACCCCTGAAAAAACCTGCATCTGTGCTGCTTATGGGGCTGCTTCGCAGCCAGCGGGGATAAATCCCTCGCCACAGGGTGTATGTTCAGCCACTCATCTCAGCGACGGCCGTTCCAGTAGCCCGACAGCTGATGCCAGGACTTGCCGGCGGTCAGCAGCAATGGACGAATGGCGTCTTTGCCGATGATGGTCGGGCGCCGGATCGAGCTGACCAGGTCGTAGCGCGCCGAGCCTTCGCTCATGCCTTCGGCCAGCACCTTGCAGATGATGTGGCTCGGCGTGACGCCAAAGCCTGAGTAACCCTGGACGAAAAACGCGTTGCTGCGCCCGGGCAGGGTACCGATCTGCGGGAACAGGTTCGGGCTGCACGCCATCGGGCCACCCCAGGCCAGGTCGATCTTCACGTCCTTGAGGTACGGGAAGATCTTCAGCATCAGGCGCCGGTTCCAGGCCTTGAGATCCTGGGGGATGTGCTCCACCAACGGCGTCGCAGCACCGAACAGCAGGCGGTTTTCGTTGGTGACGCGGTAGTAGTCGATCACCGGGCGAATGTCACTGTAGGCACCGCGAATCGGGCTGATGCGCTGGATCAGTTCGTCCGACAACGGCTCGGTCATCATCTGGAAGGCGTAGGTGTTGATGGTCGAGCGATGCAGCTCCGGTTCCAGCTTGTTGAGGAAACTGTCGCAGGCCCACAGCAGCTTGCTGGCCCTGACCGAGCCGCGCCCGGTACGCACGGTGATGCGCTCGCCATAACTGACTTCCAACGCCGGGCTGTTCTCGAAAATCCGTACGCCGTGGCTGACCAGGGCCTTGGCCTCACCCAATAACAGGTTCAGTGAGTGCACATGCCCGCCGCCCATGTGCAGCAAGGCGCTGCCGTAGGCCTTGGAACCGATGATCTGCTGCACCTCGGAGCCGCCGAGAAACCGGATCTCGTGTTTGCTATTGACTGACTTGAAGTCTTTTTCCCAGGCCCGCAAGGTTTTCTCCTGGCGCGCGTTGAAGCCCATGTAGCCGTAGCCGTGGCAGAAGTCGGCATCGATGGCGTACTTGGCGATACGGTCCTTGATGATGTCGGCGCCCAGGTCGCTGATCTCGAAGATCTGGCGCAGGCCGTCTTCACCCACGTCCTTCTTGATCTTTTCCAGGTCATGACCGATGCCGGCCATAATCTGCCCGCCATTGCGCCCAGTGCCGCCGAACCCCAGGTAACGCGCCTCCAGCACCACGATGTTGGTGATGCCTTTTTCGGCGAGCTCCAGCGCGGTATTGATCCCGGAGAAACCGCCGCCAATGACCACAACATCGGCGTCCACGTCCTGTTCCAACGTGGGGAAGCTGAGGTTGTATTTCTTGGTGGCCGTGTAATAGGTGGGCGTTTCGATATTGATCATGACGCAACCTGACAAAGTGAAAGGAAACTCCGTTGCCACGCCTTCGCAAGGCATTGCAGGGGATGGCCCTATTAAGAGCCTTGGCAGGGCGCTTGTCTTGATCATCCGTGCCGGGGGATTTGACCGAGCGCGCCATGGCGCCGAAAGCTGCCCCATGAAAAGTACAATCTTGGATCTGGAAGGTGCATTTTTCACCCGCCTGTGATTGCCCATACTGGACCGGCCTTAATCACTGATCCCGCTGTTTGCGCAACCTCAGGTTGCCGGGCAGAGACGGGATTGGCAGATGCCAATAATAAAAGAGCCTGTCCATGAAAAAGCCAAACCCGCTGCTCGAAGACCTCAAGCCCCTCCTGCCGGTCATTGCCGCCAATGCCTTCCAGGCGGAGAAAGACCGTAGCGTCCCTGCCGAAAATATAGCCTTGCTCAAAAGCATTGGCATGCACCGGGCCTTCCAGCCGAAACCCTACGGTGGCCTGGAGATTTCCCTGCCGCAGTTCGCCGATTGCATCGCGCTGCTGGCCGGTGCCTGTGCCAGCACGGCCTGGGCCATGAGCCTGTTGTGCACCCACAGCCATCAGTTGGCAATGTTCCCGGCCAGGGCCCAGCAGGAAATCTGGGGCGATGATCCCGATGCCACTGCCAGCAGCAGTATCGCGCCGTTTGGCCGCACCGAGGAAGTCGAGGGCGGTGTGACGTTCAGCGGTGAAATGGGCTGGAGCAGCGGCTGCGATCATGCCGAATGGGCGATCGTTGGGTTTCGCCGTAAAAACGCCGAAGGCGCCCAGGACTATTGCTTTGCGGTGCTGCCGCGTAGCGACTATGAGATTCGCGATGACTGGTTCGCGGTGGGCATGCGCGGCAGTGGCAGCAAGACGTTGATCATCGACAACGCTTTCGTGCCGGAATACCGGATCCAGAAGGCCAAGGACATGATGGAGGGCAAGTCCGGCGGATTCGGCCTGTACCCCGATAGCAAGATCTTCTACTCGCCATACCGCCCTTACTTCGCCAGTGGTTTTTCCACGGTCAGCCTGGGCGTGGCCGAACGCATGCTGGAGGTCTTTCGCGAGAAGACCCGCAACCGCGTGCGGGCCTACACCGGTGCGGCAGTCGGTGCCGCTACCCCGGCGTTGATGCGTCTGGCCGAGTCGACTCATCAGGTGGCCGCGGCCCGTGCCTTTCTGGAGAAAACCTGGCAGGAGCACGCCGAATACGGTGAGCGCCACGAATACCCCAGCCGGGAAACCCTGGCGTTCTGGCGGACCAACCAGGGTTACGCCACCAAAATGTGCATCCAGGCCGTCGACCGCTTGATGGAGGCGGCTGGCGGCGGCGCCTGGTTCGAGAACAACGAGTTGCAACGGCTGTTCCGCGACGCCCACCTGACCGGCGCCCATGCCTATACCGACTACGACGTTTGTGCGCAGATTCTCGGTCGTGAGTTGATGGGCCTTGAGCCTGATCCGTCCATGGTTTGACCGCCTGTTCGTTGTACCCCTAGAACAATAATCGAGGCCGTCGCTCGAGGCGGCCGGGAGTCTTGCATGTCCAGTCTTTGTGATACCGCTTTCGATACCCGCGCATTCCGCCGGGCCCTGGGTAACTTCGCCACCGGCGTGACCGTGGTCACCGCTGCCACTGAAGATGGCCGCAAGGTCGGTGTGACGGCCAACAGTTTCAATTCGGTGTCCCTGGACCCGCCATTGATCCTGTGGAGCATCGACAAGCGTTCGAGCAGCCATGGTGTGTTCGAAGCCGCCAGCCATTTTGCGGTGAACGTGCTGGCCGCCGACCAGATCGACCTGTCGAACAACTTCGCACGACCCAAGGAGGACCGCTTCGCTGAAATCGAATTCGAAACCGGCGAAGGCGGTGCCCCGGTGTTTGTCGATTGCTCGGCGCGTTTTCACTGTGAAAAATTCCAGCAGGTCGATGGCGGCGATCACTGGATCATGATCGGCAAGGTCGTGGCGTTTGATGATTTCGGACGCTCTCCATTGCTCTATCACCAGGGCGCCTACTCGATGGTGCTGCCCCACACTCGCATGACCAGACGGGAAGAGGGTCAGTCCCCCAGCAGTCACTTCCAGGGGCGCTTGAGCCACAACCTGTATTACCTGATGACTCAGGCACTGCGGGCTTACCAGGCAAGCTACCAGCCGCGTCAGTTGTCCACCGGCTTGCGCACCAGTGAGGCACGAATGCTGATGGTGCTCGAGAACGATGCCGGGCTGAACCTGTGCGACTTGCAGCGGGAGGTGGCGATGCCGGTGCGCGAAATCGAAGAAGCCGTGGCCAACCTCAAGCGCAAGGGCCTGGTGACCGATGAAGGCGAACGGGTACGCCTGACTGCCAAGGGCATGGATGAGACCGAAGGGCTCTGGGCTATCGCCAAGGAACAGCAGGACAAGGTGTTCGGCCAGTTCGGCGAGGCCCAGGTGGAGCATTTCAAAGCGGTGCTCAAGGGTGTGATCAAGGGCGCTTGAGCTGAAACATGCATCAAGGCTTGGCACCAACCCCTGTGGCGAGGGAGCTTGCTCCCGCTGGGCCGCGAAGCGGCCCCAACACTCCAAGCTCAGATTGCCTGACACTCCGCTGCGACTGATCCAGGGGCTGCTGCGCACCCCAGCGGGAGCAAGCTCCCTCGCCACAGAGGCCTCGCTTGATCCAGATTCTGTGAACGGATGGTCCGACATGGGTTGGAAGCTGTTAAGATTTAGTTAACTCATTAACTAACTCTTCTCGCGAACCCCATCCATGCCCAAGCCGCGCCAATCCTTGACTCTGACCCTGCTCCAGGCCCGTGAAGCGGCCATGGGTTTTTTCCGGCCTTCCCTCAATCAACATGGCTTGACCGAGCAGCAATGGCGAGTCATCCGCATTCTTAGCCAGCACGATGAGCTGGAGATCAATCGCCTGGCCGAATTGGCCTGCATCCTCAAGCCCAGCATGACCGGCGTGCTGGTGCGCATGGAGGCGGCAGGCATGGTGGTGCGGCGCAAGGCTGAACAGGATCAGCGGCGAGTGCTGGTGCGCCTGGCGCCGCAAGGGCAGGCGAGCTTCGATTCGATGAGCCAGAGCATGGAAGCGAACTATCAGCGTCTGCAGGACAAGTTAGGGGAGGAAAAATTGCAGACGCTTCTGGGGTTGCTCAATGACCTGAAGGCGATCAGGCGCTGAGGCTGGTCTACTTTTGTGGTGAGGGAGCTTGCTCCCGCTGGCAGGCCCAAAAGTCTTGAATTCACTGTCGGATTCAAGGGGCCCGCTTCGCGACCCAGCGGGAGCAAGCTCCCTCGCCACGGGGTTTGTGGTGCTGTCAGTACACACCGCCAGCCGCAGGCTTTGGTGTGTCCTTGAACGTCGCCGCCAATGTCTGCAAGCCCCGCATCAACACCGTCGTATCCACGCCCACCGCGACAAACGCCGCGCCGAGTTCGATATAGCGCCGGGCCAGTTTTTCATCGGCACTGAGAATCCCGGCTGCCTTGCCGGCCTGACGGATGCGGGCGATGGCGTCTTCGATGGCCGCTTGTACCTGCGGGTGGCCGGGGTTGCCGCGAAAACCCATGGAGGCGCTCAGGTCCGCCGGGCCGATAAAGACCCCATCGACACCGTCCACCGCGGCAATGGCGTCCAGGTTAGCCAGGCCCTCGCGGCTTTCGATCTGCACCAGCAAACACATCTGCTCGTCGGCTTTGTCGAGGTAACCGGGGATGCTGTTCCAGCGTGACGCCCGGGCCAGTGCGCTGCCGACACCGCGTACGCCATGGGGCGGGTAGTGGATGGCGCGCACCAGTTCGCGCGCCTGGTCGGCGCTTTCCACCATCGGCACCAGCAGGGTCTGCACGCCAATATCGAGCACTTGCTTGATCAGCGCCGTGTCACCGATCACTGGGCGTATCACCGGCTGGCTGGGGTAGGGGGCCACGGCCTGGAGCTGGCCGAGCAAGGTGCGCAAGTCGTTGGGCGCGTGTTCACCGTCGATCAGCAGCCAGTCGAAGCCGGCGTTGGCCGCCAGTTCCGCACAGTAGGCATCGGCCAATCCCAGCCACAGGCCGATCTGCGCCTCGCCGCTGCGCAGGCGTTGCTTGAAGGTATTGATGGGCATGTCCATGAAACGGTCTCCGATCAGACGAAACGGCAGGCGATGGAGCCGAGCATGTCGTAGTCGACATGGAAGGTATCGCCGGGGTTGGCTGCCACGGGGCGGGTGAAGGAACCACCGAGAATGATCTGTCCCGGTTGCAGGGTGACGTCATAGGCCGCCAGCTTGTTCGCCAGCCAGGCCACCCCTTTGGCCGGGTGATTGAGCACCGCCGCCGAGACGCCGGACTCTTCGATCACGCCGTTGCGGTACAGCACCGCCGGCACCTTGCGCAGGTCGATCTCGGTCGGGAGTACGGCGCGACCGCCCATGACCACGCCGGCATTGGCGGCGTTGTCGGAAATGGTGTCGAACACCTTGCGGGTCGCCTTGGTCTGCGGGTCGATCTGCTGGATGCGCGCATCGATGATTTCCAGCGCCGGAATCACCCATTCGGTGGCGTCGAGCACGTCGAAAACCGTCACATTCGGGCCTTTCAAGGGCTTGCCGAGGATGAACGCCAGCTCCACTTCCACCCGCGGCACGATGAAACGCTCGAACGGGATGTCGGTGCCTTCGTCAAAGAACATGTCGTCCAGCAGCGCGCCGTAGTCCGGCTCGGTGATGTTCGACGACACCTGCATGGCCCGGGAGGTCAGGCCGATCTTGTGGCCGACCAGCTTGCGGCCGTCCTTGATTTTCTGCGCGACCCAGGCGCGCTGAATGGCGTAGGCATCCTCGATCGTGATGTCCGGGTGATCGAGGGAAAACTGCCGCACCTGCTCGCGGGAGCGTTCGGCATGGTCGAGGCGGGCGGCGGCTTGTTGGATGAGGTTCTGGTCAAGCATGGCAAGGGTCTCTTATTGAGGGTTGACGATGGCGGCCTGTGTGCGCAGCACCAGCAAGCCACCAAGGGCGATGAGCAGGGCCAGCACATACAAGGCGAGGCTGGCGCTCTGGGTGGTGTCGCGCATCCAGCCGATCAGGTAGGGCGCGAAGAATGAGGCGATGCTGCCGAAGGAGCTGATCAGCGCGATACCGGCGGCCTGGGTGCCGTTGGACAGGAAGGCTGGCGGCAGCTGCCAGAACATCGGCAACGCCGCACTGGCGCCCATGCCGGCGACAATCAGGCCGCTGAGCACCAGGATTGGATTGCCGGGTGAGAACCCGGTGACCGCAATGCCCAGCGCGGCCATCAACAGCGGTACGCACAGGTGCCAGCGACGTTCGCGATGGCGGTCGGAGGAGCGCCCGCAGCCGATCATGAAGAAACAGCCGGCCAGGTAGGGCACCGCGCTGAGCAGCCCGACCTTGCCGTCGCTGCCGATGCCGGCGCCATGGATCAGGGTGGGCATCCAGAAGGCCAGGGTATTCACCGCCAACATCACGGCAAAGTACACCGCCACCAACAACCAGACCTGCGGATTGTTGAGAATCGCCGAAAACGAGGTGATGGATTTGCGCTGTTCTTCAAGGCTCAGTTGTTCGCGCAGCTGCTGCTTGGCGTGCGGTGTGAGCCACTTGACCGTCTCGAAATCGTCCGGCAGGCATTTGAGCACAACAAGGCCGAGCAGGATCACCGGCAGCCCTTCGATGACGAACATCCACTGCCAGCCACGCAAACCGCCAACATCATGGAAGTGCTCGAGAATGCCGCCGGACAAAGGCCCGCCAATCACCCCGGCCATCGGCACGGCGATGGCGAACAACGCGGTCACCTGGGCCCGGCGCCGGGCCGGATACCAACGGTTGAGAAAGACCAGGATGCCAGGAAAGAAACCGGCCTCGGCCACGCCCAGCAGAAAGCGCAACACGTAGAAACCGGCGGCGCTGTCGATAAGGAACATGCCGGTGGACAAAGCGCCCCAGACCACCATCAGCGTGGCGATCCAGCGCCGCGGACCGACCCGGTCCAGGGCCATGTTGCTGGGCACCCCAAACAGCGCATAGGCGATGAAGAACAGCCCTGCGCCGAAGCCGTAGACCGTGTCGCTGAACTGCAGGTCGGCGCTCATCTGCATCTTCGCGAAGCCGATGTTGATGCGATCAAGGTGGGCAAAGAGGTAACAGACCAGCAGCAGCGGCATCAGCCGCCAGGTGATGGTGGCATGGGTGCGGTCGTGCGCGACGGTGCCGGCGGTGTTGGCGGTATGGGCTGTGCTCATGATCTTGTACTTTTTGTCAGAGAGGCCGATGGGGAACGCGAGGCAGACGGATTCAGGTGGCCTGGCCCTTGAGGAAGGCGTGGACGTTGTTGGCCTTGAAATTGAGCTGTTCGTGCAGCTCGATCATCTCGAACGACAGGGCCAGCAGGCGCTGGGCCTGGAGCTCGGCAAAGTGCGCGGTGATCACCTCGAAGAGTTTTTCCGCGACTTTCTGGCGCGTGGCCAGGTCGCGGCCGTGGCCGACTTTCAAGGTCATGTGTACGAAGGCGTAGTCGTGCTTGCCGTCGGCCATGCGCCAGGTGTCGAGGCGCACGCCCCGGCTGCGGATGCCGCCCAGGGGGAACACGCCGCTGTCGCCCAGCAAGGCGTGGACCTTTTCAAACAGGTCGGGCAGGTCGGCTTGTTGTTCGATGTTGTCGGTGTATTCAGCGATGAAATGCGGCATGGGGGCCTCCTGCGTCGGCAGCTTTGAGTGGTGAGCTACAAGCGGCAAGTTGCAAGCGATCAGCTTTTAGCTTGCGGCTTGCAGCTGCTGTTCAGACTGGAAAAATGGCGTTGATCTGTCCGGTGCCGGAGCTGCCGAAAGGCTCGGTGATGATTTCGGCAGGCTTGTCGTAGTCCGGCCCGCCGAGCAACCCCAGCAGCATCGCCGTGTCATGCATCTTGCCTTCGCCGAAGCAGTGTTCGGCATAGTCCGGGAGCATCGCGCAGAACTCTTTCCAGCGGCCCTGACGCCACATCTCGACGACGTGCAGGTCGACCTGCTTGTCGAACTCCCGCGTCCAGTTGTGGATGTTGGCTTCAGCGTTGCGATCGTCGGAGAAACGGTGCGACAGCGAGCCGGACGCGAGCACCAGGACCTTGCGGTCGCTTTTTTCGATGGCCCGGCGCACGGCGGCGCCGAAGGTGAAGCTGTCTTGCAGGCGGTGCCAGGCGCACCAGGCAGCAATCGATACGACGTCGAATTTCTGTTCCTGAGGGACGTCCATGTGCATGTAGCGCATCGGCACCAGCGTGCCGTATTCCAGTTCAAGGCTTGGGATGTTGTGGGCCAGGGTGCGCACATCGGCGGCATTGGCCTCGGCGGCGATCAGCTCGCCCAGTTCCGGGGCGCCTGAGTATTCGTACTCCATGTTCTTGATGAAGTGCGGCAGCTCGTTGCTGGTGTAGATGCCCTTGAAGTGCGCGCCGCTGTTGACGTGATAGGCGCTGTTGACCAGCCAGTGCACGTCGAACACCACGGCGGTGTCGGCCCCCAGCTCACGGGCGCGACGGCCGATTTCCTTGTGGCCGGCAATCGCGGCGGCGCGGCAACCGTGGTGCTTGCCGGGCAGCTCCGACAGGTACATCGAGGGAACGTGGCAGATTTTCGCAGCCAGGACGACTTCGCCCATGATGATTCTCCTGAAAAGATTGTTCTTGTTGGATCTTGGATAATCGGTGAATCGGGTGTTGATGATGAGTTGTGGCGAGGGAGCTTGCTCCCGCTCGATTGCGCAGCAATCGTCAGGAAAAGCGGGGCTGCTTCGCAGCCCAGCGGGAGCAAGCTCCCTCGCCACAGGGTTCATCACTTACCTTGGGTTAAACACCCCATCGCGGTATGTGATGACTGCCCATGGAGATGCAAACGTTCTTGATCTCGGCAAACACTTCAAAGCTGTACTGTCCGCCTTCGCGGCCGGTTCCGGAACCCTTCACGCCGCCGAAAGGCTGGCGCAGGTCGCGCACGTTCTGGCTGTTGATGAACACCATGCCGGCCTCGATGCCATGGGCCAGGCGATGGGCCTTGCCAATGTCCTGGGTCCAGATGTACGAAGCCAGGCCATATTCGGTGTCGTTGGCCAGTTGCAGGGCCTCGGCTTCATCCTTGAACGGGATCAGGCACACCACCGGGCCGAAGATTTCTTCCTGGGCGATGCGCATCTTGTTGTTGACGTCGGCGAACACCGTCGGCTGGATGAACTGGCCACGGCTCAGGTGGGCAGGCAAATTGGCCGGACGCTCCAGGCCACCGGCCAGGAGGGTGGCGCCCTCTTCGAGGCCGATCTTGATGTAGCCGGTGACCTTGTCGTAATGGGCCTGGGTGATCATCGAACCGACCTGGGTCTTCGGGTCCTGCGGATCACCGACGATCAGGCGTTTGGCGCGGGCGGCAAACTCGGCCACGAATTGCGGGTAGACGCTTTCCTGGATGAAGATCCGGCTGCCGGCGGTGCAGCGTTCGCCATTGAGGGAAAAAATGGTGAACAGCGCGGCGTCGAGGGCGCGTTCCAGGTCGGCGTCTTCGAAAATCAGTACCGGCGACTTGCCGCCCAGTTCCATCGAGTACTTTTTCAACCCGGCGGTCTGCATGATTTTCTTGCCGGTGGCGGTGCCCCCGGTGAAGGAGATCGCCCGTACATCCGGGTGGCGCACCAGCGCGTCGCCGGCGGTGGCGCCGTAGCCTTGGATCACGTTCAATACGCCATTGGGAATGCCGGCCTCGACGGCCAGGCGCCCCAACTCGTTGGCGGTCAGCGGCGACAGCTCGGACATCTTCAGCACGGCCGTGTTGCCCAGGGCCAGGCACGGCGCCGTTTTCCAGGTCGCGGTCATGAACGGCACGTTCCAGGGCGATACCAGCGCGCAGACACCCACCGGTTGGTACAGGGTGTAGTTGAGCATCTGGTCGTCGACCGGATAGGTGTGACCGTCCATTCGCGTGCAGACTTCGGCAAAGAAATCGAAGTTGTGGGAGGCCCGCGGGATCAGCACGTTCTTGGTCTGGTGGATCGGCAAGCCCGTGTCGAGGGTTTCCAGTTCGGCCAGTTGCGGCACGTTCTGCTCGATCAGTTCACCGAGCTTGCGCATCAGCCGGGCGCGTTCCTTGGCCGGGGTATTAGCCCATTTCGGAAACGCTTCCTTGGCTGCCGCGACCGCTTGGGCCACTTCCTCGGCGCCGCCGCTGGCGACTTCGCCGATGGCCTCGCCGGTGGCAGGATTGTAGTTGACGAAGACGTCTTTGCTTTCGACCTCACGGCCGTCGATCCAGTGTTTGATCATGCTGCTCAAGCCTCTTTACGGGATGCGAAGAACTCGGCTTCGCTGACAATTCGATTGACCAGGCGACCGACGCCTTCCACTTCCACCACCACTTCATCACCGGGCACCACGTCCGCCAGGCCTTCCGGCGTGCCAGTGGCGATCATGTCGCCGGGCTGCAAGGTCATGAAGCTGGACAGGTATTCGATCAGGTACGGGATATCGAAAATCATGTCCTTCGTGCTGCCTTCCTGGCGCAACTGGCCGTTGATCCAGGTGCGCAGCTTCAGGTTGCTCGGGTCCGGCACATCGGCCACGTCGACAATCCATGGGCCGACGGGCGTTGTCGCGTCACGGTTCTTCACCCGCAGGTTGGGGCGGTAGTAGTTTTCCAGGTAATCGCGGATCGCGTAGTCGTTGCACACGGTGTAGCCGGCCAGGTATTCCAACGCATCCTCGCGCTTGACGTTGCGCGCCGCTTTGCCGATGACCGCCACGAGCTCGCACTCGTAGTGCATGTAGGCGACGTTGTCGGGACGCCAGGTCGCCCGGTTGTGGCCGGTGTAGGTGCCGGGGGACTTGATGAATGCCAGGGGCTCGGTCGGCGGCTTGAACGCCAGCTCGGCGGCGTGATCGGCATAATTCAGGCCCAGGGCGAACATGCTGCCGGTGGCCGGTGGCAGCCACTGGACCTGGTCCTCGGCCAGCAGGCGACCGTCCGCCAGGCGTACAGCGTTGTGAGCTTCAACGGTGACGGCTTGATCCTGGCCTTCAAAACGAATGCGCGCGTGTTTCATGAACCTGCTCCTGTTTCCTCGGCCACGATGATATTGACCAGACGCCCCAGGCCGCTGATGTCTACTTCGACACGGTCACCGGGCAGTACGTCGACCCGGCCTTCAGGCGTGCCGGTGATCAGCACGTCGCCAGCATGCAAGGTCATGAACTCGCTGATCTCGGCGATCAGTTGGGGGATGTTGCGAACGAAGTTGGCGGTGCTGTTCTGCTGGCGAACCTCGCCGTTGACGTACAGCGTGATCGCCAGGCTGTGAGGGTCGGACACCTGAGTGGTGGGCACCAGTTCCGGGCCCATGGCGCAGAAGCCGTCCCGGCACTTGGCCTTGACGGCGGGGCGGTAATAGCTGTCTTCCGGGAGGCTGAATTCATTGATGAGGGTGTAGCCGGCCACGTAGTCCAGGGCTTCGGCGGCGCTGACGCGACTGGCTGACTTGCCCATGACCACGCCAAGCGCCGGCCCTGGTTGCAGTGTTTCGCTGCGACCGGGGTGAACCACCTCGGCACCGTGCCAGTTGCGGGTGTTGGGGGTCTTGATGAACAGCACGGGCTTGAGCGGCGGTTTTTGGTAGGGCGGTTGCTCGAACTCGGCGAGGCGCTGTTTCAGCAGCCCCTGGTAGTTCAGCGCGACCCCGAACAGGGTGCCGGTCGCGACGTCATGCAGGGCTCGGCTCATGCTTGTCTCCTGGCGATGCAGAGGGTGAGGGCTCTGCGGTTATTGTTAATGTGTTAACAGTTATAATTAAGATGTTAACTATCGTCAAGCGTGACAGAATGAGCGGGCACTGGTTGCCTTGCCGGATTCGGTGCAGGATGAATGCGGCAGGTATCTGGACCAGAATAAGAAAATGAGTACTGCGTGATGACTGACCGTCAGCCGATCCCCAACATCAACATTGGTCAGGTGTACGACCAGCGCTACAGCGATGCCGAAGTGCATTACGACCGACTCGCCAACCTGGCGGATTTTTTCGGTCGCAACATGCCGGTTCATCGTCACGACCGGTTCTTCCAGGTGCACTACGTCAAGAGCGGCACCGTGCGCGTATATCTCGATGACCAGCAGTACGTCGAATCCGGGCCGATGTTCTTCCTCACGCCACCGACCATTCCCCATTCCTTCGTGACCGAGGCCGACAGTGACGGGCATGTGCTGACGGTGCGCCAGCAATTGGTGTGGCAGTTGATCGACGCCGACCCAAGCCTGGCGCCGGCGGGCGTGCAAATGCCGGCGGCCTGCGTAGCGCTGGCGCAACTGGGGCCTGGGCAGGCGGGGGAGGTGCGGCGGTTGGAGTACCTGTTCGAGGAGTTGAGTGAGGAGGTGACGGCCGGGCGCCCGGGGCGCAGCGCAACACTGGACGCATTGACGCGGCTGATCATGATCAGCCTGCTGCGGTTATGTTCCAACTCCCTGGAGGCCAGGCCGGCCCGGCATGAAGACCTGAAGATCTTTCACCGCTTCAACGAGTTGATCGAGGCCCACTACCTGCAGCATTGGCCGTTATCGCGCTACGCCGAAGGCATCGGCGTGACCGAGGCGCGCCTCAATGACGTGTGCCGACGCATCGCCGACCTGCCTTCCAAGCGCCTGATCATGGAGCGGCTGATGCAGGAGGCCAAGCGCCTGTTGCTGTTCACCGGCAGCTCGGCCAATGAAATCTGCTACCAGC
Source organism: Pseudomonas sp. NFACC46-3 (assembly GCF_900114515.1). Taxonomy (NCBI): domain Bacteria; kingdom Pseudomonadati; phylum Pseudomonadota; class Gammaproteobacteria; order Pseudomonadales; family Pseudomonadaceae; genus Pseudomonas; species Pseudomonas sp. NFACC46-3. The sequence continues at coordinate 120,611 of NZ_FOTH01000019.1, forward strand.
TCGGGTTCAAGGACCCGGCGTATTTCAGTCGGTTTTTCCAGCGTTACGCCCAACTCACGCCGGGGGAGTATCGCCAGCGGCAATCAGGGTTGCGCTGAGCGCTTGCAGCGCTGTGATAGCGACACTAAGCTGCCGACTCGCCCATCCACACAGTTCGAACATGGCCAACCCCAGACCCTCATTGACCCTGACGCTGTTGCAAGCCCGCGAAGCGGCGATGGCTTTTTTTCGACCGGCGCTGAACCAGCATGACCTCACGGAACAACAATGGCGGGTGATCCGCATCCTGCATCAGCAAGGGGAGCTGGAAAGCCATCAGCTCGCCCACCAGGCGTGCATCCTCAAACCGAGCATGACCGGTGTACTCAGTCGCCTGGAGCGTGACGGTCTGGTGCGGCGGCAGAAGTCCAGCCAGGATCAGCGGCGGGTCTTTGTCGGGCTGACCGAGCGCGGCCAGCAGTGCTTCGTGTCCATGAGCGAGGGCATGGAAGGCAACTATCGACGGATCGAAGAGCAGTTTGGCGAGGAAAAGATGGAGCAGTTGCTCGGGTTGCTCAATGAGCTGAAGAACATCAAGCCCTGAGGTTTGAGCCACAAGCCATGAGTAGCCATCCGCTTTTGTGGCTAGGGAGCTTGCTCCCGTTCGACTGCGAAGTAGTCGCAAAACCAGCCGACCGGTGACTGAACGAGTGGGAGGGGGCAGGGGGCTGCTACGCAGCCCAACGGGAGCAAGCTCCCTCGCCACAAAATCGCTTCACACCGCGCTACGTTCACGCAACTCCTGCAACCGATCAGCCCCGCCTTCAGCCACGCGATTCTCGATCAAGCGATCGGAGCCGCCCTCGGCCACGCGATTCTGGATCAAACGATCAGACCCGCCTTCAGCCAGTTGATGCGCAGTCTGGGCTGGGGCGCTCTTTGCCGAGGCTGCGTTCGACAGACCGACGCCGCCAACCAGTGTCAGGGCGATTGCAAGAGACGAAAGTTTCGAGAAGTTGAACATGGTGATTCTCCTTGCGCTTGATTGAGTGGGCCGGTGGCAACGAACGTGTTGCTGTCCGGTGATCACAGTTAAACGCGCAGATGTATCGACGATGTGTGCCAAGAAGGGACGAAATCCATCATTTCGTATCAGGCCGCGTTTCCTATACAAACCGATACAAATCTTGTTGGTGTGGCAGCTCAATGCGATGAAAAACGCCAATTGTCTGGTCGATAATCGCACGCTTTGCAGTGTGCGCCTGCCTGGGATATTGACCAAACTAACCGGGTGGTACATTTTAGCGACAGCTGTCTCGCCCGACGAGGCAAAGACCATAATAAAAATAGAGGAACACCCATGCCTACCCGAGCACCGCAAGCTTTCTCCTTGATCTGTCTTTGCAGCGCATCTTCCAGTCTCCCAGGTTCGATCCTATAGCGACCCCATGCTGTTGCGGTTTTATCGCGCCAGTAGGGTGTGGGCGCTCGACAAGCCTCTGAGGCCTTCAAGATGACAAAAGTGGTGAATCTGTATTTCAAGCTGCTCAAGCTGCTGATCGTGCTATGCATGCTCGCGATGATCTTGCTGGTGTTCGGCAATGTGGTGCTGCGCTATGCCTTCAACTCGGGCATCAGTGTGTCGGAGGAGCTGTCGCGCTGGTTCTTCGTCTGGATGATTTTTCTCGGTGCCCTGGTGGCGCTCAAGGACCGTGCTCACCTGGGCATGGACAGCCTGGTCAAGCGCTTGCCGCCGGCAGGCAAGCGTATCTGCCTGGTCATCAGTCATCTTTTGATGTTGTACATCTGCTGGCTGATTTTCAGTGGCAGCTGGCAACAGGCTGCGATCAACCTGAATGTCGTTGCTCCGGCGTCAGGATTGTCCATGGCGCTGTTTTATGGTGCCGGCCTGGTGTTTGGCGCCAGTGCCGCAGCGATCCTGCTTTACGAGCTCTACCTGGCGCTGTTCGGCAAGCTGGGGGATGACGAGTTGGTGATGGTCAAGGACAACGATGCCGAGGTGCTCACCCATGACCCCATTGCCCATAACCCTACAAAGAGTACCCGCCCATGACGCTGGTTATTTTCCTCGGGTCTCTGGTGGGCAGCATGGCACTGGGCATGCCCATCGCGTTTGCCTTGCTGGTGGTCAGTGTGGCGTTGATGTTCTACCTGGATCTGTTCGACGCGCAAATCATCGCCCAGAACCTGCTCAACGGCGCGGACAGCTTCCCGCTGATGGCCGTGCCGTTCTTCATGTTGGCCGGCGAAATCATGAACGTCGGCGGCCTGTCCAAACGCATTGTCAATATTGCCATGGCGCTGGTGGGGCATAAGCGCGGAGGCCTGGGTTACGTGGCGATCATCGCTTCCTGCCTGTTGGCTTCGCTCTCCGGTTCGGCCGTGGCCGATGCGGCGGCACTGGCGGCTTTGTTGGTGCCGATGATGGTGCTGGCCGGGCACAACCGAGGGCGCTCGGCCGGGCTGATCGCCGCCGGTAGCATCATCGCACCGGTCATTCCGCCGAGCATCGGTTTCATCGTCTTTGGCGTGGCGTCCGGGGTGTCGATTTCCAAGCTGTTCCTGGCCGGTATTGTGCCGGGCCTGATGCTGGGGGCTTCGCTGGCTGTTGCCTGGTGGTACATCTCCCGCAGCGAGAACGTCGAGACACCGCCCAAGCGTTCCCGTGCCGAAGTGCTGCGCACGTTGCTCGACGGCAGTTGGGCGATGGGCCTGCCCTTGATCATCATCCTGGGCCTCAAGTTCGGCATCTTCACCCCCACGGAAGCCGCCGTGGTCGCGGCGGTCTATTCGCTGTTCGTGTCCTTGGTGATCTACCGGGAAATGAAAGTCAGCCAGTTGTACGAAGTGATTCTGTCCTCCGCCAAGACCACCTCGGTGGTGATGCTGCTGGTGGCGGCGGCCATGGTTTCATCGTGGCTGGTGACCATCGCCGATCTGCCGGGCCAGTTGGCGGAAATGCTGGCGCCCTTCATGGACAACCAGACCCTTCTGTTGCTGGTGATGATGGCGCTGATCATCCTGGTGGGGACGGTGATGGACATGACCCCGACCATCCTCATCCTCACCCCGGTGCTGATGCCGGCGGTCATCCAGGCGGGGATCGACCCGGTGTACTTCGGCGTGCTGTTCCTGATCAACACAGCCATCGGCCTGATCACGCCTCCCGTGGGCACGGTGCTCAACGTGGTCTGCGGGGTGGCGAAGCTGGACTTCGAGGAAATCGTGCGTGGGGTGTGGCCGTTCATGTTTGCGCAGTTTGTGGTGCTGTTCTTGTTGGTCCTGTTTCCGCAATTGGTCCTGGGACCGTTGAAATTCTTCACCGGATAACACCGGTGCTGGCTAGCTCGACCTTAAAACAATAATGATCGGAGAGTGACATGGGACAATTGATGAAAACCCTGTTGGCCGGGGCGTGCGCAACGGGACTGCTGCTGGGTAGCGTGGTCAGTCACGCAGATGAAATCCGCGAACGCACCTTGCGATTCGCCTTCCAGAACGTCAAGGAGCATCCGCAAGGCCAGGGCGCGCAGAAGTTCGCCGACCTGCTCAGCGAGAAGAGTGGTGGCAAGATCAAGGTCCGCCTGTTCCCAGGCGGTACGCTGGGCGGTGATGTGCAAACGGTGTCGGCGTTGCAGGGCGGCACGCTGGACATCACCGTGCTCAACTCCGGCATCCTGGCCGCCCAGGCACCGGATTATGCCATGCTCGATTTCCCGTTCCTGTTCAACAACGTCGAGGAAGCCCATGCGGTCATCGATGGCCCGGTCGGACAGAAACTGGCCGCGCAACTGGACAGCAAAGGGCTGGTCGCGCTGGGTTATTGGGACCTGGGTTTTCGTAACCTGACCAACAGCAAGCACCCGGTGACCAAGCTTGAAGACATGCAGGGCTTGAAGATTCGCGTCATCCAGTCGCCGATCTACCTGGAGACCTTCTCCGCCCTGGGTGCCAACCCGGTGCCGATGGCGTTCCCCGAGGTCTACACGGGCCTTGAGCAGCACACCATCGACGGTCAGGAAAACCCGTTCACCGTGATTGAGGGCAACAAGTTCTACGAGGTGCAGAAGTATCTCTCCGTCACGGGCCACATCTTCAACCCGCAGTCGTTGATCATCAGCCAGAAAACCTGGAACCGTCTCAACGACGATGAGAAGGCGATGATTCGCTCGGCTGCCACTGAGGCACAGAAGTTCCAGCGTGAAGTCACGGCGGCGAGCATGGACAAGGCCAAAGTGACGCTGGCCGGTGCCATGACCGTGAACGAAGTCACCCCGGCGGAGAAAGATCGCTTTCGTGAGCGGGTGAAACCGGTAGTCGACAAGTTCGCCAAATCCTTGGATGCCGACCTGGTGAAGACGATGTACGAGGAAATCGCCAAGGTGCGCGCGGCACAGTGAAGCGAATGGGCCTGTCCGGAGCAGACCCCGTCACAGGTCCCTTATGGGAGCGAGCTTGCTCGCGATTGCAGTGTGTCAGTCGACATCAATGCGGCTGACCTGACGCCATCGCGAGCGAGCTCCCACAGGGCTTTGTTTCTCAGCGAGCGATCATTGGGCGGCGGGAACGGCCAACCACTGCCCAATCACTTTCTGGTAGCTGCCATTGGCCTTGCTCAAGTGCAGCCACTGATCGACGTACATCTTCCAGGTGTTGTCATCCCGAGGCAGCAGGTAGGCCTTCTCGCCATATTGCAGGTAGCGGGTCGGGTTGACCGCGCACAGGCCGGGCTTGAGTTTTTGCTGGTAGAGCGCTTCTGACGCGTCGGTAATCATCACGTCGGCCTTCTTGTCCAGCAGTTGCTGGAAGATGGTCACGTTGTCGTGGAAGTTCAACTGGCCGTTGGGCAGGAACGCCCGGACGAAGGCTTCGTTGGTGCCGCCGGCCGGTTCGACAAGACGCACCGAAGGCTGGTTCATCTGTTCGAGGGTCTGGTAGCGCTCCTTGTCTTCGCAACGCACCAGCGGGATCTTGCCATCCACGTCCAGGGTGTCACTGAAATAGGCTTTCTTCTGGCGCTCCAGCGTCACCGAAATCCCACCCATGCCGATGTCGCATTGACCGGCAACCATATCCGGCATCAGGGTTTTCCAGGTGGTTTGTACCCATTGCACCTTGACGCCCAGGCTGGCGGCCAGCGAGCGCGCCATGTCGATGTCGATGCCTTCGTATTCGCCGGTTGCGGTTTTAAAGGTATAGGGCTTGTAGTCGCCGGTGGTGCACACCTTCAGTTCGCCGCGTTGCAGGACCTGGTCCAGTAGCGAAGGTGTCGGTTCGGCCAAGGCGCCGCAAGAGAGCGCCAACAGGCCACAGAACGTCATCGAACTTGTTATGGTTTTCATCGTGAGGGGACGTCTCGTAGCGGAGGGAAACAAGATCAGGGAGTGTAGTAAAAGTGTTGGCAGGCTGTCACTGGAGCATGGCTGACGAACCGTCAGCAGGCAGCGGTCTCAACGGGGGCGCTGCAAGCTTGCAAGGTAGGCGCAGAACATATCGGCCATGGCATCGCTGTAGATGGCAACGTCCGCAGGAGAGCGGGGCGCTGATGAGAAGCGCTTACCCACGGCACTGAGCGTGCTGATGACTAGGTCACCTGCCAGGGTACGGGTTTGTGCCGGGGCGTCTGGCAATGCTTGCAGCATGAAAGCATCCACCGACTGCTGCACCGACATCCGCGCGGCCTGGTGCTCGGGAGCGTCGCGGTAGAGCGGTGCGGCGTCGTTGAGGGCGACGCGTATCTGGGCTTCGTCACATTCGGACTGGATGAACGCCTGCACCAGGGTACGCAGGCGCTCGAAGGGCGGCTTGAGGTTGTCTTCAAGGATCTCGCGCAGCATATCGCTGGTTTGCCGCCATTCATCACTTTGCAGGCGGAACAGGATCGCCGCTTTGTTCGGGAAGTACTGGTACACCGAGCCGACGCTCACGCCAGCTCGCTCGGCAACCCGGGCCACCGTGAAACGTGCCGCGCCCTGGGTCGCCAGAACCTGAACAGCCGCTTCCAGAACCGCGGCGACGAGCTCGGTGGAGCGTGCCTGTTGCGGCTGTTTACGCGAGGAAATCTGCGGGCTTGAGCGTTCGGACATGTGGGCATGAACCTCGGCAGGGAATGCGAATAGGAAATGCGACGGATTGTTCGTATCTTGAATGCGACGAATTGATCGCATTCTAGTCGGCTCCACCGGCAGCGTTCAACGTCATATCGCATCCTTTCCGTGGGTAGGGTTATGACACAAGACAATATTCATCTCGGCGCTTCTTCGGCGCCTAAGGCAGCCGTCGAGGCCAATCCGACACTCAAGCTGTTGCCGCTCACTCTGACCGTATTCATCGGTTTCCTCACGATCGGCATGCAACTGCCTGTCTTGCCCCTCCATCTGCACGTCGCGCTGGGCATGGGCACGCTGGTGATTGGCCTGGTGGTCGGGGCGCAGTTCGCCGCTGCGCTGTTGTCACGGGCCTGGGCCGGCAATTTTGCCGACATGCGCGGTGGGAAACGCGCCGTCATGACCGGGCTGGTGACAGCCGCGGTTTCAGGGCTGGTCTATCTGCTTTCCCTGGCGTTCGTTGCTGCGCCAGCCACGTCGGTCTGGCTTTTGTCTGGCGGTCGGGTGCTGCTGGCAATTGGCGAAAGCCTTATCGTCACCGGTGCGCTGGGGTGGGGCATCGGCCTGGTGGGGGCGCAGCATGCCGGCAAGGTCATGGCCTGGAATGGCATCGCCATGTACGGCGCCTATGCCCTGGGCGCTCCGCTTGGCGTGGCGTTGAATGGCGGCTGGGGATTCACGGGCATTGCCATGGCCTCGATGTTCATTCCTCTGTTGGCCTTGGCGATTGTCGCGGGCGTGCGCGCTGTCGCCCCTACGGCAACCCGGCGTACACCGTTCTACACGATGCTCGGTGCTGTATGGGTTCCCGGCATGGGGTTGGCGTTCTGCAGCGTCGGCTTTGGTGTCGTCACGGCGTTCATTGCCCTGTTATTCGCGGCCAGGGATTGGGGCAACGCTTCCTTGGCGTTCACGGCGTTCGGTGTGGCTTTCATCGCTGCTCGCCTGCTTTTCGGGCACCTTCCGGACAAGATTGGCGGCGCTCGCGTCGCGCTGGTCTGCGTATTGATCGAAACCGTTGGGTTGCTGCTGATCTGGAGCGCCGACACCGCGACCATGGCTTATTTGGGGGCGGCTTTCACTGGCTTCGGTTATTCCCTGGCGTTTCCCGGCTTCGGCGTGGAAGCGGTACGGCGTGCGCCACCGCAGGCACGCGGTCTCGCCATGGGGGCCTACGTCGCGTTTCTTGATATTTCCCTGGGCATCACCAGTCCGCTGGCCGGTTTGTTGGCGAGTGGCTGGGGTATTGGTGCGGTTTACCTGGGCGGCGCCATTGCCGTTGGGCTGTCTTTCGGGGTGGCCCTGATGTTGCTGAGAGGACGGCAAGCACAAGTTCAATACAAATTCTGAGTCTTCGATGGGTTATAGAAGATTTTCGGTTCGGTTTTTTTAGAACAGGAGCGTTGCATATGCACGTATTCGTTACCGGTGCCACGGGCTGGGTTGGGGCGTCCGTGGTACAGGATCTGATCGCCGCCGGGCATCGGGTCACGGGCCTGGCCCGATGCGAAGAAAAAGGCGCGACACTGGCTGCGACAGGCGCGAAGGTGGTTTCAGGCACTTTGGATGATCTCGAGATCTTGCACGGCGCAGCCTCGGCGGCGGACGCGGTGATTCACACGGCGTTCAATCATGACTTCTCGCGATTTGCCGAAAATGCCCAGCAGGACCGCCGCGCCATCGAAACGTTGGGCGACGCGTTGCGAGGCTCCGACCGGCCGTTGCTGGTGACATCGGGCCTGTTTGGATTGACGCGGGGTGCGAGTGAACTGGAAGTGGTGAGCCCGGCCTCGCCCCGCAAGTCCGAAGCCGCCGCCCGGGACCTGGCCGAGCGTGGGGTGCGTGTGGCGACGGTGCGACTGGCGCCCTCGGTCCATGGCCTCGGCGACCATGGGTTCGTGCCGATCCTGATTCGCCTGGCCCGGGAGACGGGCGTTTCGGCCTATCTCGGGGACGGCGTCCATTGCTGGTCGGGCGTGCATCGACTGGACGCCGCACGGGTCTATCGGCTGGCGCTGGAACAGGGCGTGACGCAATCCGTCTACCACGCCGTCGCCGACGAGGCCGTGCCGTTCAAGGACATTGCCCAGGCGATCGGTCGTGGCCTGGGGTTGCCGGTGGAATCCCGCGAGCGCGAGCATTTCGGCTGGTTCGCCCACATGGCGGGCGCGAACATGGCAGTGTCCAGCGCGTACACCCGTGCCTTGCTGGGCTGGATGCCAAGCGGCCCGGGGTTGTTGGCTGATCTTGACCAACCAGGCTATTACCACGCCGATTGAAATGAACGATCTGTGGCGAGGGAGCTTGCTCCCGCTGGGTTGCGCAGCGACCCCGATATTTTACGGTCGCTGCGCAACCGAGCGGGAGCAAGCTCCCTCGCCACAAAGGCCTAGCGCGAAATGATCCCGTGGTCGATCGCGTATTTCACCAGGGCTGCGGGCTTGTCGATGTTCAGCTTGCGGCGAATGCTCAGGCGATGGGTTTCGACGGTGCGTACGCTGATGTCCAGTTCTCGGGCCATTTCCTTGTTGTTCAGGCCCTGGACCATTTTGGACAACACCTGGCTCTCGCGCGGCGTCAGCTCGTTATCGGTGTGCGGGTCGGTGGCGAGCCGCTGGGCGATCTCCGCACTGTAGAACGTGCCGCCGCTGATGATGGCTTCGATGGCCGCGACGATTTCCCGCGACGGCGCGTTCTTGAGTACGTAGCCGCTGGCGCCGGAGCGCACGGATTCGCTCACGTACTCGTAATTGTCATACATGCTGAGGATGAGGATCTTGAGGCTGGGGTATTGCTTGCCCAGCAGCCGGGTCAACTCGAGCCCGTTCATGTCCTTGAGGCTGATGTCCATCAGCAGCAGGTCCGGTTGACTGCGACCGACCATTTCGATCGCTTGCGCGCCGTTCTCGGCTTCGCCCACCACGTCCAGTCGGGGCATTACGGACAGCAGCGCCTTGATGCCGTCGCGGACCAGGGAATGATCATCGACCAGCGCGACACGAATCACTGGAGGCAGGTTCATCGGCAGGTGCTCTTGTTGGAAGGGGTGCGCATCAGTTTTCCGTTACCGAGAGGTTCATGGGCAGCAAGATATCCAGTTCGCTTCGTCCCGGTGCCGAGGTCACTTCCAGGCGTCCGCCGAAATGCTCGACCCGTTCCCGGATATTGCGCAGGCCGATGCCGGCGTGGCCGCGTTCTACTTGCGGGACGTTGAAGCCCATCCCGTCATCCACGACCGTCAGACGCAAGGACTGGCTGGAGCCGAACAGGGTGATGCCGACACTTTTCGCCCCGGCATGGCGCTCGATATTGGTCAGGGCTTCCTGGGCAATGCGGAACAGCGAGACAGGGGCGCCATTTTCCAGGCGGCAATCGAATTCGTTGCTTCGGTAGGACACCTCAAGCCCGCTGCGCTGTTGGAACTCGGTCGCGAGCTGGCCGATGGCGGCGGGCAGGCCCAGGGTGTCGAGCAGGGACGAGCGCAAGTCGTGGGAGATGCTACGGATCTCGCCGATGGCTTCGCCCAGCCGGTCGGTCGCATTCTTGAGGATGCCCAGGCCGTTTTCCTGGCCGTTTTCCAACACATGGCTGGCCAGTTCGAACTGGAATTTTATCGACACCAGCAGTTGGCTGATGCCGTCGTGCAGCTCGCGCGAGACCCGCGAGCGTTCTTCTTCCTGCAAGCTGACGATACGCTGGTTCAGTCGCTGCAGCTTTTTATCGGCCAGGCGATGTTCGCTGACGTTGAGGGTCATGCCGCCGGCAAATACCAGCAGGACCGCCACCAAGGCGATCGCGGCGATGGCTTGCATGGTGCTGTGGATGCCATGGGCAACTTCGTCACGGGCTTGCTGGGTGGCGCGTTCGACATCCTCCAGGTAAATCCCGGTACCGAGCATCCAGCCCCATTGATCGAGCATCACGACATAGGCCAGCTTGTCGGTCACCTGGCCGGAGGAGGGCTTGTTCCAGGCGTAGCGCTGGAACCCTTCGCCTGACTCGGCACTCTTGAGCAATGCCTGGATGACCGGCAGGCCGTGGGGATCCTTCATGTCCCAGAGGTATTGCCCCACCAGTTCCGACTGGCGGGCATGCATGAGGCTGCGGCCCTGGCGGTCGTACACGAAAAAATAACCGTTTATGCCGAAGCTGAGCTTGCGCAGTTCTTCCAGGACCTGCTGTTGCGCGCGCTCGTCTCCCCGGCCGTTGTCATACAGCGGGGCGATCAGGCTCTGCGCCATCTCGACATAATTCTTCAGCTCAGCGCGCTTGCTCGCCAGGATGCTGTCTTCGATCAGTTGCGCCTGTTGATCGCCCAACTGGCGATTGAGCGAGATCACCAGGGCACAGATGACCGCGATGGCCAGGACCAGCGGCAAAATCCCAAGGGCGACGATTTTGTGTTTGAGCAGCATCTGTACTCCTGTCCGGACTCGGCGGGGAGGCGAATGGCGGCATCATATGCCAAACCCATGGATGAGGCATAAAACCTGTGGCGCAAGACATGTGGGAGCAAAGCTTGCTCGCGACGCTGGCGCCGCGGTGTATGAAAGACCGTATTGACTCTCTCGCGGGCAAGCCTTGCTCCCACAGGGGGAATTGGGGTTCTACGTAGTACTACGGATTTATTTATTGACCCGTTGCAGGGATATTGGGCCGGCTCCGAATAGCCGGGGCACACTATAAAAACAATCGCCGCAATCCACTGGATATCGGCAGGAGACACGCAATGACAACCCGTCTGGTTAAACACCTCGCCTGGTTTGCCGTCGCCGTTCTGGGGGGCTGTGCGTTGAGCGTCGTGGCCTTGCGCCGCGGCGAACCCATCAACGCCCTCTGGATCGTCGTCGCAGCCGTGGCCATCTACCTGGTCGCCTACCGCTACTACAGCCTCTTCATCGCCAACAACGTGATGCAACTCGATGCGCGCCGGGCCACCCCTGCCGTGCTCAACAACGATGGCCTGGACTACGTCCCGACCAACAAACACATTCTCTTCGGCCACCACTTCGCGGCCATTGCCGGCGCGGGGCCGCTGGTCGGGCCGGTGCTGGCGGCGCAGATGGGCTACCTGCCCGGCACGCTCTGGCTGATCGCCGGCGTGGTGCTGGCCGGTGCGGTGCAGGACTTCATGGTCCTGTTCCTGTCCACCCGCCGCAACGGGCGCTCCCTGGGTGACATGGTCCGGGAAGAAATGGGCCGTGTCCCTGGCACCATCGCTCTGTTCGGCTGCTTCCTGATCATGATCATCATCCTCGCGGTGTTGGCGCTGATCGTGGTCAAGGCCCTGGCCGAGAGCCCGTGGGGCATCTTCACGGTAATGGC
>NZ_FOTH01000027.1:0-81236 GCF_900114515.1 Pseudomonas sp. NFACC46-3
TAGCCGCGCTGGGCCATGGATGGCCCTTCGCGGCGGCCCACGGAGCAATGCCTGCGTTCGGGCATGCCGAGCCCTAGCGAGGCACCGAGTGGTGGGGCAGAGCGTTTTTGGTTACTTTTGGCGCTCTTCCAAAAGTGACCCGCTGTAAGAGCGGAACCGTCAGTGGCCGTCACCGCAGCAACGGATATACACCCAAAACCCGAAAATCCCGCCCATAAAAAAACGGCGCCTTCCCACCCTGGAAGAAGCGCCGTTTTCTTAAATGATCAACATGACCAACAAGCTGCGTCTCACAAAGCCCGCAACCGAACCACCCCTTAGTCGATGTATTCAAACAACTTGACGATCTTCTGCACCCCAGACACACCCTGCACCAGGTTGGTCGCCTGGGCGGCCTCTTTCTTGGTCAGCAAACCCAGCAGATAAACGATGCCATTCTCGGTCACAACCTTGATGCGTGAGCCAGGAATGCTGGCGTCGGTGAGCATCTGGGTCTTGATCTTGGTGGTCAGCCACGCATCGTTCTGGCGCGCCAGCAGCGAGGAAGGCTGCAAGACCTGCAATTCGTTATGCACGGTCTTGACCCGCTGCACAGCGCTGGCTTCCTGTTCGGCCTTGGCCTTGAGGTCGGCGCGCGGGGTTTGGCCGGCGAGTAGCACGACACCGTTGAAGCTGGTGACGACGATGTGCGAGTTGTTGTCCAGGTCCGGGTCGGCCTTGGCGATGTTCACTCCCACTTTGGTTTCGATCAGGGAGTCGTCGATCTTGCTGCCGAAGGTGCGGGTGCCGCGGTCATCTTCAATCGGCTTTTCCCGGCTGGCGTTAACCACCGATGTGCAGCCGCTGATGCCGAGGCACAGGGTCAGGGCCAGAAGGCCTAGGCGATTAGGGGTCATTCTTCACTCCCGAACAGTTGGCTGTCGATCAAGTCGCAAAGGCAGTGGATCGCCAGCAGGTGGACTTCCTGGATACGTGCGGTGACATTGGCCGGTACGCGGATCTCGACGTCTTCTGGCAATAGCAGGGACGCCATGCCGCCGCCGTCACGACCGGTCAATGCTACGACAATCATTTCGCGATCATGTGCGGCCTGGATCGCTTGAATAATATTGGCCGAGTTGCCGCTGGTGGAAATCGCCAGCAGCACATCGCCGGGTTGGCCCAGGGCGCGGATCTGTTTGGAGAATACCTCGTTGTAGCTGTAGTCGTTGGCGATCGAGGTGATCGTCGAGCTGTCGGTGGTCAGGGCGATCGCCGGCAGGCTCGGGCGTTCGCGTTCGAAGCGGTTGAGCAGTTCCGAAGAGAAGTGCTGGGCGTCGCCGGCCGAGCCGCCATTGCCGCACGAAAGCATCTTGCCCTCGTTGAGCAGGGCGTTGACCATCACTTGGCTGGCTTGCTCGATGTGCGGTGCAAGTACGTCCATCGCCTGTTGCTTGGTGTCGATACTGGCCTGAAAAAGCTGGCGAATTCGCGATTGCATGTCCATCTGTGTGACCTTAAGTAGCGCGGCTTATCGGCACAAACATGTGCGGCGCGCAAAGCAAAGAGCAAAAAAGTTAGGTGAAGGTGTCCGGCTCGGCATGGGCGCTCAACTGTCGAAGGCGTTCTGCAGCCAGTTCAACTGGGCGGCGTTGCTGTCGATGGCAACCACGTCGAAGCGGCAGGGATGATCGGCCCAGCGAGGCTCGCTTTGCAGAAAATACTGTGCGGCCAAAACCAGCTTCTGGCGCTTGCGCTCGTCAATGCTGTCGAGCGCGCCACCCCATTGAGTATTTTTTCTGTAGCGGACTTCGACGAATACTACTGTATCGCCGTCAAGCATGACCAGATCAAGCTCGCCGCGTTTACACAACCAGTTCTGCGCCACCAGCCGCAGGCCTTGTTGCTGGAGATGCGCGAGGGCTTGGCCCTCGGCATCCCGTCCGCTTTGCTGGCGTGATCGGTCGGGCATCAGCGCTGGGTGTCCGGCAGGCGCTGCACCTGGCCGTTGACGAACTCGGCCCATGGCAGTTGACGCTGTACGCGCTGGGTAGCAGACACGGCCAGGCTGCCCGACAAGCCTTCGATGCGGCTGTCCGGCAACGTCTTGAGCTGGCCTAGGCGCGGTGCCAGGCGATAGGCGTCTACACCCATCGCGTACAGCCGGCCCAGGCTGCCGCCTGCCTGGGGCCACTGGGCGGTGACCTGCTTGCGCAGCGGGTCATTGGCGTCGAGCAGCCACGGGGTTTCGCAGAAGCGGATGCCGCTCATGTCGTTGTACTGGTTCTGGTCGCCGCTGGCGCTGAACACTGAAGAAGTGGCGTAGACCGGCACATCACCTGCGTACTGGAAGTTCAGGGTGGGCTTGATCTGCTGGGCCTGTTGCGGCGTCGAGGCCAGGAAGATGAACTCGATGTCCTGGCGACGGGACGGCTGGGCTGCGACCGTGGTGCCAACGGTGCTTTGCAGGCTCTTGGCGCGACCTTCGCTCTGGCGCAGCTGGAACATGTCGGCGATCTGCTGGGCCAGTTGGACTGGCTGGTCGACCCGTTCGATTGCGATGATGGTGCCGCCATTGGCCTGCCAGTCCTGGCTGAAGGCTCTCAGGACGCGATCGCCCCATTCACCCTTCGGTACCATGGCGGCGGCACGATGCAGGCCGTCGGCGCGGGCGCGACGGGAGACTTCGCGGGCTTCATCCTCGGGTGCCAGGCCGAACTGGAACAGTTGCGGCGGCCCTTGTTCACCTTCGCTGTAGTTCAGCGCCAGGGTGGTGATCGGCAGTTGCGGGCGGGTGCTGATCTGCTTGACCAGTGGTTTTTCCAGCGGTCCGACTACCAGTTGCACGCCGTCGGCCTGGGCCTTGCGATAGAACTCGTCCATGGAGGTCAGGCTGGAACTGTCATAGAACTGGATGCTTGGCGGCTTCTGGCCGGCCTGTTGGGCCTGGTAGTGCGCGGCCATGAAGCCCTCACGCAAGGCCTTGGCAACCGCAGCCAGCGGGCCATTTTGTGGCAGCAGCAGGGCAATCTTGCTCAACGGCTGGCTCGCCAGTTCCTTGAGCTTGACCAGTGGTGTCGGCAGTTGCAGGGCGGCGGGGTGTTTCGGGTTCTGTTCGCGCCAGTGGTCGATCGCCGCCTGCTGTTGTTCCAGGGTGCCGGCGGTCTTGACGGCCTGGGCCAGGCTCAGCCAGCCGCCAAGGTCGTCGTTGGAGCTTGGCTGCAACTGGTCGGTGGGCAGCGAGGCGATCAACGACCAGATGGATTCGTGGTTTTTTGCCGCAGCGTCGTTTTCCAGCAGGGGCGCGATGAAAATGCGCTCCTTGGCGGCGGCCAGGGTCTGGCCATCGGCCTCCAGGGCGCGGGCGCGGACGGTACCGGTACGGACCTGCTGCTCCACCGGCATTTCGCTCAGGTGTTGCAGGCTTGGGTGGGCCAGGGCGGTCAGTGCCGCCTTGGGCTGGTTGCGGGTCATCGCCAGTTCAGCCGACAGCGTGCTGGCGAAAATCTGCTGGCCGGGCTTGAGTTGTTCCATCGGCACTTGTTGCAGGATCTGTGCGGACTGGCCGGCATTGCCCTGGCGGTAGGCCAGGTCGGCAGCGCTCAGGCGCAGCAGGGCGGCTTTTTCCGGATTTTTGCTTTGGGTGGCCTGTTCGAGCAACTGCTCGATACTGGCATCCGGGGTGCGTGGAAGTTCGCCAAGGCTGGACGAGGGCGAGCTGGCGCAGGCCGCCAGGAGGGCAGCGAGGCAGAGGGCGGAGAGCAGCCGCAGGCAAGCGATCATGTAAGTGTTCCTGATACGAGATCAAATTAGCGTCGAATTGTACCCAAGCGCTGGCCGGGGCGCGATGTTAGTGGTGTGAATCGATCAATTTAGGTATTGCAGAGAGTGCGGCACAGCACAAAGGCACTGCCCTCCGTGGCGAGGGAGCTTGCTCCCGCTGGGCTGCGCAGCAGCCCCAAACCCATTCAACACGGTATATCCGGGGGGGCGGCTGGCAGATTTTACGGCTGCTGCGCAGCCGAGCGGGAGCAAGCTCCCTCGCCACAATGGCTGATGTGAACAGCCGAGACGGCCTGCACACGCTACAATGGCGGTTTTTACCGATCATGAGGTGTGTGTCTTGACTGCTCCAGGTGCTTTGAATTCCGCTGCCGGCGCGCTTTATGTGGTGGCGACGCCCATCGGCAACCTGGACGATATCAGTGCCCGTGCGCTGAAAATCCTGCAAGAGGTTGCCCTTATCGCAGCCGAAGACACCCGTCATTCCCAGCGCCTGCTGCAGCATTTCGGCATTTCCACGCCGTTGGCGGCCTGTCATGAACACAATGAGCGGGATGAGGGCAGTCGTTTCATTACCCGGCTGTTGGCGGGCGATAACGTCGCGCTGATTTCCGATGCCGGTACGCCGCTGATTTCCGACCCGGGCTATCATCTGGTGCGTCAGGCTCGGGCGGCGGGCATCAGCGTGGTGCCGGTGCCGGGCGCTTGTGCATTGATCGCGGCGCTGTCGGCGGCGGGCCTGCCCTCGGACCGTTTCATCTTCGAAGGTTTCCTGCCGGCCAAGGCGGTGGGGCGTCGGGCGCGCCTGGAGGCTATAAAGGAAGAACCGCGCACGCTGATCTTTTATGAGGCGCCGCACCGCATTCTGGAATGCCTGCAAGACATGGAACTGGTGTTCGGCGCCGAGCGCCCGGCACTGCTGGCTCGCGAGTTGACCAAGACCTTCGAAACCCTCAAGGGGTTGCCGTTGGCGCAGTTGCGAGCCTTCGTCGAAAGCGACAGCAACCAGCAGCGCGGCGAGTGTGTCGTGCTGGTGGCCGGGTGGACAGCCCCGGAAAGTGAAGACGCTGTCAGCAGCGAAGCGATGCGCGTCCTGAACCTGCTACTCGAGGAAATGCCGCTCAAGCGTGCCGCGGCCCTTGCGGCGCAAATCACTGGCGAGCGCAAGAATGTGCTGTACCAGGTCGCACTGGAAAAACAGAAAGGCCAGTGAAACCAAGGCGTGGGTCTGGCCCAAGGCTTTTAGCGCTTGTTCTTCAAGCGCTCTACCGTTAACCTTCGCGGCGGAGAGTCGATCGGACAGTCGCTGCCCTCTATGAGAATTAGGGGGGGGAGGAAAGTCCGGGCTCCATAGGGCGAAGTGCCAGGTAATGCCTGGGAGGCGTGAGCCTACGGAAAGTGCCACAGAAAATAACCGCCTAAGCGCTTCGGCGCCGGTAAGGGTGAAAAGGTGCGGTAAGAGCGCACCGCACGGCTGGCAACAGTTCGTGGCTAGGTAAACCCCACTTGGAGCAAGACCAAATAGGGTCCCAAGGCGTGGCCCGCGCTGGGACCGGGTAGGTTGCTAAAGATGTCCAGTGATGGCCATCGTAGACGAATGACTGTTCAAGACAGAACCCGGCTTACAGATCGACTCTCCACCTTTTCCCTTCCTGCTGGAATCACTGGCAGACGCAGTTCCTAATACCAAAAAAATCTTACTCTTAACAAATCACTTTAACTTGTGCGCGCAGCCTCCTGTGCTTCCTCGGGTTGAGGTGAAATTTCCTACGTCAGATTCTTGTTACCCCTCCTGAAACGCTCCTAAATCTCCGATCTATAAGGCTTTTCCTTCAATCCGCGCCTTGACGGTGCGGTGGGCGCATTCCTATAGTGTGCGCAAGTGGCGGAAAGTGGCATGAAGTGGGTTTTTTTGAAGGTAAAACGCCAAAAAGTGGAGAAACGCAGACGTGTTTCGCGGAGCTAACGCTATCAGTCTCGATGCAAAAGGCCGTCTCGCCATGCCGAGCCGGTATCGTGACGAGCTCGTTTCGCGAAGTTCGGGGCAGTTAATCGTCACGATCGACGCCGTTGATCCATGTTTGTGTGTTTACCCTCTTGATGAGTGGGAAATCATCGAAACCAAACTGCGCGCACTGCCTTCGTTGCGTGAAGAAAACCGCCGTTTGCAACGTTTGCTGATCGGCAATGCCGTCGACCTCGAACTCGATGGCAGCGGTCGTTTCCTGGTTCCGCCGCGCCTGCGCGAATACGCCAAGCTGGACAAGCGCGCGATGCTGGTAGGCCAACTGAACAAGTTCCAGCTGTGGGACGAAGATGCCTGGAATGCGGTTTCTGCCGCCGACCTCGCTGCTATTCAACAACCGGGCGCCATGCCTGATGAACTGCGTGATTTGATCCTGTGACTATTGATAGCGGCTTTAACCACATCACCGTACTGCTTGACGAAGCCGTCGAGGCTCTCGCCGTACGTCCTGATGGCTGCTATCTGGACGGCACATTCGGGCGTGGCGGACACAGCCGGTTGATTCTCAGCAAGCTCGGTCCGGGTGGCCGGTTGCTGGGGTTCGACAAGGATCCTCAAGCGATTGCCACCGGGCAAGCGCTGGCGGCCGAAGACGGCCGCTTTGTCATTGTGCAACGCAGTTTTGCCGAGCTGGCTTCGGAAGTCGCCGAGCGTGGCCTGGCCGGCAAGGTCAGTGGCGTGCTGCTCGACCTGGGCGTGTCTTCGCCCCAACTGGACGACCCGGAGCGCGGTTTCAGTTTCCTCAATGACGGCCCGCTGGACATGCGCATGGATCCGTCCCGTGGCATCAGTGCCGCCGAATTCGTCAATACCGCCCCGGTGGAAGAAATCGCCCGTGTCTTCAAGGAATACGGCGAAGAGCGTTTCTCCGGCCGCATGGCCCGCGCCGTGGTCGAACGCCGCGACATCAAGCCATTCGAGCGCACCGGCGACCTGGCCGAAGTGCTGAAAGTTGCCAATCCGGCCTGGGAAAAGGGCAAGAACCCGGCGACCCGTGCGTTCCAGGGCTTGCGCATCCACGTCAATAACGAGTTGGGCGATCTGGAAGTCGGTCTCGAAGCGGCGCTTGAAGCGCTGGAGATCGGCGGTCGGCTGGTGGTGATCAGCTTCCATTCCCTGGAAGACCGTATCGTCAAGCTGTTCATGCGCAAACTCACCAAGGGTGAAGCCGATAACCTGCCGCGCAACCTGCCGGTGCGTTTCGAAGCCTTCGTGCCAAAAATCAAGATCCATGGCAAAGCGCAGTTCGCCTCCGAGGCTGAACTCAAGGCCAACCCACGTGCCCGTAGCGCCGTCATGCGCGTCGCGGAGAAGTTGCGGTGAGCAAGCTCTTCGCCAAGCCCCTGCCCGGCGGCAGCTTTTTCATGCTGCTGCTGTTTATCGGCGTGCTCGTGTCGGCCATCGCCGTGTCCTATAGTGCGCACTGGAACCGCCAGCTTCTCAATTCCCTTTACAACGAGCTGAGCGTGCGTGACAAGGCGCAGGCCGAGTGGGGCCGGTTGATCCTGGAGCAGAGCACCTGGACTGCCCATAGCCGTATCGAAGTGTTGGCCACCGAACAGCTGAAAATGCGCATTCCCGGCGCTGCCGAAGTGCAGATGGTGGCGCCATGATGAAACTCGAAGGGGCGCTGTTCCCGTGGCGGTTTCGTCTGGTCCTGGGCTTGCTCGGGATCATGGTGGCGGCGATTTCGTGGCGCATCATCGACCTGCAAGTCGTCGACCGTGATTTCCTCAAGGGGCAGGGCGATGCGCGCAGCGTGCGGCATATTCCGATCCCGGCTCACCGTGGCTTGATCACCGACCGCAATGGCGAACCCCTGGCCGTGAGCACCCCGGTGACCACCTTGTGGGCCAACGCCAAGGAAATGCAGCTGGCCAAGGAAAAATGGCCGGCACTGGCCGCTGCCCTCGGGCAGGATCCCAAGGCCCTGGCCGAGCGCCTCGAAGCCCAGGCCAACAAGGAATTCATTTATCTGGTGCGCGGCTTGACCCCCGAACAGGGCCAGAGCGTGCTCGATCTGAAAGTACCTGGTGTCTACGGCATCGAAGAGTTCCGGCGTTTCTATCCGGCCGGTGAAGTCACGGCCCATATGGTCGGGTTTACCGACATTGATGACCGAGGGCGCGAAGGTGTCGAACTGGCCTATGACGAATGGCTCGCCGGGGTCGCCGGCAAGCGCCAAGTCATCAAGGATCGGCGCGGCAGGCTGATCAAGGATGTCCAAGTCACCAAAAACGCCAAGGCCGGCAAGCCCTTGGCGTTGTCCATTGACCTGCGCCTGCAATACCTGGCCAACCGTGAACTGCGCAATGCCATCGTCGAGAACGGTGCCAAGGCCGGCAGCCTGGTGATCATGGACGTGAAGACCGGCGAGATCCTGGCGATGGTCAACCAGCCGACCTACAACCCGAACAACCGTCGCAACCTGCAACCGGCGATGATGCGCAACCGCGCGATGATCGACGTGTTCGAGCCCGGTTCGACCATGAAAGCCGTGTCCATGGCCGCCGCCCTGGAAACCGGGCGCTGGAAACCAAGCGACACCGTCGAGGTGTACCCGGGCACCCTGCAGATCGGCAAGTACACCATTCGTGACGTGTCCAAGACCGAAGGCCCGGTGCTCGACCTGACCGGCATCCTGATCAACTCCAGTAACGTGGGTATGAGCAAGATCGCCTTCGATATCGGCGGCGAGACGATTTATCGCCTGGCCCAGAAAATCGGCCTCGGCCAGGACACCGGCCTGGGCTTCCCGGGCGAGCGTGTCGGCAACCTGCCGAACTACCGGGACTGGCGCAAGGCTGAAACCGCTACGTTGTCCTACGGCTACGGTGTTTCCGTGACCGCGATCCAACTGGTCCACGCGTTCTCCGCGTTGGCGAACAACGGGCGTATCGCCCCGCTGACCCTGATCAAGACCGACAAGGCGCCGCAGACCACCCAGGTGATCCCGGAGAACGTCGCCAAGACTATGCAGGGCATGCTGCAACAGGTGATCGAGGCCCCGCGCGGTGTCTATCGCGCCCAGGTGCCGGCCTATCACGTGGCAGGTAAGTCGGGTACCGCCCGTAAAACCTCCGTGGGCACTAAAGGCTACGCCGAGAATTCCTACCGTTCGCTGTTTGCCGGCTTCGGCCCGATGAGCGACCCGCGCTACGCCATCGTTGTGGTCATCGATGAGCCGAGCAAGGCGGGCTACTTCGGTGGCCTGGTCTCGGCACCGGTGTTCAGCAAAGTGATGTCCGGCACCCTGCGCCTGATGAACATTACCCCGGATAACCTGCCGCCGACCCAGCAAGCGAATACCGCACCGGTCGTGCCCTTGAAAGCCGAAGGAGGGCGTGGCTGATGTCCCTGAGCCTGAACAAGATTTTCGCCCACGCCGGTCACGATCTGCTGATTCGCGAACTGGCCCTGGACAGCCGCAATGTCCGCGCCGGGGACTTGTTCCTGGCGGTGCCGGGTGCCCGTTTCGATGGCCGTGCCCACATCGCCGATGCCTTGAAGCGTGGCGCGGCTGCCGTGGCGTATGAAGTGGCCGGGGCGACCGTGCTGCCGATCACCGACGTTCCGCTGATTCCGGTCAAGGGCCTGGCGGCCCAGCTGTCGGACATCGCTGGGCGTTTCTATGGCGACCCGAGCCGTCACCTGAACCTGGTGGGCGTGACCGGTACCAACGGCAAGACCAGCGTGACCCAACTGGTGGCCCAGGCCCTGGACCTGCTAGGCCAGCATTGCGGCATCGTCGGGACCCTGGGCAACGGCTTCCATGGCGCGCTGGAAAGTGGCCTGCACACCACGCCGAACCCGATTGCCGTGCAGGCGACCCTGGCGGACCTGAAGAAGGCCGGTGCCAAGGCCGTTGCGATGGAAGTCTCTTCCCATGGCTTGGACCAGGGCCGTGTGACCGCGCTGGCGTTCGATGTCGCGGTGTTGACCAACCTGTCCCGGGATCACCTGGATTACCACGGCACCATGCAGGCCTACGGTGAGGCCAAGGCCAAGCTGTTTGCCTGGAATGACCTGAAGTGCCGGGTCATCAACCTCGATGACGAATTCGGTCGGCAACTGGCTGCCGAAAAGCGCGAGTCGCGGTTGATCACCTACAGCCTGGAAGATGCCAGCGCCTACCTTTATGTACGCCAGGCGCAATTCAATGACGAAGGCGTGCGCGCCACGCTGGTCACGCCCCAGGGCGAGCACCACTTGCGCAGCACTTTGCTTGGCCGCTTCAACCTGAGCAACGTATTGGCGGCCATCGGCGCCTTGCTCGGCCTGGACTACGCGCTGGACGAAATTCTCAAGGTCTTGCCGAAGCTCGAGGGCCCGGCCGGTCGCATGCAGCGTTTGGGCGGTGGGACTCAACCACTGGTCGTGGTCGATTACGCCCATACCCCTGACGCGTTGGAAAAAGTTCTCACGGCCCTGCGTCCTCACGCCAAGGGCAGGTTGCTGTGCCTGTTCGGCTGCGGTGGCGATCGTGACCGCGGCAAACGCCCACTGATGGCTGAAGTCGTGGAGCGGTTGGCAGACGGCGTGCTGGTCACCGACGACAACCCTCGTACCGAAGATCCGCAGCGGATTTTCGACGACATCCGCGCCGGTTTTACGGCTGTGGATAACGTCACCTTCGTCGCCGGCCGCGGTCAGGCCATTGCCCAGTTGATCGCCAGCGCCTCGGCGGACGATGTCATCGTCCTGGCCGGCAAGGGCCATGAGGATTATCAGGAAATCAACGGCGAACGGCATGCGTTCTCCGACCTGGTGGAAGCCGATCATGCCCTGACCGCGTGGGAGGTGGCTCATGCTTAAGGCCCTGAAGCTCAGCGAACTGACCAACGCCCTGAACGGGCGCCTCATCGCGGCGGACGCCAGCTTCGACGGCGTCAGCATCGACAGCCGGGCCATTGCTCCGGGGCAGCTGTTCGTCGCCCTGGCCGGACCGCGTTTCGACGGCCACGATTACTTGAACGAAGTCGCCGCCAAAGGGGCGGTCGCGGCACTGGTCGAACGGGAAGTGACCAACAGTACGCTGCCGCAGTTGCTGGTCGCTGACACCCGTCAGGCCCTGGGCCAACTGGGCGCGTTGAACCGCGCCGGGTTTGACAAGCCGGTGGTGGCCATCACCGGCTCCAGCGGCAAGACCACCGTCAAGGAAATGCTCGCCAGCATCCTGCGCACGCGCGGTCTGGTGCTGGCGACCCGTGGCAACCTGAACAATGACCTCGGCGTGCCACTGACCTTGCTGGAGCTGGCGCCGGAACACAGCGCCGCTGTCATCGAGCTGGGGGCTTCGCGGCTCGGCGAGATTGCCTACACCGTGGCCATGACCAAGCCTCATGTGGCGGTGCTCAACAACGCCGGGACTGCTCACGTCGGCGAGTTCGGCGGCCCGGAAAAAATCGTCGAGGCCAAGGGCGAGATCATCGAAGGGCTGGATGCCGATGGCGTCGCTGTGCTGAATCTCGACGACAAGGCCTTCGAAATCTGGAAGACCCGGGCGGGCGAGCGCAAGGTGCTGACTTTTGCCCTGAGCAACCTCGCCGCGAATTTCTACGCCAGCGACCTGGACCGCGATGCCCGCGGTTGCCCGGCCTTCAACCTGCACAGTCCGGATGGCGCCGAGCGGGTGCAATTGAACCTGCTCGGCACGCATAACGTTGCCAACGCCCTGGCCGCGGCGGCTGCCGCCCATGCGCTGGGCGTATCGCTGCCGGGCATTGTCGCCGGGCTGAACGCCGTGCAGCCGGTCAAGGGGCGCTCTGTTGCGCAACTGGCCAGTAATGGCATGCGCGTGATCGACGACACCTATAACGCCAACCCGTCGTCCATGTGCGCAGCCGTGGATATCCTCGCCGGTTTCTCCGGCCGTACCGTATTGGTGCTGGGGGATATCGGTGAGCTGGGCGAGTGGGCGCAACAGGGGCATCACGATGTCGGTGCCTATGCGCGCGGCAAGGTCGACGCGCTGTATGCGGTCGGTCCGATGATGGCCCATGCGGTCGCCGCGTTTGGCGAGCACGCACGGCATTTCACCACTCAGGCCGAGCTGATCCAGGCCCTGGGCGCCGAGCAGGATCCGAACACCACCTTATTGATCAAGGGCTCACGCAGCGCAGCGATGGAAAACATCGTCGCGGCGCTGTGCGGCGCCTCCACGGAGAAACATTAATGCTGCTGCTGCTAGCGGAGTACCTGCAACAGTTCCACAAAGGCTTCGCGGTCTTCCAGTACCTGACCCTGCGCGGGATCCTGGGTGTGCTGACCGCGCTGTCGTTGTCGCTGTTCCTGGGCCCGTGGATGATCCGCACTCTGCAGAACCTGCAAATCGGCCAGTCGGTTCGTAACGATGGCCCGCAATCGCACCTGTCCAAATCCGGCACCCCGACCATGGGCGGCGCGCTGATCCTGTCGTCTATCGGCATCAGCACCCTGCTCTGGGCCGACCTGGCGAACCGGTATGTCTGGGTCGTGCTGTTGGTGACCTTGTTCTTCGGGGCCATCGGCTGGGTTGACGACTACCGCAAGGTCATCGAGAAGAACTCCCGTGGGCTGCCAAGCCGCTGGAAGTATTTCTGGCAGTCGGTGTTCGGCCTCGGCGCGGCGATCTTCCTTTATATGACCGCTGCTTCGCCGGTGGAGACCACCCTGATCCTGCCGATGCTCAAGGACTACAGCATTCCGCTGGGCGCAGGTTTCATCGTGCTGACCTACTTGGTGATCGTCGGTTCGAGCAACGCGGTCAACCTCACCGACGGCCTCGATGGCCTGGCGATCATGCCTACGGTCATGGTCGGCGGCGCCCTGGGGATCTTCTGCTACCTGTCGGGTAACGTGAAATTCGCTGAATACCTGCTGATCCCTTATGTACCGGGGGCGGGTGAACTGATCGTGTTCTGCGGCGCGCTGATCGGTGCCGGCCTGGGCTTCCTGTGGTTCAACACCTACCCGGCACAAGTCTTCATGGGAGACGTCGGCGCGCTGGCGCTGGGCGCGGCCCTGGGCACCATCGCGGTCATCGTTCGCCAGGAAATCGTCCTGTTCATCATGGGCGGTGTGTTCGTGATGGAGACCCTGTCAGTCGTCATTCAGGTTGCTTCCTTTAAATTGACCGGCCGCCGCGTATTCCGCATGGCGCCGATCCACCACCACTTTGAACTCAAGGGCTGGCCCGAGCCGCGTGTGATCGTCCGTTTCTGGATCATCACCGTGATTCTGGTACTGGTCGGCCTTGCCACCCTGAAGCTGAGGTAGAACGAGTGTCCCTGATCGCTTCTGACCACTTCCGCATCGTTGTCGGCCTCGGCAAGAGCGGCATGTCCCTGGTTCGCTTCCTGGCGAGCCGGGGCGTGTCGTTTGCCGTCGCCGATACGCGGGAAAATCCACCTGAGCTGGCCACGCTGCGCCGTGACTATCCCCAGGTGGACGTGCGTTGTGGCGAGCTGGACGTCGAGTTCCTGTGCCGCGCCGATGAGCTCTACGTGAGCCCCGGCCTGGCCCTGGCGACCCCGGCCCTGCAGGCGGCCGCTGCCCGTGGCGTGAAATTGTCCGGCGACATCGAGCTGTTCGCGCGCAACGCCAAGGCGCCGATCGTTGCCATCAGCGGCTCCAACGCCAAGAGCACCGTCACCACCCTGGTGGGCGAGATGGCTGCGGCGGCCGGCAAGCGCGTCGCCGTGGGCGGCAACCTGGGCACCCCGGCGCTGGACCTGCTCAGTGACGACGTCGAGCTGTACGTGATGGAGTTGTCGAGCTTCCAGCTGGAAACCACCGACCACCTGGGCGCCGAAGTGGCGACCGTGCTCAACATCAGCGAAGACCACATGGACCGCTACAGCGGCCTGCCGGCTTATCACCTGGCCAAGCACCGGATCTTCCGTGGTGCCCGGCAAGTGGTGTTCAACCGCCAGGATGCCCTGACTCGTCCATTGTTGGGCGAGGGCATGCCGTGCTGGTCCTTCGGCCTGGGTGTGCCGGACTTCAAAGGCTTCGGGCTGCGCGAAGAGAATGGCGAAAAATACCTGGCCTTCGAATTCCAGAACCTGATGCCGGTGCGCGAACTGAAGATTCGTGGCGCCCACAACCAGGCCAATGCCTTGGCCGCGTTGGCCCTGGGGCATGCGGTCGGCCTGCCGTTCGATGCCATGCTCTCGGCCCTGCGCACGTTTGCCGGTCTCGAACACCGCTGCCAGTGGGTGCGCGACCTCGATGGCGTGGCCTGGTACAACGACTCCAAGGCCACCAATGTCGGTGCCGCGCTGGCGGCCATCGAAGGGCTGGGGGCGGACATCGCAGGCAAGCTCGTGCTGATCGCCGGCGGCGACGGCAAGGGCGCCGACTTCAAGGACCTGCGCGACCCGGTGGCGGCCAACTGCCGTGCCGTGGTGCTGATGGGCCGCGACCGTGAATTGATCGCCCAGGCGCTCGGCGATGCCGTGCCGCTGGTTCGGGTCGGTTCGCTGGACGAGGCGGTGCAACAGTGCCGCGCCCTTGCGCAACCAGGCGATGCGGTGCTGTTGTCGCCGGCCTGCGCCAGTTTCGACATGTTCAAGAACTATGAAGAGCGCGGGCAGCTGTTCGCCCGGGCCGCGGAGGACTTGGCATGAGCCTGATGAACATCATCAAGCCGTACCCGTCGCCGCTGATCACCGGGCGCGGCATCGACCTGGATTTCCCGATGCTTGCCGGTTGCCTGGCCTTGCTGGGCCTGGGCCTGGTGATGATCACGTCCGCCTCGTCGGAAGTGGCCGCCGTGCAGTCGGGCAACACGCTTTATCACATGATCCGCCACCTGATTTACCTGGTGATCGGCCTGGGCGCATGCATCGTCACCATGATGGTGCCAATCGCTACCTGGCAACGCCTGGGCTGGATGATGCTGCTCGGTGCCTTCGGCCTGTTGGTGATGGTGCTGGTGCCGGGTATCGGCCGCGAGGTCAACGGCTCGATGCGCTGGATTGGCTTCAGTTTCTTCAACGTTCAGCCTTCGGAGATCGCCAAGGTCTTCGTGGTGATTTTCCTGGCCGGTTACCTGGTGCGTCGCCAGAAAGAAGTGCGCGAGAGCTGGATGGGGTTCTTCAAGCCGTTCATCGTCTTGCTGCCGATGGCGGGCCTGCTGCTGATGGAGCCGGACTTCGGCGCCACGGTGGTGATGATGGGCGCCGCGGCGGCGATGCTGTTCCTCGGTGGGGTCGGGCTGTTTCGTTTCATCCTGATGGTGGCGTTGGCGGTGGCGGCCGTGACCGTGCTGGTCCAGGCGCAACCGTACCGGATGGCGCGCCTGATCACCTTTACCGACCCGTGGGCCGACCAGTTCGGCTCCGGTTATCAATTGACCCAGGCGCTGATCGCCTTCGGTCGCGGCGAGTGGCTGGGCGTAGGCCTGGGCAACAGCGTGCAGAAGCAGTTCTACCTGCCGGAAGCCCACACCGACTTCGTGTTCTCGGTCCTGGCCGAAGAGCTGGGCGTGGTCGGCTCCCTGTGCACCGTCGCCCTGTTTGTGTTCGTCTGCGTACGCGGCATGTACATCGGCTTGTGGGCCGAAAAGGCCAAGCAG
Source organism: Pseudomonas sp. NFACC46-3 (assembly GCF_900114515.1). Taxonomy (NCBI): domain Bacteria; kingdom Pseudomonadati; phylum Pseudomonadota; class Gammaproteobacteria; order Pseudomonadales; family Pseudomonadaceae; genus Pseudomonas; species Pseudomonas sp. NFACC46-3. Next base: position 15,348 of record NZ_FOTH01000027.1, read on the forward strand.
TTTTTTGCCGCTTACGTGGCGTATGGCTTGTCGTTCCTGTGGATCGGCCAGTTCCTGATCAACATCGGCGTGAACGTTGGCCTGTTGCCGACCAAGGGCCTGACGCTGCCGTTCCTCAGTTATGGCGGCAGTTCCCTGGTGATCTGCTGTGCCTGTCTCGGCCTGTTGCTGCGCATCGAATGGGAGAGCCGAACCCACCTGGGCAGCGAAGAGATGGAATTCCAGGAGAGCGACTTCGCCGAGGAGCCGATTCATGGGCGCTAACGTGCTGATCATGGCGGGTGGTACCGGCGGGCACGTATTCCCGGCGCTGGCCTGTGCCCGGGAGTTCCAGGCGCGCGGCTACACCGTGCACTGGCTGGGCACGCCACGGGGCATCGAGAACGAACTGGTGCCAGCTGCCGGCCTTGAGCTGCACCGGATCGACGCCAGCGGCCTGCGGGGCAAGGGCAAGTTGTCGTTGCTCAAGGCGCCGCTGATGCTGCTCAAGTCGATCAGGCAGGCGCGGGCGATCATCCGTCGGTTGCGCCCGGTGTGCGTGGTCGGGTTTGGCGGTTATGTGACCGGTCCTGGTGGTGTTGCGGCGAAATTGGCCGGTGTGCCGGTGATCGTTCACGAACAGAACGCCGTGGCCGGTACCGCCAATCGGTTACTGGTGCCGTTGGCCGCCCGGGTCTGTGAAGCCTTTCCCGACACCTTTACCCTGTCGGGCAGCCGCCGCACCACCGGTAATCCGGTGCGTACCGAGCTGTTTTTTGATGCGCCGCGCCCGGCCCTGGCTGGACGCAAGGCACGTCTGCTGGTCCTGGGCGGAAGCCTGGGGGCCGAACCGTTGAACAAATTGCTGCCCGAAGCCCTGTCGCAGGTTGCCCCCGAGCTGCGGCCGGAAGTGTTTCACCAGGCTGGCAAAAACCACGATGAAGTGACCGCCGAGCGCTATCGCGCGGCCGGCGTCGAGGCGCAAGTACAGCCTTTCATCAACGACATGGCCCAAGCCTATGGCTGGGCCGACCTGGTGGTCTGCCGCGCAGGCGCGCTGACCATCAGTGAACTGGCTGCCGCCGGTCTGCCCTCGATGCTGGTGCCTTTGCCCCACGCCATCGACGATCACCAGACCCGTAACGCCGATTATTTGGCCCGTGAAGGCGCTGCCTTCCTGATGCCGCAAAGAACGACTGGCGCCGCGGATCTTGCCGCCCGCCTGACAGAGGTTTTGATGCAGCCGCAACGACTTGAAGACATGGCCCGCGCCGCACGCCGCCTGGCCAAACCCGATGCCACGAGCCAAGTGGTCGATACCTGCCTGGAGGTGGCCCATGGTTGAGAATCGCAAAGCCATGCCGCAACCGGAAATGCGCCGTATCCGTCGCATCCACTTCGTCGGTATCGGCGGCGTGGGCATGTGCGGGATTGCCGAAGTGCTGCTGAACCTGGGTTATCAGGTTTCCGGTTCCGACCTGAAAGCCTCCCCGGTCACCGAGCGCCTGGAATCCTTCGGCGCCCAGATATTTATCGGCCACCGTGCCGAGAACGCCGCCAATGCCGACGTGCTGGTGGTTTCCAGTGCCGTGAACACGTCCAACCCGGAAGTCGCCACCGCCCTGGAGCGCCGTATCCCCGTGGTACCACGGGCCGAGATGCTGGCCGAGCTGATGCGCTATCGCCACGGCATCGCCGTCGCCGGTACCCACGGCAAGACCACCACTACCAGCCTGATCGCTTCGGTGTTCGCGGCCGGTGGCCTGGACCCGACCTTTGTGATCGGCGGTCGCCTGAACGCCGCGGGCACCAATGCCCAGCTGGGCACCAGCCGCTACCTGATCGCCGAAGCCGACGAGAGCGATGCGAGCTTCCTGCACCTGCAACCGCTGGTGGCCGTGGTCACCAACATTGACGCCGACCACATGGCGACCTACGACGGCGACTTCAACAAGCTGAAGAAAACCTTCGTCGAATTCCTGCACAACCTGCCGTTCTACGGTTTGGCGGTGGTGTGCCTGGACGATCCGGTGGTGCGCGAGATTTTGCCGCTGATCAAGCGTCCGACCGTGACCTACGGTTTCGGCGAAGACGTCGACGTGCGCGCCATCAACGTGCGCCAGCAGGGCATGCAGACGTTCTTCACCGTACTGCGCCCCGATCGCGAGCCGTTGGATGTGTCGGTGAACATGCCCGGCAACCACAACGTACTCAATGCCTTGGCCACCATCTGCATCGCCACCGACGAAGGCGTCAGCGATGAAGCCATCGTCCAGGGCCTGTCCGGGTTCCAGGGCGTGGGCCGACGTTTCCAGGTCTACGGCGAACTGCCGGTGGACGGCGGCAACGTGATGCTGGTGGACGACTACGGCCACCATCCGACCGAAGTCGCGGCGGTGATCAAGGCCGTGCGCGGTGGCTGGCCGGAGCGGCGCCTGGTGATGGTCTACCAGCCCCACCGCTACAGCCGCACCCGCGACCTGTACGACGATTTCGTCCAGGTGCTGGCCGACGCCAACGTGCTGCTGTTGATGGAAGTCTATCCGGCCGGTGAAGAGCCGATCCCGGGGGCCGACAGCCGCCAGCTGTGCCACAGCATTCGCCAGCGTGGTCAGTTGGACCCGATCTACATCGAGCGTGGCGTGGAGTTGGCGCCGCTGGTCAAGCCGCTGCTGCGCGCCGGCGACATCCTGCTGTGCCAGGGTGCCGGTGACATTGGTGGCCTGGCCCCGAAACTGTTGAAAAGTCCGTTATTCGCCGGAGCAATCGTGGCCTCCAGCGAGGGGAAACTGAAATGACTGCTGCCTACGCCAACCTGGTCTCGACCCTTGACCCGAAAGCCTTCGGCCGCGTTGCCGTGCTGTTCGGTGGCAAGAGCGCCGAGCGCGAGGTATCCCTCAAGTCCGGTAACGCCGTACTGCAAGCCCTGCAAAGCGCCGGTGTCGACGCATTCGGCATCGACGTGGGCGACGATTTCCTGCAGCGCCTGCTGAGCGAAAAAATCGACCGCGCGTTCATCATCCTGCACGGCCGTGGCGGCGAAGACGGCAGCATGCAAGGCCTGCTCGAGTGCCTGGGCATTCCCTACACCGGCAGCGGCATCCTGGCTTCCGCCCTGGCGATGGACAAGCTGCGCACCAAGCAGGTCTGGCACAGCCTTGGCATCCCGACACCGCGTCACGCCGTGCTGGCATCCGAGGCCGATTGTATTTCGGCGGCCACGGAACTGGGCTTCCCTTTGATCGTCAAACCGGCCCATGAAGGTTCAAGTATCGGCATGGCGAAAGTGAGTTCGCTGCCTGAGTTGACCGCGGCATGGAAAGACGCCAGTTCCTACGATTCGCAAGTGTTGGTCGAACAATGGATCTCCGGTCCCGAGTTCACCATCGCCACCCTGCGTGACCAGGTGTTGCCCCCGATTGCGCTGGGCACGCCCCACACGTTCTACGACTACGACGCCAAGTACATCGCCAACGATACCCAGTACCGCATTCCCTGTGGGCTGGACGCTGCCAAGGAAAAAGAACTGATGGACCTCACGGCCAAGGCCTGTGAGGCGCTGGGTATCGCCGGTTGGGGCAGGGCAGACGTGATGCAGGACGCCGATGGGCAGTTCTGGTTCCTGGAAGTCAACACCGCGCCTGGCATGACCGACCACAGCCTGGTGCCGATGGCGGCTCGCGCCGCCGGTCTGGATTTCCAGCAACTGGTGGTGTCGATCCTGGCCGCCAGTGTCGGCCATCAAGAGCCAAGAGGTTAAGCCATGCAAGGCGCATCGCTTCGTCATCAGCCATCCGCACCCGGTCGCAAGCCGGTGCCGCGGGGTGCCAGCCGAATGGTGGCCAAAGAGCCGATGTCGGCGCGCTTGCCGAAAGCCAATTTTGGTTTTCTCAAGAGCTTGTTCTGGCCGGTGCTGCTGGTGGCGTTGGGGTTCGGCACCTATGAAGGCGCGCAACGGTTGCTGCCTTATGCCGACCGACCGATCGCCCGGATCAACGTCCAGGGCGACCTGAGCTACATCAGTCAGCAGGCCGTGCAGCAGCGGATCGCTCCGTACGTCGCGTCGAGTTTCTTCACCATCGACCTGGCGGGCATGCGCAAAGAACTGGAGCAGATGCCTTGGATCGCCCACGCCGAAGTCCGCCGGGTGTGGCCCGACCAGGTGTCGATCCGCCTGGAAGAGCAATTGCCGGTGGCCCGTTGGGGCGACGAGTCGTTGTTGAACAACCAGGGCCAGGCGTTTACGCCGCGGGAACTGGCCAACTATGAACATTTGCCACAACTGTTCGGTCCACAGCGGGCCCAGCAGCAAGTGATGCAGCAGTACCAGGTGTTGAGCCAGATGTTGCGGCCATTGGGCTTCTCCATCGCGCGCCTGGAATTGCGTGAGCGCGGCAGTTGGTTCCTGACCACTGGCGCGGGTAGCTCGGGGCCGGGCATCGAGCTGTTGCTCGGACGCGGCAACCTGGTGGAAAAGATGCGCCGCTTCATCGCCATCTATGACAAGACGCTTAAAGAACAGATTACGAACATTGCGCGCATCGATCTGCGCTATGCCAACGGCCTGGCCGTTGGCTGGCGGGAACCTGTAGCGCCGACGACGGCCGAACCCGCCGTCGCGAAGAATTAAGAAGAGGCAGGACCCATGGCAAACGTGCAAAGCGGGAAAATGATCGTCGGTCTTGATATCGGCACTTCCAAGGTGGTGGCGCTGGTAGGCGAAGTCGCGGACGACGGCACGCTGGTCATCGTCGGGATCGGTACACACCCGTCCCGTGGCTTGAAAAAAGGCGTGGTGGTGAACATCGAGTCCACCGTGCAATCGATCCAGCGCGCCATCGAAGAGGCGCAGCTGATGGCCGGTTGCCGGATCCACTCGGCGTTCGTCGGCGTGGCGGGCAATCACATCCGCAGCCTGAACTCCCACGGCATCGTGGCGATTCGTGATCGCGAAGTCAGCTCCGCCGACCTTGAGCGCGTGCTCGACGCGGCCCAGGCCGTGGCGATCCCGGCGGACCAGCGTGTGTTGCACACCCTGCCGCAGGATTACGTGATCGATAACCAGGAAGGCGTGCGTGAGCCCCTGGGCATGTCCGGCGTGCGCCTGGAAGCCAAGGTCCACGTGGTGACCTGTGCAGTGAACGCGGCGCAGAACATCGAGAAATGCGTGCGCCGCTGCGGCCTGGAAATCGACGACATCATCCTCGAGCAACTGGCCTCGGCCTACTCGGTGCTGACCGACGACGAGAAAGAACTGGGCGTGTGCCTGGTGGACATCGGCGGCGGCACCACCGACATCGCGATCTTCACCGAAGGCGCCATTCGCCACACGGCGGTGATCCCGATTGCCGGTGACCAGGTGACCAACGACATCGCCATGGCGTTGCGTACCCCGACCCAGTACGCCGAGGAAATCAAGATCCGTTACGCCTGTGCCCTGGCGAAGCTGGCCGGTGCCGGCGAAACCATCAAGGTGCCAAGCGTCGGCGACCGTCCACCGCGCGAGCTGTCGCGCCAGGCCCTGGCCGAAGTGGTCGAGCCGCGTTACGACGAGCTGTTCACGCTGATCCAGGCCGAACTGCGCCGCAGTGGCTACGAAGACCTGATCCCGGCCGGCATCGTGCTGACCGGCGGTACGTCGAAGATGGAAGGCGCGGTCGAGCTGGCCGAAGAGATTTTCCACATGCCGGTGCGCCTGGGCGTGCCCCATGGCGTCAAGGGCCTGGATGACGTGGTCCGCAACCCGATCTATTCCACTGGCGTGGGCCTGTTGATGTACGGCCTGCAGAAGCAGTCCGACGGGATTTCGTTCTCAGGCATCGGCAGCCGCGACAGCTATAGCAGCGACGAGCCGAAGGCTCCCCTGTTCGAGCGGCTCCAGGCTTGGGTCAAAGGCAACTTTTAAACAGTTTCAAAGCTTCAAGCGGCAGGTTTCAGGCTTGGCGCTGGAAGACGCAGCAAACGCAGTAGGCGAAAAAACTAGAGAATGAAAGGAGAGGGAAAATGTTCGAACTCGTAGACAACATCCCCGCTAGCCCGGTTATCAAAGTAATCGGTGTCGGCGGTGGCGGCGGCAACGCTGTCAACCACATGGTCAAGAGCAACATTGAAGGCGTTGAATTCATCTGCGCCAACACTGATGCCCAGGCGCTGAAATCCATCGGCGCGCGGACCATCCTGCAACTGGGCACTGGCGTGACCAAAGGCCTGGGCGCCGGCGCCAACCCTGAAGTCGGTCGTCAGGCCGCTCTCGAAGACCGTGAGCGTATCGCTGAAGTCCTGCAAGGCACCAACATGGTGTTCATCACCACGGGCATGGGTGGCGGTACCGGTACCGGTGCGGCGCCAATCATTGCCGAAGTGGCCAAGGAAATGGGGATCCTCACCGTTGCGGTGGTGACTCGTCCGTTCCCGTTCGAAGGCCGCAAGCGCATGCAGATCGCCGACGAAGGTATCCGTCTGCTGTCTGAAAGCGTCGACTCGTTGATCACCATCCCCAACGAGAAGCTGCTGACCATCCTCGGTAAAGACGCCAGCCTGCTGTCGGCTTTCGCCAAGGCTGACGATGTACTGGCCGGTGCCGTTCGCGGTATCTCCGACATCATCAAGCGTCCGGGCATGATCAACGTCGACTTTGCCGACGTACGGACGGTCATGAGCGAAATGGGCATGGCGATGATGGGCACTGGCTGCGCCAGCGGTCCGAACCGTGCACGCGAGGCCACCGAAGCGGCCATTCGCAACCCGTTGCTCGAAGACGTGAACCTGCAAGGTGCGCGTGGCATCCTGGTGAACATCACCGCCGGTCCTGACCTGTCCCTGGGTGAGTACTCCGACGTGGGTAGCATCATCGAAGCCTTCGCTTCCGAGCACGCGATGGTCAAGGTCGGTACCGTTATCGATCCGGACATGCGCGACGAGCTGCACGTCACCGTGGTTGCCACCGGTCTGGGCGCCAAAATCGAGAAGCCTGTGAAGGTCATCGACAACACCGTTCACACTTCCATGGCTTCGCAACCGCAACAACAAGTGTCTGCCCGTCAGGAAGCGCCTGCGGTGAACTACCGTGACCTGGACCGTCCGACCGTCATGCGCAACCAGGCCCAGGCCGGTACTGCGACTGCCGCGAAGATGAATCCGCAAGACGATCTGGATTACCTGGACATCCCGGCTTTCCTGCGTCGTCAGGCCGATTGATGAAATGTATCAGGGGGATACGGGTGATTGGTGTTCAGCAAAGGTCTGGTCTGCTATCATCGCCAGCCTTTGTTGATACCAGTTCGCAATTTGCGCTGAAGCGGCCCATGCCATGATTAAACAACGCACCCTGAAGAATATTATCCGTGCCACAGGTGTCGGCTTGCACTCCGGCGAGAAGGTCTACCTGACCCTCAAGCCCGCGCCTGTCGATACCGGCATTGTGTTTTGTCGTGCCGACCTCGACCCTGTGGTGCAGATTCCTGCTCGCGCGGAAAACGTTGGTGAAACCACTATGTCGACCACTCTGGTCAACGGTGACACCAAAGTGGATACGGTGGAGCATTTGCTCTCGGCCATGGCTGGCCTGGGCATCGATAACGCCTACGTCGAGCTCTCCGCGTCCGAAGTCCCGATCATGGATGGCAGTGCCGGACCCTTCGTATTCCTGATTCAATCGGCTGGCCTGGAAGAGCAGGACGCAGCCAAGAAGTTCATCCGCATCCTGCGGGAAGTGACCGTGGAAGACGGCGACAAGCGCGCCACTTTCGTCCCTTTCGAAGGTTTCAAGGTGAGCTTCGAGATCGATTTCGATCACCCGGTTTTCCGTGACCGCACCCAGAGTGCAAGCGTGGATTTTTCCAGCACTTCGTTCGTAAAAGAAGTCAGCCGCGCCCGTACCTTCGGTTTCATGAGTGACATCGAGTACCTGCGCAAGCACAACCTCGCACTCGGCGGCAGTGTTGAAAACGCGATCGTGGTCGATTCCGATGGTGTATTGAACGAAGACGGCCTTCGTTATGAAGACGAATTCGTCAAGCACAAGATCCTCGATGCAATCGGCGACCTCTACCTGCTGGGCAATAGCCTGATTGGTGAGTTCAAGGGCTTCAAGTCCGGCCATGCACTGAACAACCAGCTGCTGCGCAAGTTGATTGAGCAGAAAGATGCTTGGGAAGTCGTGACGTTCGAAGACGCCAGCACCGCACCAATCTCTTACATGCGCCCTGTTGCGGCCGTGTAGGCAAAAAAACCTCTCTAGTTTTTGAAGGCTGCCTTTGGGTGGCCTTTTTTTATGGCTGTTTCCTGAGGATCAGATGAGCCCTGTGGCGAGGGGATTTATCCCCGTTGGACTGCGCAGCAGTCCCACCCACTGCAACTCGGTGCGCCAGGCTGATTGAGTCGTCTGCATTGGGGCTGCTTCGCAGCCCAGCGGGGATAAATCCCCTCGCCACAGAGAGCACCCTATCCTACCCAGAGGGCATCCTATCCATGCACAGAGGGTGTCATGCCCATCGCCTTTGGGTGCTCCGGTGTCACATCGCGCAAACCACACGATTACGCCCACTGGCCTTGGCCTGGTAAAGCGCCTTGTCCGCAGCGAACAAGAGTTGTTTGAGTTCGCTGTACGGTCCCTGAGTCCAAGTGGCGATGCCGATACTGACCGTCATGGGCGCTCCTCCCTCGGACACAGATGGCAGTTGTTCGACCGCGTTGCGAATATGCTGGGCCATGGTGAAGGCGCCAGCGGTGGTGGTCTCCGGCAGCACCACCGAGAACTCCTCACCGCCATAGCGCGCCGCCAGGTCGGCGGGGCGTCGGACATGCTGGCCGATCAATTGCGCCAAGGTGCGCAGGGCCTCGTCACCCTTTTGATGACCATGGCGATCATTGAACGCCTTGAAATGATCGGCATCGATCATCAGCACAGACAACGGTTGGCCCGAACGTTGGGCGCGCAGCCATTCCTGTCGCAACGTCTCGTCCAGTGTTCGTCGATTGGCCAGTCCTGTGAGAGCGTCGATGGACGCCAGTTGGGCCAATTCCCGTTCAGCTCTGTAGCGGCGTCGCAATTCGCGGCGTAGCAGCCAGGTAAGCCAGAGCAAACCGATGCACAGCGCGCCGGTGGCACCGCTGACCAACAACGCCGTGCGTTGCCATGAGGCGAAGACCTCTTGGTAGGAGAGCGCTACCACGACAATCAATGGCAGGTCGCCCACCTGGGAAAAGGTGTAGAGCCGCTGTGTCTGATCAACACTGGAGATGCCGGTAAAACTGCCGTTACCTTCTCGCAGGATGCGTACGAAGTTCGGTCGGTTGCTGAAGTCCTTGCCGATCATGTCGTCGGCCAGGGGCGGTTCCTGGGCCAACAGAATCCCATCGCGGCTGATCAGGTTGACCGTCCCGTGGCCGATGTTCAGGCTTTTGAACAACTGGCTGAAGTAGTTCAGGCGCATTGCGGCCTCGGCCACGCCCATGAACTCACCCCGCTCGTCGCTCAGTCGATAGCTGAAACTGATGCGCCAATCGTGGGCGGCACTCCTGGAGCGGAACGGGCGACTGATCATCATGCCCAGACTCGGGTCCTGGACATGGGACTGGAAATATTCCCGGTCGGCGTAATTGCCTTTGCGCGGTTCGAGCGAGGCGGAGTCGGCGATTACATCGCCACGCTTGTCGAGCAGCAGGATGTCGCCTTTGTAGGGGGCGGCGGTGGCGCGGTCGAACAGCGCCAGATGGCGAATCGCCGGCGAAACGTCTTTCAGGTCGTCGCGTTTGGCGGCGGCGGCCAAACCTTGCAGCGACAGATCGTAGAGCTCCACGTTACGCAGCACATCGGCGTCAATCAATTGCACGATATTGGTCGCCGCACGGGTCGCCGCCTCTTGTGCGGCGGCATGTTCGCGGATCAACAGAAACGTCACGATGCTCAGGATGGCAATGACAACCAGTGAGCTGGCCACTACGAATACCCGTTCCGAACGTCTCGAAAGCGGGGTGTTGCCGGGTGTCGCACTGCGCGCGCTCATGGTTCCGATGTCTGCATTGTCATGTGGCTGGGGTCCGTCCCAAAGGGTTGCAAACCGGCAATGAACCAGATGCTGGCCTTTTGCTGATTGTGCTTGGATCAATGAGAGCGGGCAATCAGTGTTTGCGCAATAACTGGGTAGGATCTGCCGAAGGCTGCGATCTGTCGATTTTGATCGAGTTGGCTTTCGCCCAGCATTCAATGCTGGAAAGATCGAACCTTGTGAAGGCCTCAGGCTGGCAAGCGGATCCCGAACGTGTTGGCACCCTGGTCGCTGCGCACGAACACATCGCCACCGTGCATCAGTGCAATGGCCTTGACGATGGCCAGCCCCAGTCCATGGTTGGCGCCACTGTTGCTGCGCGAGGCATCGACGCGATAGAAACGTTCGAACAGGCGTGGCAAGTGCTCGCCGGCGATCGGTTCGCCGGGGTTGGTGACCGCGAGGGTGATCTGGTCGCCAAGGGCTTCGATGTGCACGTCGATCACTTGCCCGGGCGCGGTGTGTTGTACGGCGTTGCTCAGCAGGTTGATCAGCGCCCGTCGCAAGTGGGCGATCTCGATGTTGGCCTGGGCATCGCCGCTGACCCGGACCTGGACCTGGGCATCTTCCAGTATGAAGTCCAGGTAATCGAGGGTGGTCGCCACTTCGCCGGCCAGGGATGCGCTGGTCAACTTGGTGGCCTTGCTGCCTTGGTCGGCGCTGGCCAGGAACAGCATGTCGTTGATGATCGAACGCAGCCGCTCCAACTCCTCGAGATTCGATTGCAGCACTTCGAAGTAGTGTTCGGCCGAGCGTCCACGGGTCAGCGCAACCTGGGTCTGGCCGATCAGGTTGGTCAGGGGCGAGCGCAATTCATGGGCGACGTCGGCGTTGAACGATTCCAGCCGCGAGTAAGCCTGTTCGACCCGGTCGAGGGTGGCGTTGAAGGAACTGACGAACTGGCCCAGCTCCGGCGGCAAGGGCGACAGTTGCAAGCGCCCGGACAGGCGGGGCGGGGCCAGGCGTCGGGCTTCATCGGACAGCTTGATCAGCGGTTTGAGGCCGATGCGCGCGACCCAGTAGCCCAGCAACGAAGCGAGGAGCACACCGACAATCGCCAGGCTCACCAGCGCCACCAGCAGGCGATGCTGGGTCTGGTAGAAGGTCTGGGTGTCGATGCCGATCATGAAGCGCAGCGGCGGGCGTTGGTCCTTGGCCGGGAATTGGCTCACCAATACTTTCATCGGGTAGTCCCGATGGGGCAAGGTCAGGTCGCGCTTCCCCAGGGCGCCTTGGGCAAAGGCACGGATCTGTGCATCGGGAGCGCCGTATTCAAAGCGCGGATCGTCGCTGACGATCCAGAAATGGATGCGTTTGTCTTCTTCACCGAGCAGTCGCAGCTTGTTGTTGATCTTCACCCAGTGTTCAGGCGTGCCGTAGCGGCCAACGGTGGACTCCAGGACACTGTAGCGGGCATCGAGCTCGGCTTCGGGCAACAGGCCCAGGCCCTTGCCGACCTGCTGGTATAAAGCGCCACCGATCAACAGGAACACCAGCGCCGCCACCAGCGTGAACATGCCGCTCAGGCGCAGGGCGATGCTGTCAGGGACGCTCATCGCTGCGACTCTCCAGCACATAACCCATGCCGCGAATGGTGTGCAGCAACTTCTGTTCGAATGGCCCGTCGAGCTTGGCCCGCAAGCGTTTGATCGCCACTTCCACCACGTTGGCGTCACTGTCGAAGTTGATGTCCCAGACCATTTCGGCAATGGCGGTTTTCGAGAGGATTTCACCCTGGCGGCGGGCCAGGACGCTGAGCAGGGAGAACTCCTTGGCCGTCAGGTCCAGGCGCTGGCCGGCCCGTGTGGCCTTGCGGCTGATCAGGTCGATCCACAGGTCGGCGATGCTCACCTGCACCGGTTCATGGCCGCCGCTGCGGCGGGTCAGGGCTTGCAGGCGGGCCACCAGTTCGAGGAAGGAGAAAGGTTTGCCCAGGTAGTCATCGGCGCCGTCGCGCAAGCCCTTGATGCGGTCCTCGACCCGTTCCCGGGCGGTGAGCATGATCACCGGTGTCTGCTTGCGGGCGCGTAGGGCCCGCAGTACGCCGAAGCCGTCCAGGCCCGGCAGCATCACGTCGAGCACGATCACCGCATAGTCGGTTTCCAGGGCCAGGTGCAGCCCCTCGATGCCGTCCGGCGCCACGTCCACGGTATAGCCCTGTTCGGTCAGGCCGCGGTGCAGGTAGTCCGCGGTTTTTTCTTCGTCTTCGATAATCAGAACGCGCATGGCCCTGCCTCAGTGGTCTGTGCTCGCCAGCGCCGCCGTCGGCGCCGACCCTGGCTGATGGGCGGGCCGATGGAACAGTCGCTCCAGCCACAAGTATATGACCGGTGTGGTGAACAGCGTCAGCGCCTGGCTCACCAGCAGGCCGCCCACCACCGCGATGCCCAGGGGCTGGCGCAGCTCCGCGCCGGGGCCATAGCCGAGCATCAGCGGCAAGGCGCCGAGCAGGGCGGCCAGGGTGGTCATCATGATCGGCCGGAAGCGTGTCAGGCACGCCTGGAAAATCGCCTCCTGGGGCGCCAACCCTTTGTTGCGCTGGGCGTCGAGGGCGAAGTCGATCATCAGGATGCCGTTCTTCTTGACGATCCCGATCAGCAGCACCAGCCCGATCAGCGCCATGATCGAAAAATCCTGGCCCAGCAGCCAGAGCATGATCAGCGCGCCGAGACCGGCCGAGGGCAGGGTGGAGATGATCGTCAACGGGTGCACGAAGCTCTCGTAGAGCACGCCGAGGATGATGTACACGGCCACCAGCGCGGCGAGGATCAGCCATGGCTGGCTCGCCAGCGAGCTCTGGAAGGCCTGGGCCGCGCCCTGGAAATTACCGGTGATGGCGGCGGGCATGCCGATTTCGTTCTTCGCCTGGTCGAGCAGGCGCACCGCGTCTCCCAGGGCGACGCCGGGCGCCAGGTTGAACGACAGGTTGGCGGCGGGGAACATGCCGTCGTGGGCAATCGACAGCGGGCCGTTGCTCGGCGCATCGAAGCGGGCCAGGGCCGAGAGCGGCACCATTTCCCCACTCAGGGGGGAACGCAGGTAGAAATACGCCAGGCTTTCGGCCTTGCCCCGCTGCGCGGTATCGAGTTCCAGGATCACGTTGTACTGGTTGGTCTCGGTCTGGAATTCATTGATCTGCCGTTGGCCGAAGGCGTCGTACAGGGCCTGGTCGACATCGGTGGCGGTGAGGCCGAAGCGCGCTGCCGCGCTGCGGTCGATGTTGATGTGGGTGATGCTGCCGCCCAGTTGCAGGTCGTTGGAGATGTCACGGAACGCCGGGTTGCCGCGCAGCTTGTCGGTGAGTTTTTGCGTCCAGGCGTTGAGGCTCGGCCCGTCGTTGCTCTTGAGCACGTATTGATATTGGGCGCGACTGGGGCCGGAGCTGAGGTTGATGTCCTGCCCGGCCCTGAGGTACAGCACTACACCGGGGATATTCAGCAATTGCGGGCGGATTCGGTCGATGAAGCCGCTGGCCGACACGTCACGCTCGCTCCGGGGCTTGAGGGCGATCCAGAAACGGCCGTTGGCGATGGTCTGGTTATTGCCCGAAACACCGACGGAATGGGAGAAGGTCTGCACCGCCGGGTCGGCGGCGACGATGTCGGCCAGGGCCTTGTGTTTGGCGACCATGTCCGGGAACGACACATCGGCGGCGGCTTCGCTGGTGCCCAGTACCAGGCCGGTGTCCTGTACCGGAAAGAACCCCTTGGGAATGAACACGTAGCCCACCACCGCCAGTGCCAGGGTCAGGCCGAACACGCCTATCATCAGTTTTTGATGGGCCAGGGCCCGACGCAGGCCGTGCTCGTACCAGCCCAGCAGACGCTCGCCGAATCCCATCTTGCTGTGGGCATGATGTACCGGGGCACGCATGAACAGCGCGGCCAGGGTCGGTGCCAGGGTGAGCGACACCACCACCGAAATCAGAATGGTCGAGGTGGCGGTCAGGGCAAATTCCTTGAACAGGCGCCCGACCACTCCGCCCATGAACAGCAGTGGAATGAATGCCGCTACCAGCGAGAAGCTGATGGAGACCACGGTGAAACCGATCTCACCCGCTCCCTTGATCGCCGCTTCGCGCATGCCGTCGCCGGCTTCCAGATGCCGGTGGATGTTCTCCACCACCACAATCGCGTCGTCCACCACGAACCCGACCGAGATGACGATTGCCACCAGGGTCAGGTTGTTCAGGCTGAAGCCCATCACGTACATCAGGGCGAAACTGGCGATCAGCGACACCCCCAGCACCGCCGAGACAATCAGGGTTGCCGAGAGCTGGCGCAGGAACAGCGCCATCACCGCGACGACCAGCAGCACCGCGATCAGCAAGGTGATCTCCACTTCGTGCAACGAGGCGCGGATAGTCTGGGTGCGGTCGATCAGTACCTTGACCTGTATGGCAGCGGGCAGCATGGCTTGCAGGGTGGGCAGGGCCGCCTGGATGCGGTCGACGGTCTCGACGATGTTCGCCCCCGGTTGCCGGAAGATCACCAGGTTGACCCCTGGTTCGCTGTCGGACCAGGCCTGGACGTAAGCGTTTTCCGAGCCGTTGACGACCTTGGCGATGTCCTTGAGGTGAACCGGTGCGCCGTCCTTGTAGGACACGATCAGCTCACCGTACTCCTCAGGCTGGAACAGCTGGTCGTTGGTGGACAGGGTGGAAATGCTCGAATCGCCGTACAGGGCGCCCTTGGCCAGGTTGAGGCTGGCCTGCTGGAGCGCCAGGCGGATGTCCGCCAGGGTCAGGCCGATGGCGGCGAGTCGATCAGCCGAGGCCTGGACCCGGATCGCCGGACGCTGCTGGCCGGTGATGTAGATTTGTCCTACGCCGTCGATCTGGCTGATCTGGCGCGAGAGCAGGGTTTCGACGTAGTCGCTCAGCTCGGTGCCGGGCATTAGGGAGGAGCTGATGCTGAGGATCAACACCGGGCTGTCGGCGGGGTTGACCTTGCGCCAGGTCGGCAGGTTCGGCATGTCGTTGGGCAGTTTGCCGGCGGCGGTGTTGATCGCCGCCTGCACTTCCTGGGCGGCGGTGTCGATGCTTTTATCGAGGCTGAATTGCAGGATCAGGTTGGTCGAGCCCAGGGCGCTGCTGGAGGTCATCTGGGTGATGCCGGGGATGGCACTGAATTGCACTTCCAGCGGCGTCGCCACTGACGAGGCCATGGTTTCGGGACTGGCTCCAGGCAACTGCGCGTTAACCTGGATGGTCGGGAATTCGGCCTCCGGCAACGGCGCGACGGGCAGGCGAGGAAACGCGATCACGCCCAGCAGTACCAGGGCAAACGTCAGCAGCACCGTGGCGATGGGGTGGTCGATGCACCACGCTGAAACCGAGCCGCGGCCCTTCACGGTTGCGGCTCCGCAGTCTTGGCCAGGGCGGGCGGGGCACTGAGCACCTGGATGTGGCTGCCTGGCTTGAGCCGTGACTGACCATCGCTCACTAGTTGATCGCCAGCGTTCACCCCTTTGATGATGTGTATGTCGCTGTCCTGGTAAACCATGACCACCGGCACGCTCTCGACCTTGTCGCCCTTGATCCGGTACACGAAGTGTTGCTCCAGCCCGCGCTGGACCACGGAGGGAGGCACCACCAGGGCGTCCTTGTCGAGGGCGGTCTGGATCTTCAGCGTCACCAGTTGCCCGGGCCACAGCCGTTGCGCGGCGTTGTCGAATTCAGCCTTGGCCCGCAGGGTTCCGGTGTTGGCGTTGATCTGGTTGTCGATGAGGCTCAGGCGCCCCTCGCCGAGCAGTTCCCCGCTAGCGCCATCGGCACCGAGATAGGCCTTGACCAAGGCTTGCTCGGGCGCCGCGATCAAGCGTTGCAAGGTGGGCAGCATTTGCTGGGGCAGGGAGAACTCCACGGCGATCGGGTCGATCTGGGTCACCGTGAACAGGCCATCGGCGTCGCTGGTGCGCAGGAAGTTGCCTTCATCCACATTGCGAATGCCGACGCGACCGCTCACTGGGGAGCGGATCTGGGTGTAGGACAGTTGCACCTGAGCCGAGTCGATGGCCGCCTGGTTACCCTGGGCGGTGGCCTTGAGCTGGTTGACCAGCGCCTGCTGCTGGTCGTAGGTCTGCTTCGAGACGCCGTCATCGACGCTCAGCAATTTGTAGCGCTTGAGATTGACCTGGGCCACCGCCAACTGCGCCTGGCTCTCGCCGAGCTGGGCCCGGGCCTGGTCGAGGCTGGCGCGGATCGAACGATCGTCGATGGTCGCCAGCAGGTCACCTTTCTTGACCAGTTGCCCTTCCTTGACCAGCAGCCGGGTGAGGATGCCGTCGATCTGCGGCCGGATGACCACGCTGTGCAGCGACAGGACCGTACCGATGCCGCTGGCAAAGCGCGGCACATCCTTTTGCACCACGCTGACGACCCGCACCGGAACGGCGGCGGGAGCGCTGGGCTTGGCGGTCACGGGCCTGAGCACAAACCAGAGGACAAGGGCCGCCAGGGCGACCAACAGCACGACGAGCAGGACGGTTTTCTTCTGGGTGTGCATGAATATGAAGGGCCGGTTCGGGACACAGGAGTTTGAGCTTTCTTATATAGCGTTACGAGCCGGTCAGGAAGGTGACGGCTAACTGACAGGCTTGTCAGTTTTGTCCTGGCTTGCAGTCAGATGAATGGTCGTGCCAGATGAAACTGCCCTGCGCGCGGTGATATCGGGCAGGTATACTGCCGCCTTTCGCGGCTCGCCCTTCGGGCCCGACTTGCATGCATGACCCGGAGCCTCACATGACTTCCCCGACACCTTCGCCTGCGGATGAACTCCCCGGCGGCGAACAGGCCGATTTGTCCGACAGCGATGTTTCCTGCACCGAGGACGCCAAAGCGGCGATCCCTGCCTTCAAATTCCCGTTCAAACCCGGTGAACTGGCTGCGGCCAAGGGCGCCGGCCAGCAGCCGTGGTACAAGAACGGCGCGAAGAATGGCCATACCAAGACCCCGGGCGCCGCGCCTCCCGGCACGCGTCGTTCGATGGGCAAGCGCTGACATCATCCTTCACGCACGGGGGCGACTTCAGTTCGCGACCCGTGCGCCTGCCAGGCTTCCACTCAATTCGTAAGCCGCCAGCTCAGACTGGTGCGCCGCGAGGATTTCCGGCAGCGAGCCTCGCAGGTACTCGACCCAGGTCTTGATCTTCGCATCCAGGTATTGGCGCGACGGGTAGATGGCATAGAGGTTCAGTTCCTGGGAGCGGTAGTTGGGCATGACCCGCACCAGCGTGCCGTTGCGCAGGCCTTCGATGGCGGCGTACACCGGCAACACCCCCACGCCCATGCCGCTGGTGATCGCGGTTTTCATCGCATCGGCGGAATTCACCAGGAACGGTGAGCTATTGATGGTGACCATCTCCTGGCCTTCCGGGCCGTCGAACACCCATTTTTCCAGCGGAATGACCGGGCTGACCAGGCGCAGGCAGGCGTGGTTGAGCAGGTCGCCGGGTTTTTGCGGGCAGCCGCTGGCTTTCACATAGGCGGGCGATGCGCAGACGATGCTGTAGGTGATCCCCAGGCGCTGGGAGACGAAGCCCGAATCCGGCAACTCGCTGGCGAGCACGATGGAGACGTCGTAGCCCTCGTCAAGGATGTCCGGCACGCGGTTGGCCAGGGTCAGGTCGAAGGTCACATCCGGATGGGTCTTGCGATAACGGGCGATGGCGTCGATCACGAAATGCTGGCCGATGCCGGTCATCGTGTGGACCTTCAACTGCCCGGCCGGTCGGGCATGGGCGTCGCTGGCCTCGGCTTCCGCTTCTTCGACATAAGCCAGGATCTGCTCGCAACGCAACAAGTAGCGTTTACCTGCCTCGGTCAGGGCAATGCGGCGAGTGGTGCGGTTGAGCAGGCGGGTTTGCAGATGGGCTTCCAGGTTGGAAACCGCGCGCGAGATGTTGGCCGTCGTGGTGTCCAGTTGCGCGGCGGCAGCGGTGAAACTGCCAGCTTCGGCAACACAACTGAACGCGCGCATGTTTTGCAAGGTGTCCATGGAGGGCTCTCTTGGGAGGTGGCAAATTGTGACACGAAGTTACAGAGCAGCGGGACCCGACTAATGGATTATCGCGTTAACGGTAACAAAGATTCACAGAAAGGTCGGCTTATCGGCGGGGAGGGCGATGCCTAGAATTGCCACCAATCCTGGGTCACTGATTCCTGTGGGAGCGAGCTTGCTCGCGATGAGACCATCACATTCAACACCTGAAGTGAATGTTCGGACGCCATCGCGAGCAAGCTCGCTCCCACAAGTTTTGCGTAACAGGCCGCCATCCTCGTCGTCATGCTCCATCTCAGGAATTTTGCACAAGTGCCGCGTTGCATCAGCAGAGAGCTGAAGACTCTCAGTGTTTGGGTTCTGACATTAACCATCAGCGGGTGCATCGGGACAGGCGGGATTGGGCCGCAAAGCCAGGTACTGCCGGCCAATCAACTGGTCACCGATGCCGCCATCCGCGAGGCGGCTCGCGACGCCCGCTGGCCCACCCGTCAGTGGTGGCAAGCCTATGGTGATCGGCAGTTGGATCGCTGGGTCGACCTGGCCATGCAGGACAGCCCGAGCCTGGCCATGGCCGTCGCGCGGGTGCGCCAGGCGAAGGCCATGGCCGGGGTTGCCGAGGCTGCCGAGTCGCTGCAGATCAATGGCGAGGTGACCCTCAAGCGCCATAACTGGCCCACCGATCAGTTCTATGGCCCGGGCGAGCTGGCCGACACCACGACCTGGGACAACAATGCCGCCCTGGGCTTGAGCTACGCCCTGGACCTGTGGGGCCGCGAGCGCAATGCCAGCGAACGGGCGGTTGACCTGGCCCATGTCAGTGTCGCTGAGGCGCGCCAGGCGCAACTGGAACTGCAAAGCAACATCGTGCGTGCCTACATCCAGTTTTCGCTGCACTACGCCCAGCGCGATATCGTCGCCGCGACTCTCCACCAACAAGAGCAGATTCTCGACCTTGCGCAGAAACGCCTGGACGGCGGCATCGGCACCCATTTCGAAGTCAGCCAGGCCCAGGCACCAGTGCCCGAGAGCCATCGCCAACTCGACGCGCTGGACGAAGCCATCGCCTTGAGCCGTAATCAGTTGGCGGCCCTGGCCGGCAAGGGGCCGGGAGAGGGCGCACAATTGCAACGTCCGACCCTGGCCCTCGGCGCGCCCTTGAAGCTGCCGTCGGCCTTGCCCGCCGAACTGCTCGGCCAGCGTCCGGATGTGGTTGCCGGGCGTTGGCAAGTAGCTGCCCAGGCCCGGGGTATCGATGTGGCCCGGGCCGGCTTCTATCCCAATGTCGACCTGGTGGGTAGCCTCGGCTACATGGCCACTGGCGGTGGGGCGCTGGAGTTTTTGACGGGCAAGAAGCTCACCTACAACGTCGGGCCGGCGATCACGTTGCCGATCTTCGACGGCGGACGCTTGCGTTCACAGCTGGGCGAGGCGGCGGCCGGTTATGACATCGCCGTGGCGCACTACAACCAGACACTGGTGAACGCCCTCAAGGGCATTTCCGACCAACTGATCCGCCGCCAATCGATGGACAAGCAGCAGGCTTTCGCTGCCGAATCGGTGGCCGCAGCCCAGCGCACCTACGACATCGCAATGGTGGCGTTCCAGCGCGGGCTCACCGACTACCTCAACGTGCTCAACGCCCAAAGCCTGTTGTTCAAGCAGCAACAGGTGCAACAGCAAGTGCAGGCGGCGCGCTTGAGCGCCCATGCCGACCTGGTGACGGCGCTGGGTGGCGGGCTTGAGGCCGGCAACGACAGCCCTGACTTGAGCCATGCCCTGTGGCAAGGGAGCTTGCTCCCGCTGGACTGCGCGGCGGCCCCCTCAAGTGGGTGCTGCGCGCCCAAGCGGGAGCAAGCTCCCTCGCCACGATGCTGAGTCCTTTTCCTGTGACGTCTTTACTTGCCCCCGCACGCTGGTTGTACCGTCTTGAATGGCGCCGGGGTTTCTTCGACTGGGCCCGCAGCGACGGGGTGACCTGGGTCTATATCTTCAAGGTCCTGTTTGCCGCGTTCCTGACCTTGTGGTTGGCGATGCGCCTGGAGTTGCCGCAACCGCGCACGGCCATGATCACCGTGTTCATTGTCATGCAGCCCCAGAGCGGGCAGGTGTTCGCCAAGAGTTTCTACCGCTTCCTTGGCACCCTGGCCGGCTCGGCGGTGATGGTGGCGCTGATCGCCTTGTTTGCCCAGAACACCGAGCCGTTCCTCGCTTGCCTGGCGGCCTGGGTTGGCCTCTGTTCGGCAGGGGCGGCGCGATATCGCAATTTCCGGGCCTATGGTTTTGTGCTGGCCGGCTACACCGCGGCGATGATCGGCCTGCCGGCCCTGGCCCATCCGGAAGGCGCGTTCATGGCCGCGGTCTGGCGGGTGCTGGAGATTTCCCTGGGCATTCTCTGCTCCACCCTGGTCAGCGCCGCGATCCTGCCGCAAACCGCCAGTGCCGCCATGCGCAATGCCTTGTACCAGCGCTTTGGGGTATTTGCCCTGTTTGTCACCGATGGCCTGCGTGGGCGCAGCAAGCGCGAGACCTTCGAAGCGCGCAACGTGGGCTTCATTGCCGAGGCGGTGGGCCTGGAAAGCCTGCGCAGCGTGACCGTGTTCGAAGACCCGCACATGCGTCGGCGCAACGGCCGGCTCAGTCGCTTGAACAGCGAATTCATGGGCATCACCACCCGCTTCAACGCCTTGCACCAATTGCTGGAGCGCTTGCGCGGCAGCGCCGCGGATCATGTGGTAGACGCCATCAAGCCGGGCTTGCAAACGTTGGCCGAACTGCTCGACGGTTTCAGTGGCCGCGCCCTGACCGATGCCGATGCGGCCCGTCTGGCCGCGGCGCTGGCCGAGTACAAGGCCGAGCTGCCGGCCCAGGTGCGAAGGCTGCGGGCGCTGTTCCAGGAAACGGCGCCCAGTGATGGGCAGCAACTGGATTTCCATACCGCCTACGAGCTGCTTTATCGCTTCGTCGACGACTTGCACGGCTATGCCCTGACCCACGCCTCGCTGGCCGATCATCGCCACGAACGTGAGCGCTGGGACGAACCGTTCGTGCCGCAGACCAACTGGCTGGCCGCCACGGCATCGGGTGTTCGCGCCGCCTTCATCCTGTTGGTGCTGGGCAGTTACTGGGTCGCCACGGCCTGGCCGAGCGGCGCGACCATGACGATGATCGCCGCCGCCACCGTGGGCTTGTCGGCCGCGACGCCGAACCCTAAGCGCATGGCTTTCCAGATGGCCTGCGGCACGTTGTTCGGGGCGTTGATCGGCTTTGTCGAGATGTTCTTCGTCTTCCCGCTGATCGACGGCTTCCCTTTGCTCTGCGTGATGCTGGCGCCAGTGATCATGCTCGGTTCGTTCCTCAGCTCGCGGCCGAAATACGCCGGGGTCGGGCTGGGGCTGCTGATCTTTTTCAGCACCGGTTCGGTGCCGGACAACCTGACGGTCTACAACCCCTACGCCTTCATCAACGATTACATCGCGATGATCCTCGGCATGCTGGTGTGTGCCGCGGCCGGGGCAATCATCCTGCCGCCCAACAGTCGCTGGTTGTGGCGCCGGCTCGAGCAGGATTTGCGCGAGCAAGTGGTGTTTGCCATCAGTGGCAAGCTCAAGGGCCTGGCATCGAGCTTCGAAAGTGGTACCCGCGACTTGCTGCATCAGGCCTACGGGCTGGCGGCGGGGCAGCCGCGGGTGCAACGGGACTTGCTGCGCTGGATGTTCGTGGTGCTGGAGGTCGGCCACGCGATTATCGAGTTGCGCAAGGAACAGGCGATTTTACCGGTGCATCCGGCGTATGCCGAAAGCCAACCGTGGCGCCAGGCGATTCGTGTGATGGGGCGGGCGCTGGTGCGGCTGTTCCGCCAACCGAGCCAGAGCAATCTGGAACGTGCCCTGGTGGCGGTGGACCATGCCATCGGCCGCGTGCAGGCCACCGACGAACCCTTCGCCCCGCATTTCGACACCTCGGCCCTGCGCCGCGTGAAAAGCTACCTGCATTTTATCCGCACCTCGTTGCTCGACCCGCAATCGCCCTTGGCCGGCTATGCCATGCCGCATGCCATGCCGCCTGCCACACCGCTTCCCCAGGAACCTGAACATGCCCCGTGAGATCGCCTTCCATGGTGTGTACATGCCCACCATGACCTTGATGTTTTTCATCGCCGCCGGCCTGGCCTGGGCCTTGGACCGCTTCCTGTCGGGGCTGGACCTGTACCGCTTCTTCTGGCACCCGGCGTTGTTGCGCCTGAGTCTGTTTACCTGTCTGTTCGGCGCGCTGGCGCTGACGGTCTACCGTTGAGATCGATGCGATGAGAAAGTTTTTCAGCCTGCTGGCGACGCTGTTGGTTCTGGCCCTGGCGCTGTGGATCGGCCGTACGTTATGGGTCCATTACATGAACGAACCCTGGACCCGCGATGGGCGGATTCGGGCCGACATCATCAATGTGGCCGCCGATGTCAGTGGCGAGGTGGTCGAAGTGCTGGTGCGCGACAACCAATCGGTGAAAAAGGGCGACCTGTTGATGCGCATCGATCCTGAGCATTACCGCATCGCCGTGAAGCAGGCTCGTTCCCTGGTGGCGTCGCGCAAGGCCACTTGGGAGATGCGCAAGGTCAACGCCCATCGGCGTGCCGACCTGGACAGCCTGGTGATCTCCCGGGAAAACCGCGACGACGCCAGCAACATCGCCGACTCGGCCCTGGCCGATTACCAGCAGGCCCAGGCGCAATTGGAAGCCGCCGAGCTGAACCTGTCGCGCACCGAAGTCCGCGCGGCGGTGGACGGCTACGTCACCAACCTCAATGTGCACCGTGGCGACTACGCCCGCATCGGCGAGGCGAAGATGGCCGTGGTGGACATGAATTCGTTCTGGGTCTATGGCTTCTTCGAAGAGACCAAGTTGCCCAAGGTGCGGGTCGGCGATTCAGCGCAGTTGCAGTTGATGAGCGGTGAGATGCTCAAGGGGCATGTGGAAAGCATCTCCCGCGGCATCTACGATCGGGACAACCCCGAAAGCCGCGAACTGATCGCCGACGTGAACCCGACCTTCAACTGGGTTCGCCTGGCCCAGCGGGTGCCGGTGCGCATTCATCTCGATGAAGTACCCGACGGGGTGTTACTGGCGGCGGGGATGACTTGCACGGTGGTGGTCGAGCCACAAACCGAGCGCTGAGGCGACGGTGGCAGGGTGACAAAGAGGCTTGTCACCCCTATTCCTGTGGAAGCTGTGGGCATGAGTTCCATGTGCACCCAAATCCCTGTGGCGAGGGGATTTATCCCCGTTCGGCTGCGCAGCAGTCGTCATCTGACTGATGCGGTTTCGACTCGTACACCGTGTTGCCTGGTTTGGGGCTGCTTCGCAGCCCAGCGGGGATAAATCCCCTCGCCACAGGTGTTAACCATGTCCTCGGGACAAAGGTTTAAGCCTGTTATCCCTCCATCCCTTACAACGATCCACCCAACCCAAACCGCTTCATCAACCCCTTCTCCAGCAACCCCTTGGGCAGCCAGCTCGCCATCAACGGCAATGCCCGGCTGCCATTGCCCAGGCGCAGCAGGCGGGGCGGCCGGGGTTGTTGCACGGCCTTGAGCAGCCCGGCGGCGAACTCGCTGGCCGGGGTTGGTTTGTCCTGGGACGCCTTGGCCCGGGCGCGGATGCTGTCGCGCAGCGGCCACCAGGGCGATTGTTCGCTGATCAGCTGTTCGGCTTCGTGGCCGGCATTCTTGGCGAAGCTGGAGGCGATGGCGCCGGGTTGGACTTCCATCACGCGGATGCCGAACGGCGCCAGTTCCATGCGCAAGGCATCGCTCAAGGCATGCACCGCGGCCTTCGAGGCGCAGTAGGCCCCGGCAAACGGCGTGACCAGCACCCCGGAAACGCTGCCGATGTTCACCACCAGCCCCTTGGCCCGACGCAACACCGGGAACAGCGCGCGGGTGACCCCGACGATGGCGAACACGTTGGTTTCGAACTGACGCTGCATGGCCGGCACGCCACCGTCCAGGAGAGGGCCCATGGCGCCGTAGCCGGCATTGTTGACCAGCACATCCAGGCCGCCATGCTGCTGGTTGATCCGTTCGTTGAGTTGTTCCAGGGCCTGGCCGTCGTTGACGTCCAGTTGCACCGCGGTGAACCCGGCAGCGCTGAGCGTCGCTACGTCTTCAACCTTGCGCGCCGTGGCCCAGACTTGATAACCCGCAGTCTTGAAGGCGTCGGCGAGGGCGCGGCCAATGCCGCTGGAACATCCGGTAATCAGCGCAACAGGCATGGCGCATTCCTTGTGCAAAAAGTGGGGGGAGCAATCAGTTGGAAAAGCTGCCGTGCAATCGCTCGGCGCGAAACTCCAGGGTCTGCGGGCGATAACCCGGACGCAGGGGCGGCAGGGGCAGGCAGTCTTGCCAGTCAGCGCCGGCCTGCAATTGGCCGGGGCCCCGGTAGCGCGGTGCGTCGTAGGGGGTGTCGGCCAGGTTGATGGTGTCGCCAGGCGCATAGGCCGCGACCTGCCAGCGCAGTTCGATCAGCGGCACGTCATTGGTGTTTTTCAGGTTCAGCGACAGTGGACGGTCGGCGGGGCATTGTCCGGGGGTATAGGTAATGCGCATTTCCAGGCGCTCCAACTGCCGGGTCTCGCGGTTTTCCTGCCAGAGCACCCACGCAGCGACCAGCCCGAGACCGATGAACGCCGCCAGGGAGACCGGCAAGGCCTTGGCCGGGTAGCGCAACAGCAGGATGAGCCAGGTGATGACCAGCAAGACGCCGATAAGCATGGTGGAAGCCTCCGTTACCGTAGGCACATCCTACCGAAGGGGGCGGGCAATGTTGAAGCAATGATGCCTGCCCATCACCGACTGCAAAAAAAAGCCCCCACCCAACTCACTGCGGATAGGGACGCAGTGGGCTGGATGGGGGCTTCTTGTACAGCTGATCGTTGTTGCTGGTTACTGTGCGATGGTCTTCACCGAGACGCCACGTTCGATCGGGGTGGAGCGACCGTAGATGTCTTCGAAACGCTCGATGTCGTCTTCGCCCAGGTAGCTGCCGGACTGCACTTCGATGATTTCCAGTGGGATCTTGCCCGGGTTGCGCAGGCGGTGGACCGACGCGATCGGGATGTAGGTCGACTGGTTTTCGCAGAGCAGGAACACGTTCTCGTCGCAGGTCACTTCGGCGGTGCCGCTGACCACGATCCAGTGTTCGGCACGGTGGTGGTGCATCTGCAGGGACAGGCACGCGCCCGGCTTGACCGAGATGTGCTTGACCTGGAAGCGACCGCCCATGTCCACCGAGTCATAGGAACCCCACGGACGATAGACCTCGCAGTGGTTCTGGGTCTCGGTGCGGCCCTGGGCGTTGAGGGTGTTGACCATCTGCTTGACGCCTTGGACCTTGTCCTTGTGGGCAATCATCATGGCGTCCTTGGTTTCGACCACCACGATGTTTTCCAGGCCGATCACCGACACCAGCTTGCCGTTGCCGTGGATCATGCAGTTGCGGCTGTCCTGGATCACCACGTCGCCCTTGGTGACGTTGCCGTTGGTGTCCTTTTCGTTGACTTCCCACAGCGACGCCCAGCAACCGACATCACTCCAACCGGCGGCCAGGGGAACCACGCAGGCGCGCTGGGTTTTTTCCATCACGGCGTAGTCGATGGAGTTGTCCGGGCAGCAGGCGAAGGTGGCTTCGTCGAAGGTAATGGTGTCGGCCGTCTGCTCACTGCGCTCCAGGGTCAGCAGGCAGGTGTCGTAGATGTCCGGATCGTGTTTTTTCAGCTCTTCGAGGAAGCGGCTGGCGCGGAACAGGAACATGCCGCTGTTCCAGAAATAACCGCCGGCCTCAAGGAACTCGGTGGCGCGCTTGGCGTCGGGTTTTTCGACGAAGTGCGAAACCCGGCTCACACCTTCAGGCAGCAGCGCATCGTTGGTCGACTTGATGTAGCCATAGCCGGTTTCCGGCTTGGTTGGCGGAACGCCGAACAGCACCATCTCGCCACGCTCGGCAGCCACGGTAGCGAGGGCCAGGGCGCGTTGCAGGGCCTTCTGGTCTTCGATCACGTGGTCGGCCGGCAGCACCAGCATCAGCTCGTCGCGACCTTCGTTGACCAGCATCATCGCGGTCAGCGCCACGGCCGGTGCGGTGTTACGCCCGAACGGTTCCATCAGGATGCGCTGGGCTTCAAGCTTACGGTTGCTCAACTGTTCGTTGACGATGAAGCGGTGGTCTTTGTTGCAGACCACGATCGGCGTGTCCATGCCTTCGAACACCAGGCGCTCGAGGGTCTGCTGGAACAGGGTGTGTTCACCGGTCAGGGCCAGGAACTGTTTAGGGAATTGCTTGCGCGAAAGCGGCCAAAGACGTGAGCCACTACCACCTGACAAGATCACCGGAATCATGTTTGTTACTCCTTGAAGCGAAATGGTTGTTAGAGCTACTGCGTTCTGTCGTTTCACTCTCTTGTTGTTGTTCCTGCGGCAGTGGCGAGCCTCAAGCTGCAAGTAAAAGCTTGCCGCTTGAAGCTAGAAGCTCGCCGCTGCTCTTATCGTGTCGACACCGGGCGTTTCACCCACACTGGCGACAGGCTGCTGCCTGAGCCTGTGACGTACAGCACGGCCGCTTCGCCGCGCTCCAGGGCCACGGGCTTGAGGTCGCCGACTTTCTTGTCGCCTTCGAACAGTGCCAGGGTCACTTTCACCGGGTTGATTTCACGCTCGCCACGGCCTTTGGCCGCGACGTTCGGCACCACTTCGGTCTTGCCATCGGCGGTCTTGAGGGTCAGGGCCTTGTCGGTGAGGTTCTGCACGCGGACCAGGGACTTCTGCTTGTTCTTGAACGGCGGTTCTTCGATCAACTGAGGCTGGCCGGTGGCGTTGTTGACCAGGGTGTAGTAGTGATCGGGGGCCAGTTTGACCGGGACGGTCTGGCTGCCGACCTTGGCGTTGTAGTCACCGCCCGGCATGAAGCTGAAGTCGCTGCTGGCCAGTGGGGCCACTTCGTTGAGGTTGGTGCTGCCGACGGTGGCGCTGACTTCGGCGTTGCTGGCGTTGTAGATACGTACGAAGCTCGAGCCTTTTGGCGCGACCGGACCGTACAGGGCCGAGTCACCGGCAAAGGCGGACAATGAGAGGGCGCTCATGCTGGCGACGAGGGCAACGGCCTTGAAGGAGCGAGCAGCGAGACGGCGAGGAGTAGTGTTGAAAGTCATGGTGGACCTCTCTTTCAGTTTTGCGCCCGGTCGGGCGTCTCGGATGGGGTGTTGGCGGCTACGTTCTGTTGGCGCGCGCCGGCTTGCTTGAGCTCTGCGACCCACTGTGGGTCGGCGTCGCCGATTTCGTTGTTCACGGGCAGATAACGTTCAGGGAACTCCCAGATCAGCACCTGTGGCGGGCTGTTCTTGAAGGCATCACTCTTGAGGTAGCTGAGCATCGGCAGGATCGGGCCATGGCCGTCCTCGGCGTAGTTGATGACGTCGCTGTGCAGGGCTTGCTTGAGTGCACCGACGAAGTTCCAGTTGGGGTTGGCGCTGTAGCTCGTGCCGATCAGGGCCACGGGCACCTGGGCGTCGGCGAACAGCGCGTCGTCGCCGGCTGGCTGGTCGTCGGCTTCGCGGGTGTTGCGCTTGACCAGCGGCTCCTGGGCGGGCATCAGGTTTTCGAACAGCGGGTCCAGGGGCAGGAACTGGCGCAGGTCGCCCTTGTGGGTGATTTTTTCCGCAGGCTCAGTGACGAAGCGCTGTGGTTCGCCATTGAGCGGCGCCTTCTCCGCGATGGCCTTGGCCAGGTTCTCGGCAGCGACCTGGGCACCTTCCGGGGTCCAGTGGGTGTCGGTGCGCAGGAACACTTGCTGGCCGCCTTGCTTGGCCTGTTGCAGCGGGCCGAGCAGGTCAGGCGCGAGGATCTTGTCGGCCGCCACGCGAGCATGGAAATCCTGGTAGAGATTGGCGTGAATGCTCGATGGCTTCACGTCACCCAGGTGCTCGGGGTACAGCCGCGCCTTGGCCGGCAGGATCGCCATGACCAGGGTGATGCCTTGTTCCTTGAGCTTCTGGCGCACGCCTTCGACCAGCGCGTAGTTGCCTTGCAGGTTCAGCTCTTCGTTGACGATCGGGTTGAACTCTTCGTCGCTGTACAGCCACTGGTCACGGCCCAGGACCACGCCCTTGCGGCCTTCATTGAACAGCTTGTAGTCCAGCGCCGCCCAGATGTTGGTGCCCAGGCGCTTGATCGGGAACTCGTCGTCGTAGTGCGTTTCCACGGCCTTGGCCCAGCGCCCGTTGAGCACGGTGGCGTCGGGGTTGGTGCTGAAGCCGAAGAAGCTGCGCATCGACCACAGGCCCAGCGCTGTCAGGATCAGCATGAACAGTGCGATGTAAAAGATGCGTAATGAGCGGGTCATGTTCAGATCCCTCAGAACTGGAAGTAAAGGAACGGCGAGAAGCTTTGCGCCGAGAGTTTGAGAATCGAAGCGATGAACAGCAGCAGCACCAGGGCGCGCATCACGTAGCGCGACCAGTCCACGGTCCAGTAGGCCGGTTGCACTTGGGCTTCGACACCCACGGTGTAGCCCGGCTCATGGATCGTCGATGGGTTGTCACCCGGTACGGCCTTGATCATCCCCGGTTGTGCGGTGGCCGGGCCGTTGGCCTCGGTATTGACCTCAGGCTTGGTCTTGACCGGCGGACGGTTGGTGTAGAAGTCCCGCAGGCCGAAGAAGGCGAGGGTGATGTAGGCCACCACCAGCGTGGCGATCTGCAGGCCGGTGAGGTTGGCGCGGGTCAGTTCCGACAGCGACCAGTCGCCGAAGCTGAACATGGCAGCGTACATGCGACCGGCCACGTGCAGGTTCTCGGCCCGGAAGATCACCCAGCCCATCACCACCAGCAGGAAGGTCAGCGCCCAGCGGATCGGGTTGATGCTGCGTGGCGTGGTGTTGATGCCCACCGCTTTCTCGATGGCCAGCCACATGCCGTGCCAGGCACCCCAGATCACGTAGGTGATGTTCGCGCCGTGCCACAGACCACCGAGCAGCATGGTCAGGAACAGGTTGCGATAGGTCATCAGCGTGCCTTTGCGGTTACCGCCCAAGGTGATGTAGAGGTAGTCGCGCAGCCAGGTGGACAGGCTGATGTGCCAGCGGCGCCAGAACTCGGTGATCGACTGGCTGATGTAGGGCTGCTTGAAGTTTTCCATGAAACGGAAACCCATCATCAGGCCCAGGCCGATGGCCATGTCGCTGTAGCCGGAGAAGTCGAAGTACAGCTGCGCGGTGTAGGCCAGGGCGCCGAGCCAGGCATCGCCCGTGGTCGGGTTCTGCAAGGCGAAGCAATGGTCGGCCACCACCGCCAGGGTGTCGGCGATGAACACTTTCTTGATGAAGCCTTGCATGAAGCGGGTGCAGCCTTCGGAGAACTTGTCCAGCGTGTGGGTACGGTTGTTGAACTGGTCGGCCAGGTCGCGGAAACGCAACACAGGGCCGGCGATCAGGTGCGGGAAAATCGCCACGAACGCTGCGAAGTCGATCAGGTTGCGGGTCGCCGGCGTGTCACCGCGATAGACGTCGATGATGTAGCTGATGGACTCGAAGATGTAGAACGAGATCCCGATCGGCAACAGCACATGGGTCAGGATGAACGGGTTGAGGCCAAAGCTGGTGATGATTGCGTTGAGGCTGTCCACGCCGAAGTTGGCGTACTTGAAGTAGCCCAGGATGGCCAAATCCACGCCCACGCCGAGCAACAGCCAGCGTTGGGCCGGTTTGGTCCGCACACCGGCGGCACCGACTTTCAGGCCGATCCAGTAGTTCCACAAGGTGACGCCGGCGAACAGCGCCAGGAAGTCCACCCGCCACCAGGCATAGAACACGTAGCTGGCGATCAGCAGCAGCAGGTTGCGATAGCGTTGCCCGCTCAAGTAGTACAAGCCGAGAAAGATCGGCAAGAACAGAAACAGGAACACATTGGATGAAAATACCATCCCGATCTCTCCATGTTGAATCAACAGTCAAGGGCCAGAGCCCCCCCAAACCCCCCCATGAAAACCGGGTGGTTGATTACATTTCCGACACTTACCTGTGGCGAGGGAGCTTGCTCCCGCTCGGCTGCGAAGCAGTCGCATCGTCAGGCTTGGGGCGCTACGCACCCCAGCGGGAGCAAGCTCCCTCGCCACAGGAAATGTGTTGTGAATCAGCTTCCTTTTTCACCTTTCTCCCGCGAAGGGTCGTACACCCGGGTCAAGTCACCGCCGAGGCGGAAGGTCTTGAACGGTTGCATCTCATGCTTGCGTTCCAGCACATCCTCGCTGCAGGTGTAGAGGCTGCAGAACGGTTCGAGCCAGGCGAATTTCGAATCGACCTTCAGGTCCTTCATGTCCTGTTTGTCGCCGTTCTTCTCTTCGAAGATGTCCGGGTCTTCCACCCCGGCCAGCACCCGGTCACCCAGTCGCTTGAGGGCGCCGTTGTTTTCCTGGCGCAGGTCCACACCGTTGACCTGGGCGAAACTGGCGATCATCGCCAACGGCGGCAGGGCATAGTTGTGGTAGGACAGGGCGCGTTGCTTGCGCTTGAGTTCGTTGGGCAGGAAACCGTCGGCATCGATCTGGTTGACGCCGACCTTGTATTCCTTGACGGCCCAATCGAACAGGTCGCGGCGGTTGGTTGCCACGGAGGTGGCCATCACCGACCAGGCGGCCCAGTAGGAGTGGTTGTTGGTCTTGTCCAGCGGCAGGTTGTCCCAGTCGCTGACGACCTGGTCGGCCATCCGGCTGAACCAGCTTTCGATCAGTTGCGCCTGCTCCTGGTGATTGGCCAGTGGGCGGGACTCGGAGAACTTCAGGCGCACATAGGCCGAAGCCATGCTGCCCAGCGCCCATTTGCGCATGGACTTGCCAGTGTGGTTGAAGTCCTTGGACATCAGCGCATCGGCCTGGGCCCACGCGGTCAGCCAGTTGAGGGTGCATTCCAATTGTTCGGGACGGCCGTCACGCATGAATTGCATCACTTGTTTGCTGACGCCACGCTCGATCTTGGTGATGTCGGCGGTGCTGTCGCGGAAGGCTTTTTCCGACTGCACGTTCAGGGTCGCACGGGCCTTGTCGGAGCCCTCGTACTTGCTGCGAAATTGCAGGGAGCCAGTGTAGGGCGTCGGCGTGGCGTCGCAGCCTTGGGCCGCTTCGCCGGCCTTGACCTTTTCGATCGGCGCGAAGTAACCCTGTGGCGGGCGCAGCGGGGCCGCGGCCTGCGTGGCCCCGGCGAACATTGCCAGGGTCAGCAGGGAGGGCGCCAGCAGCGTTTTCAACGTTCGGGTGCGCGTGGTACTGGTCATGAGACGAGACCTCATTGTCCGATTTGAGCCGTTTGTTCGGCTTGCGGAGATGCGTTGCGTTTACAGATTTTCGCTTCGATCTGCTGCGGCTCTTTACCGGCTTCAGGTCCCTGGACTTCGACAGCCAGAAGGTTTTGCGAAGCCCAGTCCTCGTCGGTGCGCAGCTGGAAGGCGAAACGTCCGTCGGTTTCGGAGGTATCCGGTTTTTCGATCTTGATATCCTCGTGGCGCCCATTCATGTACCAGAGGGTGGCTTGCAAGGTTTTCACCGAGGTGTCGGCGAAGCGGATGTCGACCTGGTGGCTGCCGTTACGCAGATCCATGTTCTTGCTATTGACCATCAATTCGTTCTTGCCCGGCTTGAGCGCGGTCTTGCTGCTCATCAATGCCGGCTTGCCTTCGCAACCGTTGTTGTCCAGCAGCGCCATCATCTGGCGATAGATGGTTTCCTGGTCCAGGCGATACAGCGGCGAGAATTCCCAGATGAGGATTTTCGGCGGGTTCTTCTGGAACTCTTCGCTGCCCAGGTACTGGATCATCGCGCCCTCGAAACCGCCGCCGGGGAAGGCTACGTTGAGGATGTCGGCGCCGATGGCTTCTTCAAGGAAGCCGGCGAAGTTGTAGTTCTTGCCGCTGTGACTGGTGCCCACCAGGGTGATCTGCGGGTTCCCGGAATCGCCGAACAGATCGCCGTCACCCGCCTCGCCCTTGGGCTCGGTGGTGAATTGGTCCATGTACTGGATCGCATAGCTGGTGCCGCACAGCTGCCCGGCCATGTTGTGCAGGGTGCCGGTCTTGCCCATGCGGCCGGACTTCTTGGTCTCGAACTCACGCTTGGGGATGTCGGCGAAGGCCGGGAGCTGCTTGACCTTCTCGGCGACGATCTTGGCGGTGCGCTGGGCGCCGTAAGGTGTCCAGTGCTGGTCGCCACGGAAATAGAAATCGTGGGCCGGCAGGGTTTCGGGCAGGTTTTCGTTGGTCAGCGGCGACAGGTCCGGCACCACGTAACCCATCTGGGCGAAACGCCCGAGCATGGATTTGTAGTTGGTCAGGGCTTTCTCATAGTCGAAAGCGGCCTTTTCCTGTGGGTTGAGCTTGTTGCGGTTCACCAGGCCCCGGGTCGGCTGGTAGACGAGCACCAACTCGACGCCTTTTGCCTTGAACGCATCGTGCAACTGCTGCAGGCGCTTGTAGCCGGCCGGGGTGGTGTTGAATTCGGTACGCAGGTCTTCCTGGGTCCGGAACAGCCAGTCACCCTGGGCTTGTACCAGCGTGGTGAAGTTCTGCTGGTAGCGCGTGGTGTAGTTCTTCGCATCATGGGCCGCCGGGCACAGGTTGCAGCAGGGCTCGGCAGTGAAGCTCGGGGCCTTGATTTCATCGGCGCGGGCGCCGCTTGCAGCGGCGAGAATGCCGGCAGTCAGGGCAGACAGGCCCAGGAGTTTGATCATCTGTGGGTTCATAAAGGTCATCCTCAGTCCCGCATTTCGGTCTGGCGTTCGACAGGGTCGATCAGCACGGCTTTCTGCTGGCGCACCAGCAGGTCGAGAATTTCATCCTGGCGCTCGCCAAGGATTCCCGTGAAGCTGATGCCGCTGGATTTGGTCGGCGCGAGCATGGACACGCGGTACAGCTCGACGCTCAACGGCGAGTCGATGGACAGCGGACCGCTGCCGTTGGCAGCCAGTTCGCCGCCGACCACGATCAGCGAGACCTCGGCGTCGAACGGGTCGAGCTTGATGTCCCGGTCGGTGTCGGACAGGTCCTTGATGTGACCGTAGAGACCGGTCAGGCCGTTGGCCATGGATACGTTTTCGTAGAGGCGAATGTTCACGCTGTTACGAACCCGGATGCCGTGGCGGCGGTTGCTGATCACTTTGTTGCCCCACAGCAGGTTGTCACCACTCTCGTAAAGCGTGATGCCGTCTGTGTGGTTCTTGTAGATCTCGTTGTAGGCGATCAGGTTGTTGACGCTGTTACGGTCGATCACCAGGCCCGAGAGTTTGTTGTCGTAGCTGCGATTGTTGAAAATGAAGCTGTCGTTGACCTCACGGGAAATAATGATCCCGTGCTTCTTCTTGGTCCCGTAGACGGTGTTGTCGGCGATGATCAGCCGATGAGAACGGTCGTGGGGGTCGATGCCGTAGACGATGTTGTCTTTGTAGGTATTGCCCTTGATGACAAAGTCGCGGGTCTCGTAGCAGTAGAAGCCGTACCACATGTCCGAGAACTCGGAACCGATGATCCAGCCGGTCGGTTCCGGGCGCTTGAGGACCTTGGCCATGTTCGGCGTGTACTGGGAAATACTCACCCCGTACGACTTACTGTTGGCGTAGCCGAAGCTGGCCATCTTGGTGTTGACGATGTAGGTCTCGGTACCGCCCCACGACAGCAGGAACGGACGGAATTCCTTGGGCGAGCGAAACGTGGCGGGGCCATTGTCCTTTTCGCGCCAGCCGGTGACCTTGGTGTCGCGGATGAACATCTGGCCATCGTTGACCAGGAATGAGCCGCCCTCTTGGGACAGGCGCAGTTCCTGGGTCTGTTTGTCGATTTCCAGGATGCCTTTCTGGCCAACCACGATCGGAATCTTCGCCAGGTAGACACCTGGCGAAGTTTCGATGAGGTACTTGGGCTGTTTCTTGGCCAGGTCCTTGAGGTTCATGTAGCCATCGTCGAGGAAGATGGCCTGTGGGATACCGTGCTGACGCACGACCCACTCGGCCATCTTGTTGTCGCCGCCGATGAAGTCCTTCAAGGCGTTTTCCTGCATCATCCGGCGCACGCTGACCTTGCCGGGCTTGGTGCGCACGATCTTGGCCGCGACCGCTTCGGCGGTATAGCCTTTGAGGTCGGGCAAGGTCGGCTTGGCCAGTTCCAGCGGTGCGGTCGGCGCGCTGCTGACGGTATAGGTCTTGGCTCGTTGCAGTTCCTTGGCCACGTTGCCCGGCTTGACCACCGGTTCAACGTTGGCGAACGCCGGCGAGCCGGCCAGCAGCATCGCTGCGACCAACAGGCTGATCGAACCTTTCATCGCCTGGCTGTTCCTGAGGTAGCGGTTCATTTCGGGCACTCCCATGGCCATTCGCATCAGAAGCGCCAGATCACGTCGACAAAGGCGCGATGCATGTACGAATCGACCTCTTTGCCGTAGGCGTCGCCTGGCTTGAACACGCCGCCACGAAAGCGCACCAGCGCCGACGGCTCATCAATTGACTGACTCAGCGCGGCCGGCAGCAGGCCTTGCTTGAAGTACTTGGTGACGACCAGATCGACTTCCTGGCCCAGGTCCTTGTCGCCATCACGCAGCGGCAGGGTCGAGGTGGACAGGATTGCGCCGGTCACGTCGTCGGTGTTGTTTTCCACGGCATTGATACCGTTGCTGCCCACTGGCTTGTTGCCGTCCACGCGCCAGAACTTGTGATACACAAGGCTGGCGTCGTATTCGTCACGCAGTTGCCAGGAACCGAACAGGCTGGCGCTCTGGGTGTTGGCCATTTCGCCACGGAATGCTTCGCCGAAACGGTGGACGCGCGAACGGGTGCCGGTGAAGTTCGAACGGTTGCTTTGCAGGCCGTTCTGTTCGTAGTCCTCGCTGGCGCGAGCATAGGCCGCACCGACTTGCCATTGCGGGTCAAGGCGCAGGCGGATACCCAGGTCAGTGGCCCAGCCGTCCACATCATCGCTGTGCTTGGCTTCTGTCGGGCGGGTGCCGTCGGCATTGAGCGGGTTGACGGTGTCGCGGTCACCGGTCATGCCCGTGAGGCTCGCCCAGTAGTTGACGGTGTTGGTGTTGCGCCAGTTGTAGGCGTCGCTGTTGGCTTCCAGGCCGAGCCAGGTCAAGTCACCGTTCTCGGTCTTGTCCAGGGTATCGGTGGGCTCGCCCGGGGTCGGGTAGTCGAGGCTGCCGTTGTCATGGGAGTGGTGGGCACGGATACCGGCCCATTGGCCTGGCATCCACTGGTAACCCACGTCGCCGTAGACGTGCATGCGGTCCTTGTCCTTGGGGGACAATTCCTTGAGGTCGGTGCGGTATTCGCTGAACCGTTCGGCCACGCCGAGGTTGGCCCGCAGTAAGGTGGTGTCGAAGGTCCAGTTCAGGGCTTCGATGTTGGTGTCGCGCCATTGGCCGTCGTCGTTGCGCAGGCGCTGGCGACCGAACTTCAACTGCTCGCCCGGGTAGGGGGTCAGGCCACGGTAGCCAATCCAGAACTCGCGCATGGCCAGGTAGCTTTTCTTGGCTTCGCGGTCACCGCTGTCGGTTTGCTGGGTGCTGCCATCGGACTGTTGCAGGGTGTCGGTCTCGATGATGTCGCTGGACGTCACGGCCTGGGCCATGGCGTAGGCGCTCCAGGCGCCGCTTTCACTTTCACCGTAGACCCATGGACGCAGGTCCAGGCCGACACCGTTGACGTCGCCACCGCTCTGGGTGCCGAGATCACGGTCATCTTCGGACTGCCCGGTGATCTTCACTTCCAGGCCGAAATTCTTGCTATCGGTCAGTGCCGCCAGGGTCGGACAGGACCACAGCAGGGCAAACGACAGGCCAATACCAGCCTGCACAAAAGGGTTGAGCTTCAAAAGCTTCATAGAGGTTCCTCGCCGTCATCTTCTTTTAGGGCTTGCAGTTCCAGCGTATCGGGGCTCATTGCGCCGCGAATGGCCTGCTCTTGTTGTAGCAGGCGTTGGGCTTGTGCAAGTTGTTCCGGCGGTAATTGTGCTTCGAGGGTTTGGGCAAGCTCGATGGCTTGCGGGGTGTTCTGCGCCTTGGCCAACTGGCTGAACACATACGCGTTGACCGGGTTGGGCTTGGTGCCCTTGCCCTGGGAGAACAGCTGGGCAATGGCGAAGTCGGCGCTGTTCTGGCCGTTGCGGGCGGCCTTGAGCAGGTGGTCCAGGGCTTTTTGCGAGTACACCTGGCCCAGATAACCGCGGCGATAGATCTGGCCGAGGTAGTAATCGGCAGCCACTTCGCGGCCAACGGCGTTCTGGAAATGCGCCTCGGCGGCCTTGGCATCGGCCGGAACCCACTTGCCTTCGTAGTACAGCTTGCCCAGCAACAGCTCGGCACGAGGCTGGTCGGCGGCGCGGCCGTTTTCCAGGTATTGCATCATCTTGTCGACGTCACCCAGTTCCGGGAAGTCGTAGAGCAGTTGCGCCAGGCTGACCCAGGCAGCGGGGTAGCCAGGAGCGATGCCTTCGAGCAACGACTGGGCGGTCTTTTCATCGGTCTTGCCCAGGCTGGCGTCGGCCAGGACACGGGCGACGCTGTCCACGCGCTGGGCGGATACGACGCCACGGGCGTGACCGTCCTGCATCTGCTTGAGCAATGCGGCCTGCTGTTCCGGCTGGCCGCGTTTCTGATAGACCGTGGCGAGTTCGACGTAGCAGATGTCCGTGGTCGCCAGCGCGGCCTTGCAGACCTTCTCGACTTCATCCAGGTGCTGGTCGTAGGTGCCCTGGGTGCGGTAGAGCAGAATCTGCGCCAGGCCCGCTTCCGGGTAGCCGGCGCTGCGCCATTGGCTGATCTGCTGCTGGGCGTTGACGTTCGGGAAGCTGTGGGGATATTGCAGGTACAGCATCGCCAGCGGGATCAGGGTGTTGCCTTCCCCGTTGGCGAAAGCTTTCTTCAACAGGCCTTCGGCTTCGTGTTTTTCCGCTTCAGTGGAACCGGGCTTGGCCACCAGCAGGCGACCCAGGCGAGCCTGGGCCCGTGGCGAGATATCGGCGGCGGCGCGGTAAGTCGCCTCGGCTTTTCTCATCTGCTCGGGGTCGCGGCTGTCCACCTGGATATCGGCCAGGCCGACCTGGGCTTCGCTGTAGCCCAGGTCTGCCAGTTGCTGATAGTTCTGCTGCGCCAGCGCCGTGTCGCCGCGCTTGAGGGCTTCGTTGGCCAGGCGCTGGTCGGGCAGGCCGGCACAACCGGCCAGGCTGACGGCCAGTGCCAGGGCACACAGTGTTCCCATGTGGGAACGAGTTTGCGGCATAGCATCCTGACCGCGTTGATCCTTTCGCGAGCAAGCTCGCTCCCACAGAGCCTGTGGGGTGTTCAGGATTTTTATAATGGTCACGGGCATATCCTCGACTTAAATACCGACGGCCATGGCTTTGTCGATCAGCCAGTTCAGGTTCGGACCACGGTCGCTGGTGACTTCTACCGGCCGGCCGGCCAGCGAGCTGTCCAGGGGTTCGTCAGGTTGGATCAGCACACGGATATCGGAGGACAGGTCGGCACTTTTCAGGCTGGTGCTGCTGACGATCTTGCCGGTACGGGTGGTGTCTTCTCCGGCGACCTGGAAGTTGACTGGCGTACCTGGGCGCACGTCGCCGAACTGGCGATAGGAGAAACGGGCTTCGACGTTGGCTTCGGTGCCCCGTGGGACCAGTTGGAAGATCACGTCACCCTTGCTGGCGTACTGGCCGTTGGCGACCAGTTGCTGGGACACGATGCAGTCGCACGGCGACGTCAGGGTGCCAGTCATTTGCTTGCCGAACAGCTCCTCGACCTTGGCCGGCTGCAACTGGTTGTCGTCCAGGTGACCTTTGAGCACGTCGAGCATGCTGGTGCTGAAGGTCGCCAGCGGGGCGCCTTTGGCAGCCACGCCGTCGGCCTTGACCAGGCTCTGCACGGTGCCGTCGCGCGGCATGGTAATGGCCATGCCCGGCACGTTCACCAGGCCGGCCTGGGCGTGGCTGACAAAGTACATGCCGTACACCGACTTGAAGATGAAACCGAACGCCGCCAGGCCAACGGCGAAGACCCCCAGGCTGAAGGTCACGGCGCGTAGGCGCCCCATGGCACTCATGCCGCCGTTTTCGTCTTTCTGCTTGCGGGCCTTGGTGAAGTTGTCGCGCTGCAGGGTCGCCAGCACGTCACCGACACCGACGATGTCGCCGGCCAGGTGCGAGGTGATGATGTGACGCAGTGTTGAGATGTCCCGCGGCTCCAGGTTCTGGAACTGGCAACCGGTGCGGCCGGTCTGGCGGTCGTAGGAACGGATCTGCAACTCCACGTCCATGGCCAGGCCAAGGTTGTCGATGACGAACTGCAGGCGACCTTTGTAGGACTCCCCGGTCTTGAGGGGCATCTGGCCGGCGTTGAAGCTCAGGCCGCCGGCGGACAAGTCCAGGACCTTGACTTCCATCGGCGTACGGTCAGGGCCGAAGAAGCGCAGCTTGGCCGGGATTTTGACCCGGGCGTGTTGGCGCTGGGCTTCGGATTCATGCACTACGTTGACATTCACGGCGGTGTTCATAGGGGCGATTTCCTAGTTAATTCATTCAAGTCCGGTCAGACCATCGTCAGCAGCACGGCGACAAAGATGCTGCCGGCGGAGAAGGTCATGGTCCGAGACGACCAAGTGTTGAACCAACGTTGAAAGCTGGCGAGATCACGGGTCAGTGAGGTGGGCTGGCGGGTCCAGGACTGCTGGTCGAGGCGGAAGAACACATAGATCTTCACCAGGGCACCGACGATCTGGTTGTAATAGAGAATCGCCGGGTAGGCAGGGCCGATCTTGTGTCCGGAGCACGACAGCAACAGGGTCAGCAGCAACCGGGTGATGCCGATCCACAGCAGGTACACCAGGATGAACGCGGTGCCGTACTTGAAGCTGGCGATCAGTGCCACGGTCAGGCCCAGCAGCGACGTCCACATCGACACACGCTGGTCGAGCAGCACCACCGAGGTGAACAGGCCCAGACGGCGCAGACCCAGGCCCAGTGCCCGGGAGTTCTGCCGCAGGTTGTTGCCGTACCAGCGGAACATCAATTTGCGGCTGGCCTTGATGAAGCTCTTCTCCGGCGGGTGTTCAACGGTGTTGATCGCCGCATCGGGCACATAGAACGTGTCGTAGCCCAGGCGCATCAGGCTGAACCAGCTCGACTTGTCATCGCCGGTCAGGAACTTGAAGCGACCCAGGCGCCAGTGTTGCAGCGAGTCGCTTTCCACGTCGGCGATGAAGTCCGGGTTGGTGACCACGGTGGCGCGGAACACCGACATGCGGCCGGTCATGGTCAGCACGCGCTTGGACAAGGCCATGGAACACATGTTGATGTGCCGCTGGGCGAAACGCAGCTTGTGCCATTCGCTCATGATGTAGCCGCCGCGCACTTCGCAGAACTCGTTGGTGGTCAGGCCGCCGACGTTGCCGAACAGCTGGAACCACGGCACGGTCTTGCGCACGACGCCTTCGGCGAGCACGGTGTCGCCATCGATCACCGCTACGACGGCGCGGTCATCCGGCAAGTGGCGGGAGATGGCGCGGAAACCGTAGGCCAGGCCGTCGCGCTTGCCGGTGCCAGGGATACGCACGAAGTCCAGCTTGACCCGCGCTGGCGGGTTCATGCGGGCCCAGAGGCTCTTGACCAGCAGTTCGTCGGACATTTCCACGATGGAGCAGACCACGGTGGTGGGCAGCCCGCATTCGATGGCCTCGCGAATCACCGAGCCGTACACCTGGGCGGTGGTCAGCGCATCGATCCGGAAGCTGGTGACCATCAGGTACACATGGGACGGATCCGCCGCCTTGCCCAGCTTGCGTACCTTGCGGCGCAGGTGCGGGTAGACGATGTACAGGAAGATCATGCCGCGCACGAAATGCGTTGCTCCCATGGAGTAACGCCAGATGCCCACGGCGCCGATCAGGAAGATGAAGTCCTTGGATTCGGAGTCGAACGTGGACGTGGGCAGCGCCATGGCGATGCCCATCAATAAACTCAAGTAAAACAGCCAACCGGCGGCCTGAAGCAGGCCGTGCTTTAGCCTGTGCATAATCTGCATCCGTCTCTATCTCGGGCGGGCCTTGTGGGCGGCCCGATGGGTTAAGGCAGGCGAAAGGCCGGCCGGAGCATGCCCCGGCCGGCAAACAGACTTACCAGCAGATGCCTTCGGTCCGGCCACTCGGGTTGGTGGCCTTGGACATGAAGCCGACCAGGTCGATGACCTGCTTGCCTTCCGGTACGTTCTCGGTCAGCGCGCGGAACTTCTCGTCGCGGTTGCCCAGGATGATGATGTCGGAGCTGTCGATCACCGAGTCGAAGTCGGAGTTGAGCAAGGACGAGACGTGAGGGATCTTCGACTCGATGTAATCCTTGTTCGCACCGTGGACGCGGGCGTATTCGACGTTGCTGTCGTAGATCTTCAGGTCGAAGCCCTTGCCGATCAGCATTTCCGCCAGTTCTACCAGTGGGCTTTCTCGCAGGTCGTCGGTACCGGCCTTGAAGCTCAGGCCCAGCAGGGCGACTTTGCGCTTGTCGTGGCTGGAAACGATGTCGAAGGCGTTCTGCACCTGGGATTCGTTGCTGCGCATCAGCGAGTTGAGCAGCGGCGCTTCCACGTCCAGGGAACCGGCACGGTAGGTCAGGGCGCGAACGTCCTTGGGCAGGCAGGAGCCGCCGAAGGCGAAGCCTGGGCGCATGTAGTACTGGGACAGGTTCAGGGTCTTGTCCTGGCAGACCACATCCATCACTTCACGGCCATCGACGCCGACAGCCTTGGCGATGTTGCCGATCTCGTTGGCGAAGGTCACCTTGGTGGCGTGCCACACGTTGCAGGTGTACTTGATCATCTCGGCGACGGCGATGTCCTTGCGGATGATCGGCGCATCGAGCTCTTCGTACAGCGACTGCAGAACGTCACCGGAGGCGGTGTCGAACTCACCGATAACGGTCATCGGCGGCTGGTCGTAGTCCTTGATCGCGGTGCTTTCACGCAGGAATTCAGGGTTGACCGCGACACCGAAATCGACGCCGGCTTTCTTGCCGGAGCAGTCTTCCAGGATTGGGATCACAACGTTTGCCACTGTGCCCGGCAATACGGTGCTGCGAACTACGATAGTGTGGCGGGTGGTCTTGTCACGCAGGACAAAACCAATCTCGCGGCACACCGCTTCGATGTAGTTCAGTTCCAGGTCGCCGTTCTTTTTGCTCGGTGTACCGACGCAGATCATCGACAGGTCAGTATCGCGAATCGCTTCGGCGAAGTTGGTCGTGCCGCGCAGTCGACCAGTTTGAATGCCTTGCGCCAATAGCTCACCAAGACCAGGTTCAACGATCGGCGATTTACCGGCGTTGATCATGTCGATTTTGTCTTTGGCGACATCCACGCCAACTACATCATGGCCCCGTGCAGACAGGCAACCGGCACATACTGCACCGACGTAACCCAAACCAAATATGCTAATGCGCATCGCATTTCCCTCTGTTTTTCACGCCATTAAATGGCCGGAGTTAATAGTGTTCAGCGGTCATAGTGCACTCGGAAGTGTGGAATGCAGGCGCCACAATGCCGTGTGCAGGCATACTAAGTTCCGAGTGTCTAAATAAATGCACTCAAGTTGTGCGCAATGTGGCCTAGTTGTTATGACCTGCCCTGTTATGCAGCCAGTCCTCGTTATCGGGAACGCTCGTGCAAAGGTCCTTCACTTCCGATCCCTGGCAAAAAGCCCACAAAATCAAAAGTTTGTGTGCTCGGGTGAGCACGTTATAGGGGCGCAGCCTTGGCCTTGTAGGGGATAGTAATGGTGCTTTATCTCCCATCCTTTAAGGGTGGATCCAATTAGACGACCGTTTCGCTAAGTTGTCGTGACAACTTGGTTAATCCGTTCGACGTCCTTTGTAAGTTATCTCGTACAC
This sequence comes from Pseudomonas sp. NFACC46-3, assembly GCF_900114515.1. Classification (NCBI taxonomy): domain Bacteria; kingdom Pseudomonadati; phylum Pseudomonadota; class Gammaproteobacteria; order Pseudomonadales; family Pseudomonadaceae; genus Pseudomonas; species Pseudomonas sp. NFACC46-3. The sequence goes on from NZ_FOTH01000027.1 coordinate 57,317, forward strand.
GCTCGCCGAGAATCGTTACGGATGGTATGAGCCATGCAATTTGACATAGTTCCGATCCGCTCATCGCGATTTTCGAAATTTTTCGAAATATTATCGAAGATGGCACTGGCCTCAATATGATGGCACTTGCCGTTTTGCCCTTTATTAATGGGGAGTTAGGAGGGGTAGATAGTTTTGTGCCACTACCGATGAAAAAAATCGGTGCCACTACGCAAAAAACTGACGAGTGTCGAGTGAAAGAAAAGTTAGCGCAGGAGTGGGGCGATTTATTGGCGCCATGAAACTGGCGAAGTGGGCGATGAACTAAGATGACAAATAGGCAGATGATCGAAGCCCCCGATCAGGGGGCGGTATAGGGTCATGCCTTATTCGGGGGCGTGATCGCGCAGGAAAACCAGTTTGTCCCGGCTCGATTGTTGGGCGTTGAAGCGGTAGCCCTGTACATCGAACTGGCTGAGTGCCGCAGGGTCGCTGATCCGTTCCTGAATCACGAAACGACTCATCAGGCCCCGGGCTTTCTTGGCGTAGAAGCTGATGATTTTGTACTGGCCATTTTTCAGGTCGCGGAATTCGGTATCGATGACGCGCGCTTTCAGTGCGCTGCGCTTGACCGCCGAGAAGTATTCATTGGAAGCCAGGTTCAGCAGAACGTCGTCGCCCTGGTCGGCGAGGGCTTCGTTCAGCCATTCACTGATGCGTGTGCCCCAGAAAGCATAAAGATCCTTGCCCCGGGCATTGGCCAGCTTCGTGCCCATTTCCAGGCGATAGGGTTGCATCAGGTCCAGTGGCCGCAGCAGGCCATAGAGGCCAGAGAGCATGCGCAGGTGTTGCTGGGCGTAGTCGAAGTCGGTGTCACCAAAGCTTTGCGCATCGAGGCCCGTATACACGTCGCCCTTGAAGGCCAGCAGCGCCTGCTTGGCATTGGCCGGAGTGAACGCCGGTGTCCAACTGCCGAATCGCGCGGCATTGAGGCCGCCGATCTTGTCGGAGACATGCATCAGCTCGCTGATCTGTGCCGGGGAGAGTTCGCGCAGTTGCTCGATCAGTTCCTGGGAATGATCCAGGTACTGTGGCTGGGTAAAACGCTCGGTGGCCGGCGGTGTTTCGTAATCGAGGGTCTTGGCGGGGGAAATCACCATCAGCATGAAATCGTCTCCTTGAGGGTGCGGCGATTCTAGGGGGTTGTCCGGGTGGACTCCAGCTATTGGGGTGATAGGTGATCGGTGGTGATGCTTTTGTGGCGAGGGAGCTTGCTCCCGCTCGGTTGCGCAGCGACCGCAAAATTTTGGGGGCCGCTTCGCAGCCCAGCGGGAGCAAGCTCCCTCGCCACAAAAAGCACTTCCACCACAAAATCCTCCAACCGCAGAAGCCGCTTTGCCATGAGGCGTTCGCCGGCGGGTATTGCATCAAGATCGGCTATGATGCCGCGCGGGTTTCGTTATGGAGACATCCCTTTTGCGTATCGCTCTTGTGTTATCGGCCTGGCTGTTGAGCCTGGGTGCCATTGCCGCGCCCGCGCCCAATGATGTCGCGACCCTGGACCGCAGCACCTGGCCGGAACAACTCACCAGCCCGACGCTGTTCGACGTGGCCTCGCGGGCCGAGATCCTGATGTTCGCCCGGGTCCTGCTGGACGTCGATGCCATGGACGAGATCGCACTCAAGCAGTACTTGGGGCTGCGCTCGGTCAACATGGTTGCGATCGATGCGCTTCGCGCCCGGCTGTGGCAGCGGTTGTTGGCCAGCTACAACTTTGCCCAACGCAGTTGCGATCAGGACGCTTCCTTCTGTTACCTGGTCGAGGACATGGCGACCCTGCGCGAAGAAGCGCGCAGGTTTCATCTGGATGACGATTCCTACTACATCAAGTGGGCCGCGCCGAGTCAGATCTTTCATACCCAATACCGCGACGAACTGCTGCGTAAAGCCGCGCTTTTTCCGCAAACCAGCAGCGAAATCGAACGTTTCGGCGATTACGAACGCAACGGCGAAGACATGAACGACCGCCTGTTCCTGCTGACCTTCGACAGCGCCGCCAACGTGGTGCCGGACAACACTGCGTGGCTAACCGAATACCTGCGCAAGGCGAACGTCAATGGCACCTTCTTCGTGCTGGGCAAGGACATCCAGGCGCGGTTGCAAGAGGGCTCGGTCAACCATCTCCAGGCGTTGTATTCGAGACAATGCGTGGGCGTGCAGGGCTGGGAGTTCCGCTCCCACAGTTATTGGCAGGACTGGCAAGACTCGGTCCGGCGCAGTGTCGAGCTGGTCAAGGGCAAGCTGCCCGAAAATTATGTGCCGCTGTTTCGTCCGCCCCAAGGCCAGCGTCGTGGCGATGCACAAGCGTTCTTTGAGCAGCAGGGCTTGCAAGTGGCGCTGTGGGACATCGATCCCCAGGACAGCAACAATCGACTCAAGCCTGAGCAAAGTGCCCAGCGTGTGCTGACCCTGATGCTGCTGTGGCGCCACGGGGTGATCACTTTCAATGCCAAGCAGGATGGGGTGAAAACGGCGATGCCCTGGTTGATGACGCAGACGGCGCAAAGCGGGATCGGTTGGGCGGATTGCCAGGAAGCGTTTCGCTGAAACCTGAAAAGGCCCGGAAACATTGGGGGAAGAGGAAAAACCGGCGCACATTCATGACAACCGGACTTCCGACTTTAACGGCGCAATGGCGCAACGCCAAGGGTTATTCGTCACTCTGAAAAATAAACTTCAAAAAAGCGTCAAAGTGCTTTTTCCTGTCATGGTTTTTGGAGTATCAAGAAGACAGACCGCCGAAACCTGCAACACAGGTGGCGTCTTCCAAGACCCAGATTGTGTGCAGTTCACCTGAATCGTCGCGGGTGAATTCGGTGGCTACCTCGAGGCGCAGCACTGTCACGGTATTGCGTCGAATGGCCCCCACATAGGTGACCGAGTATGGATGACCACGGACGTAGCCCTTCCTCCAACCAGCCAATCCTCTATGTACTCGATACCAACGTATTGATCCACGATCCAAACGCCCTGCTGAACTTCGAAGAACACCACGTTGCCATCCCGATGACCGTGCTTGAGGAGTTGGACAAACTCAAGAGCGGACACCACAGCGTTGCGGCCGAATGCCGGCAGGCGATCCGCCTGATCGACAAGACCCTGGGTGACGCCTCTCCGGAGGACGTTGAGCTCGGCGTGCCGATCCAGCGTGGTAAAAGTGGTCCCAAGGGCCTGCTTTCGATCCTGATGAGCAAGCGCACCGAACCCAACCTGGTGCTGCCAGAACACCTGAACGACAACATCATCATCAACCAGTTGATCGATTTGCACGCGCGCACCAAGGACCAGGCCGTGGTGCTGGTGACCAAAGACATCAACATGCGCCTCAAGGCCCGCGCCTGCGGGATTGCGGCGGAGGACTACAGCACCGACCAGTTGGTCGACGACGTCTCGCTGTTGCCCAATGGCTACCACACCATGACCGGCTCCTTCTGGGACCGTGTGAGCAAGGTCGAGACCCGCCAGGACCACGGCCGCACCTGGCACCAGGTGCAACTGATCGACAACCTGCCGGCCGTGCACATCAACGAGTTCATCATCGACGAACAAGGCTTCGTCGGCTGGATCAAGGAAATCCAGGTCGACAAGCTGCTGATCCTCGACCTGCACCAAGAGCCTTTGCTACACCAGGAAGCCTGGGGCCTCAAGCCCCGAGACATCTACCAGAGCCTGGCGCTGTTCGCCTTGCTCGACCCGGATATCCACCTGGTCAACCTGTCCGGCGCCGCCGGTTCCGGCAAGACCATCCTGGCCCTGGCCGCTGCCATCGAGCAGACCATGGTCAGCAAACGCTACCGGCGCATCATCGCCACCCGCAGCGTGCAGGGCCTGGACCAGGAAATCGGCTTCCTGCCCGGTACCGAAGCGGAAAAAATGGAACCTTGGCTCGGCGCCATCACCGACAACCTCGAAGCCTTGCACATGGATGACGAAAGCACCCATGGCAGCGTCGACTACATCCTCAGCAAAGTGCCGTTACAGTTCAAATCCCTCAACTACATTCGAGGCCGCAGCTTCCAGCAGAGCCTGATCCTGATCGACGAATGCCAGAACCTGACCCCGCACCAGATGAAAACCATCATTACCCGTGCCGGTGCCGGTTCCAAAGTGGTGTGCCTGGGTAACCTGGCGCAGATCGATACCCCTTATCTGTCCGCGACCAGCTCCGGGCTGACCTACCTGACGGAACGCTTCAAGGACTTCCCCAACGGGGTGCACATCACCCTGCAGGGCGTACCGCGCTCGATCCTGGCCGAATACGCCGAATCCCACCTGTAACCCCAGCCAAACCGGGCGGCCTTCTAGCCGCCCGGTTTTTATGCTGTACAAAAAAAACTGTGGTAGCGCTGACTTTCGACTCCAAGACCCAAGTGGGGTGCGACAATCGACCCTGCCGGTTTCTGACTTACGGGTTTACAATCGACACTCCCGATCAGGAGTAACCCTGTGCTGACTCATCTCGATTCCCAAGGTCGCGCCAACATGGTCGACGTGACCGACAAGGCCGTGACGTTCCGTGAAGCCACGGCCGAAGCCTTTGTGCGCATGTTGCCCGACACGCTGCAGATGATCGTCAGCGGCGGTCACCCCAAAGGCGATGTGTTCGCCGTCGCACGCATTGCCGGCATCCAGGCGGCCAAGAAAACCAGTGACCTGATTCCGCTCTGCCACCCGCTGTTGCTCACCAGCGTCAAGGTCGAGCTCACGGCCGAAGGCGAGGACCGGGTACGCATCGTCGCCCGTTGCAAACTGTCGGGGCAGACCGGCGTGGAAATGGAGGCCCTCACCGCCGCCAGCGTCGCTGCACTGACCATCTACGACATGTGCAAGGCCGTCGACCGTGGCATGACCATCGAAGGCGTGCGGGTGCTGGAAAAACTCGGCGGCAAGAGCGGCCATTTCCAGGCGGATGCGTCATGAAAATCAACGTGAAGTTCTTTGCCCGTTACCGTGAAGCGCTGGGTGTGGACTCGGTAAAGGTGGAAGGCGATTTCGCCACGGTCGACGATGTGCGCGTGCTGCTTGCCCAGCGTGACGGGGCCGAGGTGCTGAAGGAACAAAACCTGATGTGCGCGCGCAATGAAGACCTGTGCCAGCTCGACGAACCGCTGGCGGACGGCGACGAAGTGGCGTTTTTCCCCACCGTGACCGGAGGCTGAACCATGGCGATTCGTGTGCAGGTCGCACCGTTCGACGCAGGGGACGAAGTCAACGCGATGCATGCGGCCAATGTCGGCGTGGGGGCGGTGGTGAGTTTTGTCGGCTACGTGCGCGACTTCAATGACGGCCTCGATGTGTCCGGGATGTTCCTGGAGCATTATCCAGGCATGACCGAGAAAGCCCTGGGCAAGATCGCCAGCGAGGCCGAGCAGCGCTGGCCGTTGCTCAAGCTGGAGGTGCTGCACCGTATCGGCGCCCTGGAACCGGGCGAGCCGATCGTCTTCGTCGGGGCCGCCAGTGCCCATCGCCAGGCGGCATTCGACGCCTGCGCCTTTGTCATGGACTACCTCAAGACCCGAGCGCCGTTCTGGAAGAAGGAAAACACTGTCGACGGCCCGCGCTGGGTTGAAGGGCGGGACAGTGATCATGCGGCAGCGGATCGCTGGAAGCAGTAAACCCCCCGTCGTTTTTTCGCAAGCCACGAGCCCGCCATCGCGAGCAAGCTCGGTCCAACACTGGATCTTCGTTGTACACAGGTCCTTTGTGGGCGCGAGCTTGCTCGCGATGAGGCCGGCAGCCTCCCATCACTTTCCCCTGTTTCCCCAATTGACGCTTTGTACATAAAAGTCCAGTATGGATTTATAAGTACATAAAAGTCATCGCCCCACCTTTCTCTGCCAAACCAACAACAACCCGCGAGAGATCGATCATGAAGAAACTCCCCCTCATCACTGGCCTGGCCTTGAGCCTGTTGGCCTCCAGCAGCCTGTTCGCCGCTGAGAAAACCTTGCGCATCGGCATCGAGGCGGCGTACCCGCCTTTTGCTTCCAAGACCTCGGAAGGGAAGATCGTGGGGTTCGACTACGACATCGGCAATGCCCTGTGCGCGCAGATGCAGGTCAAGTGCGAGTGGATCGAAGGTGAGTTCGACGGGCTGATTCCGGCGCTCAAGGTGAAGAAGATCGACCTGGCGCTGTCGTCCATGACCATCACCGAAGAGCGCAAGAAGTCGGTGGATTTCACCCACAAGTACTACTTCACCTCGTCGCGCCTGGTCATGAAGGAAGGGGCGGTGGTCGATGACCAGTACGTCAGCCTCAAGGGCAAGACCGTCGGTGTGCAGCGGGCCACCACCACTGACCGCTACGCCACTGAAGTCCTCGAGCCCAAGGGTGTGGTCGTCAAGCGCTATGGCAACAACGAAGAAATCTACATGGACCTGGCGTCCGGTCGCCTCGACGCGATTTTTGCCGACACCATCCCCCTGGAAGACTTCCTGTCGATGCCCCGTGGCAAGGGTTACGCCTTTGTCGGCCCCGAGCTCAAGGACCCGAAATACGTCGGCGAAGGTGCCGGTATCGCGGTGCGCAAGGGCAATACCCAACTGGTGGCGGATTTGAACAAGGCCATCGATGGGATTCGCGCCAATGGGGAGTATCAGAAGATCCAGGGCAAGTATTTCAAGTCGGATATCTACGGCGACTGATTGACCGCCATCGCGAGCAAGCTCGCTCCCACAGGGCCTGGGTACAAAGATCCAGTGTGGGCGCTTGCTCGCGATGGCGGCAGACCTGGCAAAGCAGATTTCAGCCCTTCAACTCCTTCAAATGCTTGTACACCGTCGCCCGCCCCATATTCAGCACGTTGGCCACGTAGTTGGACGCGCTCTTGCCCTTGAACGCGCCTTCGGCATGCAGCGCCAGCACCAGCTCGCGTTTGTGGTCGCGAGTCAGCAGGTTCAGGCTCAATTGACGCTCGCGCATCCAGGCATGCAGGAAGGTGTTGATCCGCTCCTGCCAGTCATCGCGAAACAGTGAGTCTGGCTGGGGGATCAACTTGCTTGGCGACAGGAACAGATCCAGCGCGGCCTTGGCGTTCTCGAACAGCGAAATATTCAGGTTGATGCACAGCACCGCCAGCGGATGTCCGTCGGCGTTACGCAGTACGCTGCTGAGGCTGCGAATCTTCTGTCCGTCCCAGTTCAGCTTCTCGTAGGGCCCGATATTACGTTCGCTGACATCCTCGCTGAGCATGTCTTCCAGGGACGAGTCATCGCCAATTTCACGCTTGGACAGGTTATTGGCGATGTAATCGACTTTTTGGGTGCGCAGGTCGTGCAGCACCACTTCGGCGTGGGGGTAGAACAGCGTGGCGATAGCGTCGGCGATGGTGCGGAAGTTTTCCAGCGCCGGATCGGGTGGCGAAGCAGTCATGACAGGGCTCCAGGCAGCGTCAGCGCCCCGTGAAACAGGGGCGCGGGGGAGTGTGCCGCAATCGCGGCGATGCGTCACCTCAAGGTGGTTCAGCCCAGTCGTTCGGGTGACAGCATGGCGATGCTCAGGCCGAAACGGGCCAGGGCCTCGGGTAGCGGTTCGCCACGCACCAGCGCCGCGCTGGCCTGGCCCATGGCCGGCGACGTCTGGATGCCGTAGCCACCCTGGGCCGCGACCCAGTACAGTCCGGGCACCTGTGGATCGAAGCCGGACAGCAGGTCCCCATCGTGTACGAAACTGCGCAAGCCGGCCCAGGTGCGGGTCGGGCGGCGGATGGTCAGGGTGGTGGCTTCTTCGATCTGGTAGATGCCCATGGCGATGTCCAGCTCTTCCGGCTGCACGTCGTGAGGTTCCACCGGGTCGGCGTTGGCCGGCGAGCCGAGGAACATGCCAGCGTCGGGCTTCATATAGAAGGATTCGTCCAGGCTCACCAGCATCGGCCAGTCGTGGATGTCCACGCCCTCGGGCCCGGCAAAAATGAATGCTGCACGCCGCTTGGGTTGCAACCCCAGCTTCCGGGCGCCGGACATCTGGGCAATGTGATCGGCCCATGCGCCGGCTGCATTGATCAGGACCGGTGCTGTGAACGTCTGGTTGGCGGTGTTCACTTGCCACAGCCCCTGATCATCGCGGCTCAATTGCTGCACTTCGCTGTCGGTGTGCACTTCACCGCCATTGCGACGAATACCGCGCAAGTAGCCCTGGTGCAGCGCATCGGTGTCGATGTCGCAGGCCGTGGGGTCGTAGATCGCTCCGTGGACCTTGTCCCGTCGCAGGATCGGCAGCCTTGCACAGGCCTCGTCGGCGCTGAGCAGTTGCATCTGCGGCACCGTGGCCTTGGCGCTGAGGTACTGGTTGTTCAACTCGGCCGGGTCACCGGTGAAATCCACCGTCATTTCGCCCCGAGGGGTCAGCAAGGGGTGTTCGCAGAAACCGGCCGGCGGGGCGTCGAAAAAATCCCGGCTGGCCTGGGTCAGCGCTCGCACCTGAGGGGTGCCGTAGGCGGCGGTATACAGTGCCGCCGAGCGTCCGGTGGAGTGATAGGCCGGATGGGATTCGCGCTCGAGCACAATCACACGGCCGTGGGGGGCAAGCCAGTAACCGGTGGATGCACCGGCAATGCCGCCGCCGATGATGATGAAGTCTGCTGAGGTCATGAAGCTCTCCTGTGGAGCACATTGCCGGGCGTTCGCGGAACCTGTGGGAATCGAGTTGTGTCAGTGGTGGTGCAATCGGTAAAGGGCATTCGCCAGTGCAACATCCTCCAGCCCCAGACCGATGGAGCGGAAGAACACGTGGCGTTGGTAGTCGGGACGCGCCACCTGTTCGCTGAGCAATTCAGGCAAATCGCCGATGATCCTCGACGCCTGCCAGCCATGCTGTTCACCGGCGATCAGCATTTCACCGGCCGAGCCTGGGGTGGTCTGACGATAGTCGCAGAACACGTCCATGTCGTTGAGGCTTTGAGGGGGGACTTCATGGGCCCGCGGAGCGTTGGTACTGATCGAGGTGATCAGCGCCGGTTTGCCCAGGGTCTGCGGGTCGAGTACCGCTTTGGCGGACGAGGTGCAGAGCATCACCACGTCGGCGTCGTGCAGCGCCGCTTCAAGGCTGTCGGCGATATGCAGGCGAGGGTCCAGGTCGGTGATGGAGGCAAGTTCTTGTGCCGATTTGGTCTTCAGGCCTGGCGAATAGAGGCTGATCGCTTGCCAGTCCCGCAGGCCCTTGACGTATTGCACGTGTGCCCGCGCCACGGGGCCGCTGCCAATGACCACCAGGCGCCGGGCGTTGTGCGGGGCGAGGGCATCGACGGCAACAGCCGTGGTGGCAGCGGTGCGAGCGGTGGTCAACTCGGCGGCATCGCACAGCAGCAGCGGCTGGCCGGTCTGCATCGACATCAACAAGGTCCAGGCAGTCACCAGCGGGCCTTGCTCGCGCACGATGTAGGGCGAGGTCTTGATCCCGTAGACCTGGTCTTCAGCCAGCACCCCCAGGTAGTTGATGAAGTCCCCGGCGCCCTGGGGAAACACCACCAGTTGCTGGGGTGGCTGCACCGCCTGTCCGGCGGCAAGATCGCGGAACAGCTTGCGCAGGATGTGCGGCACGTCGATTTGCCCGAGCAGTTCTCGTGCCTGGGCTTGGGTCATCACATAGGGCGTGCTGGACATGGGGGCTCTGGATGCTCAGGTAAACTAATTTGTCCATTATGGACTTTTAGTTTAATCGAGCAATATCCCGAGGCAAAAAAAAGCGCAGCCTGTCTTGGCTGCGCTGATCGTTCCTACGCTCTGCGTCCGTCTCGATGCTAAGGGCGCTTGCGCTCGACCGGACGTAACAGGTGGGTCGGGGGCATTTCGCAACTGATCTTGCGGCCCAGCAACGCTTCGATCGACGGCAACTGGTAGGAGTCATCTTCGCCAGCGAAGCTGATCGAAACCCCGGCCGCCCCGGCACGACCGGTACGGCCGATGCGGTGCACGTAGTCGTCCGGCACTTCCGGCAGGGTGAAGTTGATCACGTGGCTGATGCCGTCGATGTGGATGCCGCGACCGGCCACGTCAGTGGCGACCAGTACGCGGATCTTGCCTTCGCGGAAGCCTTCGAGGGTCTTGATGCGCTTGTGCTGGGGCACGTCGCCCGAGAGCTGGGCCGCGTTGACGCCATCGCGCACCAGGCGTTCTTCGATGCGTCGCACTTCGTCCTTGCGGTTGGCGAACACCATCACGCGCTCCCAACCGTTGTCGTTGACCAGGTTGTAGAGCAGCTTGTACTTGTCGGCACCGGCGACTGCGTAGATATGTTGTTCGACGTTTTCGCTGGCGACGTTCTCGGCTTCGATCTCGACGATGGCCGGGTCGGTGGTCCACTGCTTGGCCAGGTTCATCACGTCCTCGGTGAAGGTGGCGGAGAACAGCAGGGTCTGGCGTTCGCTTTTCGGTGGAGTCTGGCGAATGATCTGCCGCACTTGCGGGATGAAGCCCATGTCGAGCATGCGGTCGGCTTCGTCCAGCACCATCACTTCGACCATGTCCAGGTGCACGTCGCCGCGCTGGTTGAAGTCCAGCAGGCGGCCCGGCGTGGCGACCAGGATGTCGCAGTGACGGGCTTCGAGGTGCTTGAGCTGCTTGTCGAAATCCATGCCGCCCACGAACGTCATGACGTTCAGGCCGGTGTACTTGGTCAGGTCGGCGGCGTCCTTGGCGATCTGCACCACCAGCTCGCGGGTCGGCGCGATGATCAGTGCCCGCGGTTCGCCCATGTAGCGTTCCTTGGGCGGTGGGGTCTGGAGCAGCTGGGTGATGATGGAAATCAGGAACGCGGCCGTCTTGCCGGTGCCGGTCTGGGCGCGACCGATGGCGTCTTTGCCAGCGAGGGTGTAACCGAGCACTTGCGCCTGGATCGGCGTGCAATAGGGGAAACCCAGGTCCTGGATGGCATGCATCAGTTCCGGGGCGAGCTTGAAATCGTGGAAGCGGGTCTTGCCTTCCTGGGGTTCTACGACGAAATCCTCGAGCTTCCAGGCGACGACCGGCGGTTTCGGTGCGCGTTCGCGGCGTGGCTTGGGGGCTTCGTTGCGTGGTTTTTCCGCTGCCGGGGCGGTGACAGGCTGTGCGGTTGGCGGTGTCATCGGCTCTTTTGTCACGCCTGCAACAGGTGCGGTGCGGTGCGGTTGTTGCGCATCGGTGCGGCTCGGGCCGTGGGTCGGCGCAGTGGAGCCAGGCGCGAGTTGCTCGGCCTCGCTTTTACCGAACATCTTCTTGAGTGCTTTGAGCACGGTCATCTCATCGATTGGTTAAGGAATGTACGCCGGCCAGTGTAATGCAAGAAACGGGCGCGGCGTAGTGTGATCGTCAAAGGACGGAGTGGCGATCGGCCTCTTAGCGCAACCGCTCGGCCAGCCAGGTACCGATGTCGCGAATCTCCTCGGGTAACACTTCGTGGCCCATTGGGTATTCTTGCCATGTCACGGTGACACCATGCTGCTTTAAATACTCTTTCGCGGTCCGCCCCATGGGGTTGAGTACCACTTCGTCGTATTGCCCGTGCAGCGCCAGGACCGGAATGCGTTGCTGGCTGGCCGACAATTGCAGCTCATCGCTGAAAGTCGGGGCATAAGTAGACAGCGCGACCACGCCGCCCAGCGGGCCCTGCCATTTCACGAATGCCGTGTGATAGACCACCGCGCCGCCTTGGGAGAAACCCGCCAGGAAAATCCGCGAGGCGTCTATTCCGCTGGCTCGCTGGGTTTCGATCAGGTCGATGACCCGTTGTGCCGAAGCTTCGAGCTGCTGTTCGTCAATGGCCCGGGCGGGGCTCAAGGCGCGGATGTCGTACCAACTGGGCATCTCATAGCCGCCGTTGATCGTTACTGGTTGGGTCGGTGCCTGGGGCAGAACGAAACGTGTGGTAAGCAAACTTTGCTGCAACATTTCGGCGACTGGCAGGAAATCAAAACGATCGGCGCCCAGGCCGTGAAGCCAGATAACGCACGCGTCGGCAGTGCTGCTGGGCTCGAGAATCAGGGGGTCGGTCATGGTTGTGCTCCAAATCTGTGCGGGCGCGCCCAATCAGTGCGTGATTACAGTGCGTGTCCGGTGTCTCAGTTAATTAGATGTCGCAAAGTTGAAAGTTTTTGTCTTGACGTGTTTTACAAGGGCTAAGCGCAGCGGTCTGGTACGGGCTTTGCTATGGGTGTACCTGAGTGATGATTCTTACGCTGTGCGGTAACACTATCAGTTCACCGCTACGCATGGGATATCAGAAATCCGGTGATGAATGTTCGCCAGCAGCCGCTACGGGCTTCGCGAACGTGAAGGGCTACAGCCCGTTCGGCCGATTGGTGAGAGATGGGCATGACCGCTGTTTACGGACATCCTCATTATTAGACTCATAGCGAAGGTCCAGACGTCGGTTGACCCTAAAAAAAGCCAACAAGGGTCGGCAATGCCTCAAAAGGGTGCGACAGGACTCGAGCTCCGACACAACAAGAGCAAAACTGGAGGTTTGAATGAAGTTACTGAAATCCACCCTGGCCGTCATGACTGCAGCAGCAGTCCTTGGTGTCAGCGGGTTCGCTCAGGCGGGTGCAACTCTGGATGCCGTGCAGAAAAAAGGTTTTGTGCAATGTGGTGTGAGTGATGGCCTGCCGGGTTTCTCGGTGCCTGATTCGAACGGCAAGATCGTCGGTATCGACGCTGACTTCTGCCGTGCCGTGGCCGCTGCTGTATTTGGCGATGCGACCAAGGTCAAATTCAGCCAGTTGAACGCCAAGGAGCGCTTCACCGCGCTGCAATCGGGCGAAATCGACATGCTCTCGCGCAACTCCACCATGACCAGCTCCCGTGACGCGGGCATGGGCTTGAAATTCCCAGGCTTCATCACCTACTACGACGGCATCGGCTTCCTGGCGAACAACAAGCTGGGCGTCAAGAGCGCCAAGGAACTGGACGGTGCAACCATCTGCATCCAGGCCGGTACCACCACCGAGCTGAACGTTTCCGACTACTTCCGCGCCAACGGCCTGAAGTACACCCCGATCACTTTCGACACCTCCGATGAAAGCGCCAAGTCGCTGGAATCCGGTCGTTGCGACGTGCTGACCTCGGACAAATCCCAGCTGTTCGCTCAGCGCAGCAAGCTGGCTTCGCCAAAGGACTACGTGGTTCTGCCGGAAACCATTTCCAAGGAGCCCCTGGGCCCAGTCGTGCGTAACGGCGACGACGAGTGGCTGGCCATTGTCCGTTGGACTGGCTACGCCTTGCTCAACGCTGAAGAAGCGGGTGTGACCTCGAAGAACGTCGAGGCCGAAGCCAAGTCCACCAAGAACCCTGACGTCGCTCGTATGCTGGGCGCTGACGGTGAATACGGCAAAGACCTGAAACTGCCGAAAGACTGGGTTGTGCAGATCGTCAAGCAGGTCGGCAACTACGGTGAAATGTTCGAGCGCAACCTCGGCAAGGGCACTCCGCTGGAAATCGATCGCGGCTTGAACGCTCTGTGGAACGCTGGCGGCATTCAATACGCACCACCAGTGCGCTGATGGTTCTATCACCCGGTGGGCCAACCACCGGGTGATGTTCTGTTCCATTCTTTGCGGGGCACTTCATGCAAAATTCAATCGGCGCACCTAAGCAGAGGCTCAGCCTCAGCGATCCACGAGTGCGTGCGTGGGTATTTCAAGTCGTCACTGTCGTGGCGGTTATCGCGCTGGGCTGGTTTCTGTTCGATAACACACAAACCAATCTTCAGCACCGAGGCATCACCTCCGGTTTCGGCTTCCTGGAGCGCAGTGCCGGTTTCGGCATCGCCCAACACCTGATCGACTACACCGAAGCGGACAGCTATGCCCGGGTCTTTCTCATCGGGTTGCTCAACACGCTGCTGGTCACGTTCATCGGCGTGATCCTGGCAACCATCCTGGGGTTCATTATCGGCGTGGCACGGCTGTCGCAGAACTGGATCATCTCCAAGCTGGCAACCGTTTATGTCGAGGTTTTCCGTAATATCCCGCCACTGCTGCAAATCCTGTTCTGGTACTTCGCGGTATTCCTGAGCATGCCAGGACCGCGGGCCGCCCATAACTTCGGCGACACCTTCTTTGTCAGCAGCCGGGGTCTGAACATGCCTGCCGCGCTGGTGGCCGAAGGGTTCTGGCCATTCGTGATCAGCGTAGTGCTGGCGATCGTCGCCATCGTGCTGATGACGCGCTGGGCCAACAAGCGTTTCGAAGCGACAGGCGAGCCGTTTCATAAGTTCTGGGTCGGCCTGGCGTTGTTCCTGGTGATCCCTGCGTTGAGCGCGCTGCTTTTTGGTGCGCCGGTGCATTGGGAAATGCCGGAGCTCAAGGGCTTCAACTTCGTCGGTGGCTGGGTGCTGATCCCGGAACTGCTGGCCTTGACCCTGGCCTTGACCGTGTACACCGCGGCGTTCATCGCCGAGATCGTGCGCTCGGGCATCAAGTCGGTCAGCCACGGTCAGACTGAAGCCGCCCGTTCCCTGGGACTGCGCAACGGTCCGACCCTGCGCAAAGTGATCATCCCGCAGGCCCTGCGTGTGATCATTCCGCCGTTGACCAGCCAATACCTGAACCTGGCGAAAAACTCCTCCCTGGCGGCCGGTATCGGCTACCCGGAAATGGTTTCGCTGTTTGCCGGCACAGTGTTGAACCAGACGGGCCAGGCCATCGAGGTGATTGCGATCACCATGAGTGTGTACCTGGCGATCAGTATCAGCATTTCGTTGCTGATGAACTGGTACAACAAGCGCATTGCGCTGATCGAGCGGTGAGGAAACGCGCATGACGACTCATACTTTCAAACCAGACATGCCCCCGCCGGGCAGCAGCATCGGCGTGGTGGCGTGGATGCGCGCCAACATGTTCTCCAGCTGGATCAACACGCTGCTGACCCTGTTCGCGTTCTACCTGATCTACCTGATCGTGCCGCCCCTGGTGCAATGGGCGATCCTCGATGCCAACTGGGTCGGTACCACCCGCGCCGACTGCACCAAGGAAGGCGCCTGCTGGGTCTTCATCCAGCAGCGCTTCGGGCAGTTCATGTACGGCTACTACCCGGCAGACCTGCGCTGGCGCGTCGACCTGACCGTGTGGCTGGCAGTGATCGGTGTGGCGCCGTTGTTCATCTCGCGCTTCCCGCGCAAGGCAATCTACGGCCTGAGTTTCCTGGTGCTGTATCCGATCAGCGCCTGGTGCCTGCTGCACGGCGGCGTGTTCGGCCTGGACGCCGTGGCGACCAGCCAATGGGGGGGGCTGATGCTGACCCTGGTGATCGCGACCGTGGGTATTGTCGGCGCCTTGCCACTGGGCATCGTCCTGGCGCTGGGGCGACGTTCGAACATGCCGGCGATTCGCGTGGTCTGCGTGACCTTCATCGAGTTCTGGCGCGGCGTGCCGTTGATCACAGTGCTGTTCATGTCCTCGGTGATGCTGCCGCTGTTCCTGCCTGAAGGCATGAACTTCGACAAGCTGCTGCGGGCGCTGATCGGGGTGATCCTGTTCCAGTCGGCCTACATTGCCGAAGTGGTGCGTGGTGGCCTGCAAGCCATTCCCAAGGGGCAATACGAGGCGGCCGCAGCGATGGGCCTGGGTTACTGGCGCAGCATGGGCCTGGTGATTCTGCCGCAAGCCCTGAAGCTGGTGATCCCGGGTATCGTCAACACCTTCATTGCGTTGTTCAAGGACACGAGCCTGGTGATCATCATCGGCTTGTTCGACCTGCTCAACAGCGTGAAACAAGCTGCCGCCGACCCGAAATGGCTGGGCATGGCCACCGAAGGCTATGTGTTCGCCGCCCTGGTGTTCTGGATTTTCTGTTTTGGTATGTCCCGCTATTCCATGCATTTGGAACGCAAGCTGGACACTGGCCACAAGCGTTAGGAGCGTAGTTTATGAGTGAAGCGATCAAACAGCCTGTGAGCCCTGAAGGCATTATTCAGATGCAGGGCGTCAATAAGTGGTACGGCCAGTTCCATGTGTTGAAAGACATCAACCTGAACGTCAAGCAGGGCGAGCGTATCGTGCTGTGCGGCCCGTCGGGCTCCGGCAAGTCCACCACCATCCGCTGCCTCAACCGCCTGGAAGAGCACCAGCAGGGTCGCATCGTGGTCGACGGTGTGGAACTGACCAACGACCTCAAGCAGATCGAAGCGATCCGCCGTGAAGTCGGCATGGTGTTCCAGCACTTCAACCTGTTCCCGCACCTGACCATCCTGCAGAACTGCACCCTGGCGCCGATGTGGGTACGCAAGATGCCCAAGCGCAAGGCCGAGGAAATCGCCATGCATTACCTGGAGCGCGTACGCATTCCAGAGCAGGCGCACAAGTACCCGGGCCAGCTCTCCGGCGGTCAGCAGCAACGTGTGGCTATCGCCCGTGCCCTGTGCATGAAGCCGAAAATCATGCTGTTCGACGAGCCGACCTCGGCTCTCGACCCGGAAATGGTGAAGGAAGTACTCGACACCATGATCGGCTTGGCCGAAGACGGCATGACCATGCTCTGCGTGACCCACGAAATGGGCTTTGCCCGCACCGTGGCCAACCGCGTGATCTTCATGGACAAGGGTGAAATCGTCGAACAGGCCGCGCCGAACGACTTCTTCGACAACCCACAGAACGACCGCACCAAGCTGTTCCTGAGCCAGATCCTGCATTGATCCGGCCTTAGGCAGTGAAATAAACCCGGACTTGTCCGGGTTTGTTTTTAATGGGCCGCTCAGCAAGCCGTGAGGGTCTCGTGTTCCTTGTGCACCGTCGTTTTGAATTGCCGCAAGTCTGCGTCTTCAGCGAAGGCATGGACATCGGCAAGCAAATGCGGATAGCGATCAAGCAGGCGCATCAGCAAGATCAACGCCTTGGGTGGCACTACCTCGCCGCGCTCGTAGCGGGAAAACGCATTGTGTCCACCGCCCGATAGCAGCAGTACCGCTTCCTTTTGCGATAGATGCAGTTTGCGCCGGACACGTTTGATCTCTTCGCCGATCATTCGCCTGGCCGCGTTGACCAGCTCATCACCTGCATGGTCGTAGCGATCCGAGCAGCTTGAATCGAGCTCGACTTCGCCGCACATCTGACATTCCCAGCCAGACAAGTCATCGACCCGGCGTTCCAGTCCCTTGACGCTCATGGTTTCGCCGCGACCTTCGAAATGCAACATGCCTTCCGGGGCACCACAGCTGAAGCATTGCTGGTGTTTCATGAGTTTCTCTCCTTGAAGGAAATTACCGGTGGGCCTCCGCTGGGGCGGTACGTCACCTTCAGGTAAATCTGCAGACCGTGTGAATTGGCGTGGTAGGCGTCATGCCAGACTCGATGATCGTCATAGGTGGTCATCGATTTGTAGAACTGTTTTCGCTCAAGCCCATGAATGACCTGCTGCATGTCCGAGACGTTTAAACCGAGCGTCCGAGCAGTGTTCTTCGCAGTGCTGGTGAACGCTTTCCCTTTAAGTCGCCTGACATCTGCCTGTATCGCCGCCAAGGCGTAGTGGGGTGTGTTCTTTTCCATGAAACGGCGTGCCTTGTCCTTAAAATTACCCTCAAAGGGTAATTTTGACTAATTGAAAATCTCGTTTCTTTACCTCCCGTTGACCCTAGGCGGTTGCCGTCCTACGCGAAGCTGACTAACATGTCAGAAAATTCATCCTATGATTGGATGAAAGGGCGAATTCTATGTCAGCTATTTCTCCATTGATGAAACGCTCCCTGGTCGACCAGGCCTTGGAACAATTGCGTCGGCGTATCAGCGATGGTGTGTGGGGCGTCGGCCAGCGCTTGCCCACCGAGCCGGAGTTGGTGGCGGAGCTGGGTATCAGCCGCAACACCGTGCGGGAAGCCATGCGCGTGCTGGCGTTTTCCGGGTTGATCGAGATCCGCCAGGGCGATGGCAGCTACGTGCGGGCGGTGGTTGATCCGCTGGATACGCTCAAGGTGCTATCCCGTTGTTCGCTGGAACAGGCCCGGGAAACCCGGCATATCCTGGAGGTGGAGGCCATTGGCCTGGCGGCGGTGCGGCGCACCGATGAGGATTTACTTGCCTTGCGCCGGGCGCTGCAAGACAGCGGTGAGCATTATCACGGCGACCTGGAGCAGTACATCGCCTGCGACCTGGTGTTCCACCGCCTCTTGGTAGATGCCGCGCACAACCCTGCGCTCAGTGAACTCTATCGCTACTTCTCCAGCGTCATCGGCGCACAGTTGCGCCAGAGCCTCAATATCGCCCCGCGTCATCAACATGTCTTCGACCTGCACGTCGAAATCCTGGACGCCGTCGAGCAACAGGACCCGCAACGGGCCAAGTCCCTGTGTCGCCAGTTGATC
This sequence comes from Pseudomonas sp. NFACC46-3, assembly GCF_900114515.1. Lineage (NCBI taxonomy): Bacteria > Pseudomonadati > Pseudomonadota > Gammaproteobacteria > Pseudomonadales > Pseudomonadaceae > Pseudomonas > Pseudomonas sp. NFACC46-3. The sequence continues at coordinate 75,622 of NZ_FOTH01000027.1, forward strand.
AATGAACCCTGAGCGCTTGAAACCCTGAGCCCCGAACCCGAGCTTTCCATGTCCCGCGACCTGCTTGACCCTGCCACTTCGACGGCGCCCAAACGCGCCGCCGAACTTGAAGAACTGTTGATCGACGCCGAGGCCGACGATGAGCAGGCCCAGCAGCGCCCTCCGTTGGTGCGCCGGCCCTGGCTGTTGCTGCTCGGGCTGATCCTGGTGGCGCTGAACCTGCGTCCGGCATTGTCGAGCATGGCGCCGTTGCTCAGCGAAGTGTCAAGAAGCCTCGACCTGTCGGCTGCCCAGGCCGGTTTGCTGACCACATTGCCTGTGCTTTGCCTGGGCCTGTTCGCGCCGCTGGCGCCGGTGCTGGCGCGGCGCTTCGGTGCCGAGCGCGTGGTGCTGGGGATCTTGTTGACGCTGGCGGGCGGGATTGTCTTGCGCAGCGCCTTCGGCCAGGTCGGGCTGTTTGTCGGCAGTATCCTGGCCGGCGCGAGTATTGGTGTGATCGGCGTGCTGTTGCCGGGCATCGTCAAGCGCGACTTCGCCAAGCAGGCCGGCACCATGACCGGCGTCTACACCATGGCTTTGTGCCTGGGCGCGGCGATGGCGGCCGGGGCGACCGTGCCGCTGAGCGAGCAGCTTGGCCACAGCTGGGCCTTGGGCCTGGGTTTCTGGGTGGTCCCGGCGCTGCTGGCCTCGGTGTTCTGGTTACCGCAAGTGGGCGAGAAACACGGTGCCCACCAAGTGGCTTATCGAGTCCGCGGCTTGCTGCGTGATCCCCTGGCCTGGCAAGTGACGTTGTACATGGGGCTGCAATCGTCCCTGGCCTACATCGTCTTTGGCTGGCTGCCGTCGATCCTGATTGGACGTGGCCTGACGCCGACCCAGGCCGGGCTCGTGCTATCCGGTTCGGTCATCGTGCAGTTGATCAGTTCCCTCGCGGCGCCCTGGTTGGCAACACGTGGCAAGGACCAGCGCCTGGCCATCGTGATCGTCATGCTCATGGTCCTGGGCGGGTTGTTCGGTAGCCTCTACGCTCCGCTCGATGGCTTGTGGGGCTGGGCGATCCTGCTGGGCTTGGGACAGGGCGGATCATTCAGCCTGGCGCTCACACTGATCGTGCTGCGTTCGCGGGACGCCCACGTGGCCGCCAACCTTTCCGGCATGGCCCAGGGTTTCGGTTATACGCTGGCGTCGCTGGGGCCGTTCGCGGTGGGTGTGGTCCACGACTTGACCGGCGGCTGGAACGCCCTGGGCTGGATCTTCGGCCTGGTTGGCCTGGGGGCGATCATCGCCGGCATCGGCGCAGGCCGGGCGTTGTACGTCGGGGTCAGCAGCGAAAGGGTCGCTGATCTTCGTTGATATCATTTTCATGGCGAATGACGATAGTCTTCCCGGCGGCGGCAGATTATCGTGCTGGCCTACTGAAACGTTTTTCGGAGCCTGTCCATGAGTGATGCCTATAACGCCTTGATCAGCCGTTTTTACCAGGCCTTCCAACGCCTGGACGCCGAAGCCATGAGCGCTTGCTACACCGACGACGTGCTGTTCAGCGATCCGGCGTTCGGTGAGCTGCGCGGGCGCGATGCCGGCGACATGTGGCGCATGCTGACGACCCGGGCCAAGGACTTTTCCCTGACCTTCGATAACGTGCGCAGTGATGAGCGTACCGGTGGTGCTCATTGGGTGGCGACGTACTTGTTCAGCCAGACCGGCAACGTGGTGATCAATGACATTCAGGCACGCTTCGTTTTTCGCGACGGCAAGATCTGCGAGCACCACGACAGCTTCGATCTGTGGCGCTGGTCTCGCCAGGCATTGGGTGCCAAGGGCCTGTTGCTGGGCTGGACACCACTGGTACGTAACGCTGTCAGGGCCCAGGCGCTCAAGGGGCTGCGGGCGTTCCAGGCCAGTCGCTGATAAGATCGCGGCTTGTCTTTGCCGACCTGTTGAACATCTAGTGACGACCGCCACCCCCTCTCCCGATCTGCCAGCACAAGGCCCCGCCGAACCGGACAAACCCTGGTTCGTCTACCTGGTGCGGGCGGCCAACGGTTCGCTGTACTGCGGCATCAGCGATGACCCGGTGCGGCGTTTCACCAAGCATCAAAGTGGCAAGGGTGCACGTTTCTTCCTTTCCAGCCCGGCAGTGGCTTTGGTGTACACCGAGGCCTGTCGCGACAAGGGCGAGGCCCTGCGCCAGGAGCGGCTGATCAAAAAACTCAAGAAAAGCGCCAAGGAATGCCTGGTGGCCAGTGCGCTGTCGCTCGATCAGCCGGGCTGATAGGCCTTTATCAGGCCGGTAGGCTGTCCCGATCAGGCGCGCTAAGCTGTAGGACTTCATTCCTGCAGTGGCTAATCTCATGTCAGAGCTGATCCTTCATCATTACCCTACGTCTCCTTTCGCGGAAAAGGCCCGGCTGCTGCTGGGCTTCAAGGGGCTGTCCTGGCGTTCGGTGAGCATCCCGCCGATGATGCCCAAGCCTGACCTGACGGCGCTGACGGGTGGCTACCGCAAGACGCCGGTGTTGCAGGTCGGCGCGGATATCTATTGCGATACGTCGCTGATGGCCCGCCGCCTGGAGCAGGAAAAAGCCTCGCCGGCGCTGTTCCCCGAAGGCCGGGAAATGCTTGCCGCATCCTTTGCTGCGTGGGCCGATTCGGTGGTGTTCCAGCATGCGGTGAGCCTGGTGTTCCAGCCGGAATCGGTGGCGGTGCGGTTCGCCAAGCTATCGCCCGAAGCGATCAAGGCGTTCATCAGCGACCGCGCCGGGCTGTTCAGTGGCGGCACGACGACACGCTTGGCCGCCGAGCAGGCCAAGCACCAATGGCCGACGATCATGGCGCGTCTCGAGCAACAGTTGCAGCGCGAGGAGGGCGATTTCCTGTTGGGTGATCCGTCGATTGCCGACTTCGCCATGGCCCATCCACTGTGGTTCCTCAAGGGCACTCCGGTCACCTCGTCGCTGGTGGATGCCTATCCGGCTGTCTCGGCCTGGTTGGCGCGGGTGTTGGGTTTCGGCCATGGTGCCTCGAGCCAGATGAGTGCCGAAGAAGCCTTGGACGTTGCCCGCAACGCGACGCCGCAAGCGCTGCCGGATGAGTCGTTCGAAGAGCCGAACGGGTTCACCGCAGGGCAGCAGGTAAGCATAGCCGCGACGGACTATGGCGTTGATCCGGTGGTTGGGGAGTTACTGTTTGCTGGCCGCGAAGAATTGATCCTGCGTCGCGAAGATGAGCGTGGCGGGGTGGTGCATGTGCACTTTCCGCGGTTCGGGTTTCGGATCGAGGCGCGCTGAGCAACGAATGACCTGTGGGAGCGAGCTTGCTCGCGATGGCGGCGACACATCCAGCATTGATGCAAGCTGACCCACCGCTATCGCGAGCAAGCTCGCTCCCACAGGGGATTTGCGGCGATGACTAGATGGCAGATAACGCCTTGAGAATATGCTCCGGCTCATACCCACGCATCAACGTGCCATTCACATCGAGGATCGGAATCCCCCGGCCGCCCAACGCCTCGTAGGCCTTGCGCGCTTCGGCATCTTTCTCGATATCGAACTCGCGAAACGGCACGCCTTTCTCATCCAGGAACCGCCGGGTGGCCTTGCAGTAGCCGCACCAGTCGGTGGCATACAGCACGACGCGGGCGTTGCTGCGAATCTGCTCGGAAACCATCTGTGACGGGTTGAATACCCGCTCGATCTTGCCCCAGTTCTGGTAGGCCACCACCACCAGCAGAATCAGCAGGAATTTCTTCAGCACCCTACCGAGCATCAATTACGCCGCTTGAGCTGGTCGGTCAGCGACGTGGGCAGGCCCTTGATGATCAGCGTGCCAGCCTCTTCGTCGTACTCGATCTTGGAGCCCAGCAAGTGCGCTTCGAAGCTGATGGACAAGCCCTCGGCGCGACCAGTGAAGCGGCGGAACTGGTTGAGGGTGCGTTTATCCGCCGGGATTTCCGGCGACAACCCGTAGTCCTTGTTGCGGATGTGATCGTAGAAGGCTTTCGGTCGATCTTCGTCGATCAGCTCGGACAGTTCTTCCAGGCCCATCGGCTCGCCGAGCTTGGCCTGGCTGCTGGCGTAGTCGACCAGGGTCTTGGTCTTTTCCCGGGCATCGTCTTCCGGCAGGTCTTCACTTTCGACGAAGTCACTGAAGGCCTTGAGCAGGGTGCGGGTCTCACCGGGGCCGTCGACACCTTCCTGGCAGCCGATGAAATCACGGAAATATTCCGAGACCTTCTTGCCGTTCTTGCCCTTGATGAACGAGATGTATTGCTTCGATTGCTTGTTGTTCTGCCACTCCGACACATTGATCCGTGCCGCCAGGTGCAACTGGCCCAGGTCCAGGTGGCGGGACGGGGTCACGTCCAGCTCATCGGTCACTGCCACACCTTCGCTGTGGTGCAGCAGGGCGATGGCCAGGTAGTCGGTCATGCCTTGTTGGTAATGCGCGAACAGCACGTGGCCGCCCACCGACAGGTTGGACTCTTCCATCAGTTTCTGCAGGTGTTCCACCGCCACGCGACTGAAGGCGGTGAAGTCCTTGCCGCCGTCCAGGTACTCCTTCAGCCAGCCGCTGAACGGATGCGCCCCGGACTCGGCATGGAAAAAACCCCAGGCCTTGCCTTGCTTGGCGTTATAACTCTCGTTGAGGTCGGCGAGCATATTCTCGATGGCCGTGGACTCTGCCAGTTCGGAGTCGCGGGCATGGAGCACAGCAGGGGTGCCGTCGGGTTTTTTGTCGATCAGGTGGACGATGCAATGACGGATCGGCATGGATTTCTCGGTTGTTGAAAGAGAGGAGGGCGCGCTCCCCGAAAAGGGGCCCAGTGTACCGCAATCACTGGTTTTGGAACCCGGCAAAGGCCCTTTCAGACCCGTCCGACATCCTATATGCATTTTTTTAACGTTTTAGCGCAAGAAAGCTGACCAAATGGGTAGCTAGAGGCGGATATTTCAGAGGCGTTGTGCTAGTTTTGCCCGGTCTTACGCGAAGTCACTGCGTTAAGCGTGCATTCAGCATCTGTCAGGTCGAACCAATCCCGGTTTTCGGCATCTATTACCCCGATCCGTCGTGGTGATTGCCGAGGGTGCCTGATCAAGAGAGATCGGGCTCGATGGCTGACACTGCACTCTGCAATCCATATGAATTTGATAGGGAAGGAACACTACATGGCTCTTACTAAAGACCAACTGATCGCTGATTTGGCTGAATCTGTAGACGCACCAAAAGCTACCGTGCGTTCGCTGCTGGACCAACTGGGCCAAGTCGTTGCCGATCAGCTGGAAAATGGCGGCGAAATCACTCTGCCAGGTGTTGGCAAGCTGAAAGTCACCGAGCGTCCTGCCCGTACCGGCCGCAACCCTTCGACTGGCGCTGCCATCGAAATCGCTGCCAAGAAAGTGATCAAGCTGGTTGTGGCCAAAGGCCTGACCGACGCGGTCAACAAGTAAGACCGCAGTAAAAAAACCGTGCCTCGGAGCGATCCGGGCACGGTTTTTTGTTGCCTCGAAAAAAGTGACCTGTGGCGAGGGAGCTTGCTCCCGCTGGGCTGCGCAGCAGCCCCCTCTCAAGCTCACTCAATCGACCTGATCCACCGCGTCGCCGGGCTCCAGGGC